>JBCCPK010000004.1:0-300000 GCA_039024915.1 Pseudomonadota bacterium
ATCGCCGATCAGCGTGTCATTGCCCCCGCCGCCAGTGATGATGTCGTTCGACGCGCCGCCATTGAGGAAGTCGTTGCCGAGCTCACCGTTGAGATTGTCGAAGTCAGCCCCACCGAACAGCTGATCGTTGCCATCGCCGCCGTTCAGCGTGTCATTGCCAGCGCTGCCCGCAAGGACGTCGTTCCCATCGTCTCCGTTGAGCGTATCGGGACCGCCACCTCCGTTGAGGTTGTCGGCGCCATCCCCGCCATTGAGGGTGTCGATCCCCGCACCACCCTCAAGCGTGTCGTCTCCATCTTCGCCGTTCAGCTCATCGGTGCCGTTCTGACCGCGCAGCGTGTCATTGCCGTCCCCACCATTGAGGGTGTCATTGCCGATGTTGCCATTGAGGGTGTCGTCGCCGCCAAACCCATTGACGAGGTCCAGCCCGTCGAGCGCGCTGATCACCTCACCCGAACCCGTCCCGAACAAGATATCCGGCCCATTGGTCGCCACATCGGCCTTCTCGAACGCACCGATGTCCGCACCCGTGCCGAACGCACGCGGCGCACCGCGGGCGTCCTCGGTCAGGTTCTGATCTTTGTTGCCCGCATCGATGGCCAGCGAACCGGAAAGCAAGGCAAGCGTCTGAACCGGACCGCCATTGTCGCGCAGAACGTCGAGCTGCGGATCCACGCGCTCTCCCGCGATGCCCCCGACGTACTCTCCACCGAAGCCGACGATGTCGCCATTAATTCCGGAAGTGAAGAAAAATTCCCCGCTAAACGCCCCATCGCCAATGAGGTTATTTCCCAGCGAACTGAAAGAGTTATAAGGTATGGAGAAGTTGGAGAGTTGTGAAGGATCGGCGCCGACATCGTTGCCACAGCTCGTTACGCGCGCGGTGTTAGCTGCGATAATGGATGATGAGACCTCTGTGCGTGTTGTGCTATCACCGTAACTCGCAACACCACCACTGATGTCCGCGCTATTGTCGGTAATTGTCGAGTTCTCGATCCTTGAGAGGCCGCCGGCGTTGTAAAACCCACCACCAACGCCCAAACCTGACAAGGGGTCCGTGATGGCCGTGTTTCCCGCGATCGTGGAATTGGTAATGATTGTGTCGAAACCGGACTGATTTGACGTCGTCACCACGCCGCCACCGAGATTCGCCGTGTTTTGGACGATCAGGCTTGACGTGATCGTTAGTTTGACATTGCGGCTGGAAACACCTCCACCCGCTATCCCCGCCTCACTGTCACGAACTGTACTGTTGATGATGGTGAGACTTGCGAAGCCTTCGGCGCGCAACGCACCGCCGGAATCGGATGCGTATCCGTTGGCGATGTCCAGGCTTTTAAGCGTTGCATCCGTGCCCGTCCCGGTGATGTTGAAAACCCGGCTCGCATCGTTGCCGCTGATGGTGATGTCCGCCTTTTCATCGCCATTGATATCGCCGTCAATGGTGACATTGCCACGGATATCCAACTGGCCCTGCGTGAGGATGATTGTCTGATCAGCTAGCGCTGCATCGAAGGTGATGCTATCGGCCGTCGCACTATGCTGGTTGGCAAGAAAAAGGGCTTCGCGCAGACTGAGATCGCCAGTACCGCCCATGAGCGTGAGGTTGGAGCCGGGTGCAGTGCTATCCAGCTCATCATCAAGCGTGGTGACGACGAAGACCTGCCCAGTAATTGGTGTGCTCTGAAGCTCGAACGCGCCGATATCGGTGCCTGAGCCATTGTCGCGGGCAACGCCGCGCGCGTCGGTCGTCAGGCTTGCATCATTGTTACCCGCATCGATGGCTTGACTGGTTTGCCGCAGTGCTAGGGTCTGAGTTGGCCCGCCATTGTCGGCAAGGGGTCGAAGATCGGCGAAGGCTTTGAAGGTCTGGTCGCCGACGATATCGCCGCCTGCACCATCGATGAAGAACGCCGTTCCATTGAACGTGCCGTCACCAACAAGATTGTTGCCGAGGGAGTTGAACGAATTGGTTGTCGTCGATGTCGATTGCGCGCCGATATCGTTGCCAAATCCCGATTGGACCGCGGTGTTCTCCGCTATGATCGTCGATGAAATGTCCGTTCGGGTGGAACTGTTGCCGTTGGATGCGACGCCTCCACTGATCCCGGAGCTGTTACCGCTGATCGTCGAATTCTGAATCAGCAGGTCACCGCTGATGTTGAAAACGCCTCCACCGATGTTGGAGGCTCCGTCGCCAGCCATATTGCCGGTGACCGTGGTGTTGGTGATGGTCGATAGTGCGCCATTGCCGCTGCTGACAGAGATGCCCCCAGCGTCGTCTGCAGCGACGTTGTTGAGTATCAGGCTGGAGTTGATGGTCAGCGGGGTGTCGACACTGGCAATCGCACCGCCGTCGCCGAGCGCCTGGCTATCACGAATGATACTGTTGTTGATGGTCACAGCGGCTACCGCTGAAACGTTGATGGCGCCACCGCTTACGTTCGTAAAGCCGTTTGTCAGGTCGAGACTGTTGAGGGTGAGGTTTGCTCCGCTGCCGAAGACGTTGAAAATACGGCTCGCGTCGTTGCCACTGATCGTGATGTCGGCTTTGTCGTCGCCGTCAACATCACCAGTGATCGTCATGGTGCCGGTCACGAAAATCTGGCCCAAGGTGAGGGTCAGTGTCTGGCCAGCAAGCGCGGAGGAGAAGGTGATCGTTGAGGGCTGCGAGCTGTTGGCAAGGAAAATGGCTTCCCGCAAGGACAGGTCGCCTGCGCCACCCATGAGCTCAAGATTGGTGTCCGGGCCGCTCGAATCGAGTTCATCGTCCAAGGTTGTGACGATTAAATTGCTTGGTGGTGCTACGGAGACCTGAAGCTCGAACGCGCCAATATCGGTGCCTGAGCCATCGTCGCGGGCAACGCCGCGCGCGTCCGTCATCAGCATCTGATCGTTGTTGCCGGCGTTGATTGCCGGGCTGCTCGGCAGGGGTGCCATGGTCTGGGTCGGCCCGCCATTGTTGGCCAGGGCGGCCAGAAGCGGATCAATCGGTGCAGCCTCTGTGCCGACGATGTCGCCGTTTGTTCCATTGGTGAAGAAGTCAACCGCGGTAAAGCTCGGCCCGGCAAACTGGCCGTTGCCGATCAGATTGTTGCCTAGAGAGGCGAAGGAATTGTCGGTGTCGGTCGCGCTTTGCGTTCCGACGTCCTGGCCGTACGTGCCGTTGCCCCCAAAGGTGGTCGTGTTCCCGGCAATGATTGAAGACGAGACGTCGGTCCGCGTGTCGCTCGTGTCATAGGAACCGACACCACCGGCAATGCCGGCTGTGTTGTCTGTAATGGTCGAGTTCTGGATGATGGTCAGGCCGCTGAAGTTGAACAGCCCTCCGCCCGAATCGGCGGACCCGTTGCCTGCCTGGTTATCGGTGATCGTCGAATTGGAGACTGTTGTGGTGGTGCCTGAAAGGTCCGTGTTCGAGTAAATCCCGCCGCCATTACCAGTAGCCCTGTTGCCCGCAATCAGGCTGGCATTGACGGCCAGGTCTGAACCCCGGTTATAGATTCCACCACCATTGCCGGCTTCGCTGTCGCGTATGGTGCTGTCGTTGATCGTCAGGCTTGAGCTGCCGACGGTGTAGATCGCGCCGCCGTTGATCGTCGAGAACCCGTCTGCGATTGCCAGACTGTTCAGCGTCGCATCCGTGTCCGCCCCGGTGATTGTGAAAACACGGCTCGCATCATCGCCGCTGACGGTTATGTCGGCGCGCTCATCGCCATCGATATCGCCGTCAATGGTCATGTCGGAGGTCAGTGCGAGTTGACCTAGCGTGAGCGTGATCGTCTGTCCGGCCAAGCCGGCATCGAAGGTGATGGTATCGGCATCAGGGTTGGCATTGGCGAGCGCAATCGCTTCTCGCAACGACAGTCCCGTCCCAATGGGCGAACCAACCGTCGCGCCGCTATCGTTCTCGTCTTGAAGTGTGGTGACGACGAAATTGGCCATGAGGTGCTCCTATCCCGTCTGTTCGCTCGGTCAGGCTAACACTGGTAGCAAGTAAGAAGCGACCACCAATACTCAGTGATTTTCCACGTAATCTTACTTAAGTATGGCCTTTGGTAAACGCGCCGGAGTCTAACTTGCCTACAATTACGGCAGATTTATCGGCGTTGTTTGATCCGTTGTGGGTTTCTGCCGCCGCAACAGAGGCCACGCCAATCCTGCGAATACCTGTCCCGCTTCCCTCTCCGACCAGAACACCGGATGCCAGCGGTTGTGGGGAGGCGGGCACAATCAGAAATGGACAGAAAACCCTGATGTCACCGATCAATCGGTGACATCAGCAAACATAAGCGCGCAGGGGAATGGCGGAGCGTTGAGGACTTTGATCGAACGCGACGCCAGCAGATCGCAACTGTGCCGGAGGCACAGAGCAAAACCCAATGGCGGAGAGGATCGAACAAAGTTCGAACTCGGAGCCAGTCAACCGCGGGTGTGCCGTCTTAGCTGGCTCCGGTCCTTCGGACCGACCGCTTGAAGGCACAGAGCAAAACCTAGTGGCGGAGAGAGAGGGATTCGAACCCTCGGTACGCTCACGCGCACAACGGTTTTCGAGACCGCCCCGTTCGACCACTCCGGCATCTCTCCGCATGCCCCGCGAGCGCGACCGCCTGCAGGACGGCGCCACCGATAGACGAAAGGCTGCGCGCAATGCAAGCTCAGCTTGACATTCGCGTCCGCTTTAGGCTTATACGGCGCACGAAAGCGCGGGCCGCAAGCCTGCGCCTTTTTTCGTCTGGCGAAGTGTTTCGCCGACGGTAACTGGCCCCTCATTGGGCCGACCTGTTAACCGACTCGCAAGAAGCTCTGAGCAGGCGCTGCAACCCCCCGGCCATCATTCCTGTTGGTCCTGGCAGCGCGTGACATCGGAGGTCGAACACAAGGATAAGAAGATGTTCGCAGTCATCAAAACCGGCGGGAAGCAATACCGCGTCGCCGCCGATGATGTCATTCAAATCGATAAGCTTGGCCAGGACCCTTCGAGCCAGGTCGTTTTTGAGAACGTCCTGATGGTTGGCGGCGAAGGCGACGTCAGCGTGGGTTCGCCCTTCGTTGATGGCGCTTCGGTCGTTGGCGAAGTGCTTGAGAACAAGCGCGGCCGCAAGATCATCATTCTGAAGAAGCGCCGCCGCCAGAACTCGCGGCGCAAGAATGGCCATCGTCAGGATTTCTCTGTTGTCAAGATTACGGACATTCTGACCGGTGGTGCGAAGCCGAAGGTAGCTAAGAAGGCCGCGCCCAAAAAAGCCGAAACCAAAGCCGAGCCCAAGGCTGAAACACCAAAGGCTGAAACACCAAAGGCCGAAACTCCCAAGGCCGAGGCGCCCAAAGCTGAAGCAGCAAAGCCGGTACCAGCTGCTGAATTGCCCGAAGGTGCATTGTTTGCAGCACCTGCCGGTGCGCCCGACGATCTCAAGAAGATCTCCGGCGTTGGCCCGGTTCTTGAGAAGAAGCTGAACGCGTTGGGTATCACCACCTTCGCGCAGGTCGCAGCCTTCACGCCGGAAGACATTGCAAAGGTGGATGATGCTCTGTCCTTCAAGGGGCGCATCGAACGTGATAATTGGCTTGATCAAGCTGCAGAACTCGCAAAGGGCGAGTAGGGATAAACGGATAATGTGATTTCGCGGGTGGCTCGTTACGCCACCGACGCCGAAAATCACCGTGAGGAGAACTGAACCATGGCACACAAAAAAGCAGGCGGTTCATCGCGCAACGGACGCGATACAGCGGGCCGCCGCCTTGGCGTGAAGAAATTCGGTGGCGAGGTCGTCACCGCCGGCAACATCATCGTGCGCCAGCGCGGCACGAAATGGCACCCAGGCACGAACATGGGCATGGGCAAGGACCATACCCTGTTCGCTCTGACAGACGGTACCGTGTCGTTCGCCAAGAAGCGTGACGGCAACACCTATGTTTCCATCGACCCGTTTGCCGAAGCCGCCGAATAGGCTGCTCGCCACGGTGCTGCGGCCTTCCCTTGTGAAGATGCCGAAAGCAGATCAAGGGAGGCCACGGCCTCCCTTTTTTGTTTCACAAGAGCCGATCATGTCCTCCACCCATCGCCCAAAGGTCAGTTTGCGCCGCTTTCGGCTTGACGATGCCGATCGGTTGGCACGGCTTCTCAACGATCCTGAGGTCACCGAGATGACCTCGATGATCCCGTACCCCTATGCGCGGTCCGACGCGGAGGCCTATCTGTCGGACGTGCGCAATGAGTCCGGCCGCAAGGTTAGTCGGGCGATCGAGGCAGATGGCGCGCTGGTTGGCGGCATCAGCCTCGCTCCGCGCCAACTTGGCGACAGCGAACTGGGCTATTGGATTGGTCGCGAGTACTGGGGCAAAGGCATCGCAAGCAAAGCCGTGGGCCTGTTTCTTACCCTGCTTGACTCTGAGGGCGTTGCGGGGCCTTACGACGCGCAAACTGTTGCGAGCAACGTCGCTTCACAGCGCGTTCTGGAGAAGAACGGGTTTCGCTTTGTCGGCTCCTCAAGCTGTTTCACGCCCGCGCGCGAAACCGACAGCAAGCCTTCCAAGGTGTATGTTCTCGATCGTGTCGAGCCCGCCGGAGATGCGCCATGAAGTTTCTCGACCAGGCGAAAATCTATGTGAAGGCAGGCGACGGCGGTGCCGGCTGTGTCTCCTTCCGCCGCGAGAAGTATATCGAGTTCGGCGGGCCGGACGGCGGTGATGGCGGACGGGGCGGCGATGTCTGGGCAGAATGCGTTGCCGGTCTCAACACGCTGATTGACTACCGCTACCAGCAGCACTTCAAAGCCAAAAAAGGCATCCACGGCATGGGCCGCAACCGGACGGGTTCGAAGGGCGACGATGTCGTCCTGAAGCTGCCCGTCGGTACGCAGATCATCGATGTGGAGAGCGAAGAGGTGTTGGCCGACATGACCGAAGTCGGACAAAGGGTGCTCCTGTTCGAAGGCGGCAATGGCGGCTTCGGCAATGCGCACTTCAAGTCATCGACAAACCAGGCGCCGCGTAACGCGAACCCAGGCCTTGAGGGCGAAGAGGCTTGGCTGATCTTGAAGCTCAAGCTGATCGCGGATGCCGGTCTGGTGGGTCTGCCCAATGCTGGAAAATCAACTTTTCTCGCGGCGAATAGCGCCGCCAAGCCCAAGATCGCCGATTACCCTTTCACCACGCTGCACCCCAATCTTGGTGTGGTCCGGCAGGACGATCGTGAATTCGTGCTGGCGGACATCCCGGGGCTGATTGAGGGCGCTTCGGAGGGCGTCGGACTTGGCGACCGTTTTCTCAGCCATGTGGAACGCTGCAAGGTGCTCATTCATCTGGTGGATGGCACGCAAGACGATGTGGGCGAAGCTTACGACGTGATCCGCGGCGAGCTCAACGCTTATGGTCATGGGCTGAGCGAGAAGCCCGAACTGGTGGCGCTGTCAAAGTGCGATGCGCTTGACGATGACGCACGCGCACAGGCGCTGGCTGCACTCGGCAAAGCGTCGGGTAAGCGGCCATTTGCGATCTCCGCCGCATCGGGAGAAGGCGTTCCCGAACTGTTGCGTGCCTGCGTTCGCCTGCTTGATGATGATGCGGGGCAGGCCGACGATGATTATCCACGTGAGGAGGCAGGTGGATGGCGGCCCTGAATTTCCTGCCACTTTCCAGACACAAGCGGATCGTCATCAAAATCGGTTCGTCGCTCCTGGTGGATGCTGAAACCGGTTCCTTGAAGGCCGCTTGGCTCGACAGCCTGGCCGATGACCTTGTCGAGCTCGCCAGCCACAAGTGTCAGATCGTCATCGTGTCATCGGGCGCTATCGCGCTTGGCCGTGTGATGCTGGGTATGAAGACCCGACCGGAAAAGCTTGAAGATGCGCAAGCAGCGGCAGCAGTGGGGCAGATCGCACTGGCGCGGGCTTACTTCGATGTGCTGGGCGCGCATGGGTTGGTGGCGGGGCAGGTCCTTTTGACCTTATCGGACACCGAGGCGCGGCGGCGGTACCTCAACGCACGAGCCACCATTTCGACCATGCTGACGCGCGGCTCGATACCGGTGGTCAACGAGAATGATACGGTGGCAACAAACGAGATCCGCTACGGCGACAATGACCGTCTTGCCGCGCGGGTCGCGACGATGATCGGGGCGGATGCGCTGATCTTGCTGTCCGACATTGACGGGCTGTACACCGCCCCTCCGGACCGCGATGCCAGCGCTCGCCACATAAGCCATGTGCCACGCATTACCGCCCAGATCGAGGCGATGGCCGGCAGCGAAGGGTCGAACCTGTCGCGCGGCGGCATGAAGACGAAGATCGACGCTGCGAAGATGGCGACGGCTGCCGGGACGGCCATGGTGATCGCGTCGGGCAAAACGCTCAATCCGCTTGCAGCCATTGATCAGGGCGCGCCTTGCACGTGGTTCTCGCCGCACGGAACACCCGCGACGGCCTACAAGCGATGGCTTGCCGGGTCGCTCGATCCGCACGGCGACCTGATTGTCGATCCGGGGGCGCGGGACGCGCTGCTGGCGGGCAAGTCGCTGCTGCCGGCCGGCGTACGACAGGTCACAGGATCGTTCGAGCGGGGCGATGCGGTGCGGATTGTTGGTACCGACGGGGCGGAGATAGCACGTGGCCTCGTGGCCTACGATAGCGCGGACGCTGCCAAGCTTGCGGGTCGGCGCACCGGAGAAATCGAAAGCATTTTGGGCTATGCGGGTCGCAGCGCGATGGTCCATCGCGATGATATGGCCTTGACGGCGGCGGTTTCGAACGCCGATCTGGCGCCTGCCGGTCCGGGTGCGGATAGGGATGGCAAGAGAGTGGTGGGGGGATAAAGACAATGGCATTACTCGATACTGGCGCGGACGTGGATGTGCTCGCGTTGATGCAGGAGATGGGCGACCGTGCGCGGGCGGCGGCGACAGCGATCGCTCAGGCACCGACCGAGGTGAAGAACGATGCTCTGCGGGCTATAGCGACAAATATTCGCGCGCAGGGCGATGCGATCCTTGCCGCCAACGCGCGCGATCTGGCGGCGATGCAGGGGCGGAACGTTGCCAGGTCCTATCAGGAGCGGGCAACGCTGAACGACGCGCGCCTCGAAGCCATCGCGCAGGCTGCGGAGCAAATCGCGGACCTGCCCGATCCGGTCGGCGACCAAATGGCCCGTTGGGAGCGGCCCAACGGGCTCGATGTTGCGCGGGTTCGCACACCGCTTGGGGTTATCGGGATCATCTTCGAATCGCGGCCGAATGTGACCGTCGACGCCGCCGCCCTGTGCATGAAGGCGGGCAATGCAGCGATCCTGCGTGGCGGCTCGGATACGATCGAGACCAATCAGGCTCTGCACGGCGCGATCGCCGAGGGGCTTGAAGCGGTTGGCCTGCCAGCCGATGTCGTTCAGCTGGTGCCCGTGACCGATCGTCAGGCGGTTGGTGCGATGCTCACCGGTTTGAACGGGACCATTGATGTGATCGTGCCACGCGGCGGCAAGTCTCTGGTCGCGCGGGTTCAGGACGAAGCGCGCGTCCCCGTCTTCTCGCATCTTGAAGGCATCTGTCATGTCTATGTGGATGTTGCTGCCGACCTCGCCATGGCCAAACAGATTGTGGTGAACGCCAAGATGCGGCGCACATCGATCTGCGGTGCAGCGGAGACCTTGCTAATCGATCGCTCATCGGCGGATCGGTTCGCGCTGCCGCTGGTGCAGGCTTTGCAGGAGGCGGGATGTGCCGTTCGCGGCGATGCAGACATCGTGGCGATGGCGCAGGGTGTAACGCGCGCGACCGAAGAGGATTGGGCGACGGAATATCTTGACGCGATCATTTCGGTCGCGCTGGTAGACGGTGTCGATGGCGCGCTTACCCACATCGCCCGTTACGGCTCGTCCCACACCGAGAGCATCATCACCGAGGATGCGGATGCGGCGGCGCGGTTTCTGAACCGCTGCGACAGCGCCATCGTGATGCACAACGCCTCAACGCAGTTCGCCGATGGTGGCGAGTTCGGGATGGGCGCCGAGATCGGCATCGCCACAGGCCGGATGCATGCGCGCGGGCCGGTTGGCCTTGAGCAGCTGACAAGCTTTCACTATGTGGTGCGGGGCAGCGGTCAGACCCGGCCATCCTAGGTGGTCCGGTCGCACCCTCCGCGTAAGGTTCGGCTACCAGCCGTTGGGGCGGGCCAGTCGGTCGGGCTCTATGGCGGCTCGTTCGATCCGATGCATGACGGGCACCTGCTGGTCGCCGACCGCGCGCTCAAGGCGCTGCGGCTTGATTGGGTCTGGTGGCTGGTGACGCCGGGCAATCCGCTCAAGACCCATGATCCCGCGAGCGACCTCGACGCCCGTATCGTCGCCATTCGGCAGCAGGCGCCTCACCCGCGCCGCAAGGTGCTTGGCGTGGAAGCGGAGCTTGGCGTTCGCTACACGGCCGATACGGTCGCGATGCTGTCGGCCATGCGCCCCGATGTGCGCTTCGTCTGGCTGATGGGTGCCGACAATCTGGCCAGCTTCCATCGCTGGAACGCCTGGCGCACCATTGCGGAAACCTTGCCAATAGCCGTGATCGACAGACCCGGCGCGCGCCATGCCAGCCTGTCATCGCGCTTCGCACAGACTTTCAAGGATTGTCGCCTCGACAGCGATGATGCTGCCCGCATCGCGCAGATCGAGCCACCGGTCTGGACGTTCGTCCGCGGCCCTCTGTCGACCACCTCATCCACGGCGTTGCGCGCGCAAAACGCGGCGGGCATCTCCGAAGCAGAATGAATGTGCGGCACTCCTGCACCGGTCTTGTCTTGAAACGTTAAGAATTTATCGCCACACTCTAGGTGCGGTGTTCGGTTCGCACCGCAAGCGTGCGCAAATCTTGCCACTGTTTCTTCGGCCGGATATGCGTCGCCTTCGATCAACGCGAACCAAGCGAAGGGATGCTTGCCGGTTTGACTGCGCAAAACTCCGCCACTGAGTTTCCATCAGTGGCACAATCCGTGCCCAATGCCAGCGCTACGGGTACACCGTTGCAAGGGCTGTCGCTCCTTGCCACCGTCCAGGCCACCTTGGAGGACTCCAAGGCAGAGGACGTCATTACCATCGATCTTGAAGGCAAATCCGCGCTCGCCGATACGATGCTTATCGCGTCGGGTCGCTCGCATCGCCACGTCTCGGCGGTCGCCGACCATGTGCAGCGCGCCCTCAAAGATGCCGGCCATGGCAGCCCACGTGTTGAGGGCTTGCCTCACGCGGACTGGGTCCTGATCGATGCGGGTGATGTGATCCTGCACCTGTTCCGACCGGAGGTGCGCGAGTTCTACAACATGGAAAAACTCTGGGACGACAGTTTTTCCGCAGACGCTTAGGGGTCTGACCCCGCGTCTGTTCGCGCCTGAGGCTCGGATGGCATGATCATGCTGGCGGCGGTTGGCCGAATGAAGGCCGGCCCCGAACGGCAGCTCTTCGACCGTTACTGGCAGCGTTCGCAGCCGCTGGCGAGGAAACTGGGCTTCGGTGACCTTGCCTTGGCGGAGTTGCGCGAAGCATCGGGCGCAGGTGCGGATCAGCGCAAGGCAGCCGAAGCGCAAGCGCTGTTCGACAAGCTGCCCGATACCGGCGCCCTGATCGCGTTTGACGAGCGCGGCAAGAGTTTATCCTCGCCGGCTTTTGCCACCATGCTCGCAGATCATCGGGAAGACCGAAGGCCCATCGCGGCGGTTATCGGAGGCCCTGACGGTCTGGACGCGTCGGTCCGCAAGAAAGCAACAAACGTCATCGGGTTTGGCGCACTGACCATACCGCACCAGCTTGTGCGGGTTCTCGTCGCCGAACAAGTGTACCGTGCCCTGACGATGCTTGACGGCCACCCCTATCATCGCGATTGATGGCTCTGGGTTCCGCCAAGCTAAACGATCGCTTAACGCGGCCCGCGTCATTGTTGCGTTCTGGAGTTCCCGCGCCACCAACCGGTCGCTTCCTTATGCGCCTTCGTGTCTTGCTTCTTGTCGTTTACGCCGCCCTCGCAGGCCCCGCGCTTGCGCAGGATGAGTCCGTGCCGGACCCTCAAGTGCGCTCTGCGGAACTTGAGGATGAGCGCGACGTGGCAACCGATGCGCTCGAGCGCCTGCGGGCAAACCTCCAGGCGGCTCAGGCACGTCAAGAGATGCTGCGGGCCGAGATCGAGGCGATCGACGCGGATGTGGGCGAACTCACCGATGTTCTTATCCGCACGACCAGCCAGGCCGAACGGCTCACGGGGCGCATAGAGGTTCAGCGCGAGCGGATCGCCGCGCTCGAACAGAACAAGGAGGCGATCGAGACGTCCCTTGATGCGCAGCGGACGCGGATTGCTTCGCTCTTGTCGGCAATGGTGCGCGTGGGTCGCGAGCCGCCCCCGGCTCTTGCGGTTTCGCCAGGCGACGCGCTGCGCTCCGTGCGGTCGGCGCTTTTGCTGGGCGTTGCTTTCCCCGAGCTTGAGGCCGAATCACGCGCCCTCGCCAACGATCTGTCTGCCCTTGCCGATGCCCGTCTGGCGCTCGATGAAGCGCTCGAGGTGTTGCTCGCCGATGCCGAGGAACTGCAGCAGGAAGAGGAACGCATCGAGCTGCTGCTCGCCGAGCGGTCGCGCGTGCGCGAAGAAAATCAGGCTGTGCTTGAACGCGAACGCGAACGGGCGGCCTTGCTGGCCAATGACGCGACGTCGCTCGAAGCGCTTTTGACGGAACTTGAAAGCGAACTGTCGTCGGTTCGCGAAGCCATTGCCGAAGCGGAAGCGGCGCAGGAGGCTGTACCCGACGCAAGCGATGATGACGCGCTGGCATTGCTGCGCGATTCCAGCCGGATCACCCCCGCCTTCGCATTCGGGAGTGGCAAGGGAATGATCCAGCGACCGGTGCGCGGAGTTGACCTGTTGAAATTTGGCGAGCCGGACCGATTTGGCATAGCCAGTGAAGGCGTGCATATCGCCGCGCGCGCTGGTGCGCGCGTTGTCGCACCCGCCGATGGCTGGGTGCTGTATGCTGGACCTTTTCGCACCTACGGCCAGGTTGTCATCCTGGACGTGGGAGATGGCTACCGGATGGTGCTTGCTGGGATGAGCCGTATAAATGTCGCATTGGGCCAGTTTGTGCTGATGGGTGAACCGGTTGCCACGATGGGCAATCGGGGATCGACGGTTCTGGCAGACGGCACACAAGGTGCGCCGCAGCCGGTCTTGTTTGTCGAATTACGAGAGGATGGACGTTCTATCGATTCTTCGGCATGGTGGGCGGAAACAGACAGTCAAAGGACTGAGGGATGATCAAAAAATTGCCAGTCTTCGCGCTCGGCCTTGTGCTCGGCGTGGCAGTGACCTTCGGGGTCACCCACTACCGGCTCGGGCCGATTGGTGCGCAAGCGCAAACCGGGGCGGAAACGTTCAATCAGCTTAAGTTGTTCGGGGATGTCTTCGAGCGTGTGCTCAACGACTATGTGGAACCCCAGGCCGAAGCTGAGCTTATAGAAAATGCGCTTGATGGCATGCTCAGTGCACTTGATCCGCATTCTGCCTATCTTGGTCCTGAAGCGTTCGAAGATATTCAGGAACAGACGCGCGGCGAGTTTGGCGGTCTTGGTATCCAGGTGACGATGGAAGAAGGCTTCGTGAAGGTCGTCTCACCCATCGATGAAACCCCGGCTGCACGCGCTGGCATCCTCGCCAATGATCTGATCGTTGAACTTGATGGCGAGGACGTTCAGGGCATGACGCTGGCCGATGCGGTCGAACGGATGCGCGGCATTGTTGGCACCGAAATCGTGTTGCGTGTCCGTCGTGAAGGCGCTGAAGATTTTGAAGTGACGCTGGAGCGCGATACCATTCGTATCGCCTCGGTCCGCAGCCGCCTTGAGGGTGACGTTGGTTATCTGCGCATCACCAACTTTTCCGGACAGACGGGCGAAGGCCTCGAACAAGCGATACTTGAGCTGAACGAGGAAGCCGAGGAGGAGGGCGTCGAGCTCTCCGGCTACCTGCTTGATTTGCGCAACAACCCCGGTGGGCTGGTGAACCAGGCGCTCGAAGTGTCGGACGCCTTCCTCGATCGCGGTGAGATCGTTTCTATCCGTGGTCGTGATGAGTCCGAGACACGTCGCTACAACGCGCGCTCGGGCGATATGGTTGGCGGTTTGCCGGTTGTTGTGTTGATCAATGGCGGTTCGGCGTCAGCATCGGAGATCGTTGCGGGTGCTCTGCAAGATCATCGTCGGGCGACCCTTGTGGGTTCGTTGAGCTTCGGCAAAGGGTCGGTTCAAACGGTGATCCCCATGTCGGCCAACTCGGCTGTTCGGTTGACGACCGCGCGCTATTACACGCCATCTGGCCGGTCCATCCAGGCGCGGGGCATCGACCCGGATATCGAGGTTCTGCAGGAGAATTTGCCTGAGGAACTTGTCGGTCTTGATGAGCCCGGCGGGGAAGCAGCTCTAGATGGCCACTTGTCCAATGAGGATGATGACGAACGCTCCGGTTCCTCGGTGTACGTCCCGGCGGATACGGAACTTGATACGCAGTTGCAGTACGGCTTGAGCCTGCTGCGCGGTCAAGAAGTTCATGCGGCATTCCCGCCAGATCCGAATGCACCTTTGCCAAACTGATCAGGTCATCGCGCCTTCTGGCGCGGGACATGGTTAACCTCCGCTTAAAGCCGGCGCTCTAGAACCAGAGTGCCGGCTTTTTTGCGCCTGCTTGAAAGCTTGGTGGCGTCCGGCGCTCGCCGCGCCTATCTGCTGAATGTGCAAGCAAAGGTAACCCATGTCTGCGGAACTCGCGTCGGATCTGCATACGCCCATTATGCCAAAAAAGCGGGAGCCGGGTGCGCTGATGAAGCGCATTAAGGCGCTTGGCGCTTTGCTGGTGCGCGCTGGCGCTGTTTTCCTTCTGATCGTGGTGGCTGCGCTCGCCTTGTGGATTATAGTCACCGATGACGAGTTTGGTGGCGAGCCGATCGCCGTGGCCCCCATCACGGTTCCTGGTGAACGCAGCGGTGATGTTGGAGAGCCATCTGATAGACCACAGATGTTGCGTGGATCGGGCGACAGCACCGAGCAAACGGATGGTCCGCGGATTATCCGCGTGCCGCAACAGGCCATGGAGCCCGCATCTCCCGCCGAACTGGGGCGCGCGTTGCAAAACGCGTCCGCTGCACCGCGGTTTGATCCCCAGGGGGGGTTGCGCGCACTGGCCGATCCCGCGCTGGTTGAACGGTTTGATGCCGATAGCTTCATTCCAACCATCGGGGCAGGTGGCGAAAGGCCGCTGGACGCGTACGCCCGTCCGCTCGAAGCGGGTACGGTGGCACCGGGGCAGCATCGGATTGCGATTATCGTTTCAGGCCTCGCGATGAGCCAGACGGCAACGCAGGAGGTGATCAACCGGCTACCCGGCGCGATGACCTTGTCGTTCGCGCCCTATGGCAATTCGCTCGGTCGTTGGACACAGCGCGCGCGGGCGGCGGGTCATGAGTACTTGATCGAAGTGCCGATGGAGCCGTTCGATTACCCCAATAATGATCCTGGCCCGCACACGTTGCTCGCGTCACTTGATGCGCAAGCGAATATCGAGCGCCTGCACTGGGCTCTTTCGCGGGTTTCGACGCCGGTCGGCTTCATGAACTACATGGGCAGCCGGTTTGCCTCGGAAGAAGCGTTGCTCGAGCCTATTGTGACAGACACACTGGGGCGTGGATTGATGATTGTCGATGATGGTCGCTCGGCGCGTAGCCGATTGACGGCTGCAGCGGGCGAGGGTCAGCCTGCCGTGCGGGCGGATGTGGTGATTGATGCGCAAGGCGATACGGAATCGATTGCCGCAAGGCTGTCCCAACTGGAAGCGTTTGCGCGGCAGCGTGGTTCGGCGATCGGCGTCGCCTCCGCATTGCCCATTACGATCTCGACGCTCGAAGAGTGGTCGCAGACCCTATCGGCGAAGGGCATTGCGCTGGTGCCGGTCTCATCGCTTGCCCGTTTTGAGTAGAGTGGGCAGGCCGCGATGAGCAAGAAGCCGCGTGAATTGTGTCACGAAGAAAAGTTGGCGTTGCCTTACCGGCCATGCGTCGGCGCAATTGTCGTCAACCGCGAAGGGCTGGCCTGGGTGGGTCGCCGCCTTCCCAACGAGGAATATGTTGATGCCAAGCGTCTCTGGCAGTTTCCGCAAGGTGGGATCGACGCTGATGAGGACCCTGAGAGCGCCGCGCGTCGGGAGCTGTTTGAGGAGACCTCGATCCGCTCGCTCTCGCTGCTGGCCGAAGTGCCGGGGTGGCTGACCTATGACCTGCCCGAAGAGTTGGTTGGCATCGCGCTCAAGGGGAAGTTTCGCGGACAGAAACAGCGCTGGTTCGTCTACGCGTTTGAAGGGGAGGAAAGCGAGATCAATGTCGCGCAGCCTCCCGATGGGCACACCGCCGAGTTCGATGCTTGGGAATGGATTATGATCGAGGACGCGCCCAAACGAGCCGTCGCGTTCAAGGTTGGTCTTTATCAGCAGCTGATCGAGGCGTTGCGCAACAATTCTGCCTTGGCGTGGGCGTAGCGCTTTCGCGGTACGCTGACGTATCCCCGACCCCGATAATAGGTTCAGGTTTGTCGCGACAACTTTGCTGTATGGCCGACCCATATGGGCGGGCCAGTTTGCCGGCGAAATCCTACCTCGTGCGTCCGGCGAGCGATGCCGCTAGATAGGCCAGCTTTTCGGCGTGCGGGCCGTAGGCTTCGAGGGTTTTGAGCGCGTCACCGATAGCGGCCTGCAAGGCGTTCTGTGCGCCATCAATGCCCAGCAGCCCGGGCCATGTGGTCTTTCCCGCGTCGATATCCTTGCCGGTCCGCTTGCCCGCCTCTTCCGCTGAGCCTTGGGCATCCAGCAAATCGTCAGAGATCTGAAAGGCAAGCCCAAGCGCCGCTCCATATTGCGCCATCGCCTGGCGATCGGTTTCCAGCGCGAGGGCCAGTTGAGCGCCAAGGGTGCAGGCGACCTCGATCAGCGCGCCGGTCTTCATCGATTGCATCGCGGCGAGCGCGAAGGTGTCCTTGATCTCTTCGGCGGTGCCGAACCGGCCTTCGGCTGCGAGGTCAAGAAGCTGGCCGCCCACCATGCCCGTTGCGCCCGCGGCCCGCGCCAGATCGCGGCTCATCGCGGCTGTTGATGGATGCCCGCAGGTTGCCACGAGCTCGAACGCCAAGGTCTGTAGGGCATCGCCCGCGAGGATGGCCGTCGCCTCGTCGAAGGCCTTATGGGTGGTCGGCTTGCCCCGGCGCAGATCGTCATCGTCCATCGACGGCAGATCATCATGGATCAACGAGTAGGTGTGAATGCACTCAAGCGCCATCGCGACTTGGGGTGCGCCTGGCGGTAGCTTTCGTCCGGCCCCGAGCATATGGGTCGCTTCAAGCACAAGAACGGGGCGTAGGCGCTTGCCGCCCGCCAACACAGCGTGGCGCATGGCCTCGATGAGCCGTGCTGGTGCCTTGAGATCAGACAAGAGCTGGTCCATATCCGCCGTAGTGCTATCAGCGACAGAACGGATGTGGTCAGCTATGGCGGCGACGTCTGTCACACGATCAGCCTTTACAATGCAGCGGTTCAACCGGATCAGGGTGGCCTAGCCAATGGGTCCCACAGGCACAAGTGGGTCGTCGGGAGCATCCCATGGCTCGCCAACAGTGCGGCAACTTCGTGGATTAGGGCGAACCGTTGCGCAGGGCCTGCTGCGAACGGCGCTGGTATTGATTTTTGTCTTCGTCACGATGAGCGTTCTTGCCAAGGTGGTGCCGCCCATCTCGACGCTTATGATCCGCGATCTTGTCATGCTGCGCGGCTACGACCGACAGTGGATCGCGCTCGATGCAACCGCGCCGGTGCTGCGACGGTCAATCATCGCGTCGGAAGATCAGGCTTTCTGTGCTCATAACGGCGTGCAGTGGGATGCCTTGCGGACGCAATGGGAACGCTGGCGGGCGGGGGAAGATGCACGGGGCGCGTCAACGCTGTCCATGCAGGTCGCACGCAATCTCTTTCTTTGGCAGGGACAATCAGTTGTCCGAAAGGCGCTTGAAGTGCCGGTAGCCCTTTGGTTGGACTTTGTTCTTGGTAAGCGGCGCATGCTGGAAGTCTATCTGAACATTGCCGAGCTCGGCCCCCAACTCTACGGTTTCGAAGCGGCAGCCCAGCGCGCGTACGGGGTGTCAGCTGGCGATGTCAGCGCCAATCAGGCGGGGCTCTTGGTGGCGACCTTGCCGCTGCCTTCGGCCCGTGACCCGGCCTCTCCGACCTCGCGTCAACGCGCAATCGCCCGCACGATTGCGCAACGCGCCAGAGGCGTGAATCACCTGATGGACTGTTTGGAGCCGCCGCCGCCATCGCCATCGGCCACTCCACCCGTGCCGTCCGCACGGCCAGACGCACTTTGACGCGCTGGGCGGGACGGGAATCGGCACCGCAAAACCTTGAAGAAAGGGCTTTGCAGGCCAAGGCTGGTGCTCTATATAGCGGCATCCCGAATTTCGGCGTCCTGCTCATGCGCGCAAGCGTGCGCTTGGTCATCGCCGTTTGATAGCCTTGGGCGTGACTGCCCACCCATTGGAGATTATCTCATGGCCGTACCCAAGAGGAAAGTTAGCCGGATGAAGCGCGGTTTTCGCCGCTCGGCTGATGGCCTTACCGCGCCCACCTATGTCGAAGACAAGGATTCGGGCGAATTGCGTCGTCCCCACCATGTCGATCTGAAGTCCGGTATGTATCGCGGCAAGCAGATCTTAGAGCCGAAAGACGACTGACACGGTCGTTTTCTCGCCCGCTATTTCTGTCTAAAGGCCGGTCGTAAGCCCGGCCTTTTTGATTCGTACCCATCATGGAGTGCTTCGATGCGCATGCTGACCGCGTTTCCGCTCATGCTGATACCGCTTGCGATCTACGGCGTTGTCGCCCTTGGGCCTGCTGGTGTTGCAGGTTTCGAAAGGGCCTGGTTTTCGCTCGGCATGATATCAGGGGGAACCGTCAGCCTCACTCAAGGTGATGGGGTACTAGCACTTGGGATTGTGATGCTGTTTCTCGAGGTGGTCAAAGCGACCCGGATTGGTTTTGCGCCCATCGCCGACCATGTCCTGTCGGTTCTGACCGTGATCATTTTTGTGGTGCTGTTCATCGTCTGGCAGCCCGCTGCCACCGGCCTGTTCGCGCTTCTGACGCTGGCCGCACTTGTAGACGTGCTAGCAGGGCTTTGGATAAGCCTGAATGTGGCGCGCCGCGATGTTGCAATCGCCCCTGGAGGCAGTTTCTGAACCGGTGCCAAGCTGGAGGCGCAGGCCGGTTCGTTGCTAGTCCGTCACGGCGACCTTGCCGATTGCCGCAATGCCAGCCAGTGCCGCGATCTCGTCGTTATCGGAGGTATCGCCGGTGATGCCGACGGCACCGAGCAGGGTGCCATCGGCGTCCTTGATAAGCACCCCGCCGGGGACGGGCACGATTCGGCCGCCTGACACGTTCGACAGGCCCTCAAGGAAATGGGGGCGGCCTTCGGCTTGGGCGTTGAGCCAGCGAGAGCCTTTACCAACCGCCAGGGCGCCATAGGCTTTGCCTTTGGCAATCTCAAAGCGCAGCATGGATGCGCCATCGTCACGCTGAAACGCCTGAACGTGGCCTCCGGCATCCAGAACGCAGACAGCGAGCGGTGCGAAGCCCTTTGCGCGGCCTTCGGCGATTGCGGCGGTGATCAGTGTGTTGGCGTCATCGAGCGACAGCGGCATCAATCTTTCCCATCAAGTTGCATCATGTGTGGTTTTTCCCTAGGCGGGTAACCCGCGCAGGCTGGCCCGCGCAAGGCTTCATTACTTCGGCACATTGCAAGCGATGTGACCGGTTGATCGGAAACACCATGCGGAACTTTCATTATCCCGGTCGGTCACCCGCGCGCGGCCTGTCTTACATGGCGGCCACGTCGCACCCCGCCGCGACGACTGCTGCGCTGGCAGTGCTCTCGAGCGGGGGCAATGCTGCCGATGCTGCGCTTGCTGCCGCAGGCGTCTTGAGCGTCGTCGAACCACAAATGACGTCGATCGGAGGCGACTGTTTCGCAATCATCGCGCAGCCGGATGGAAAACTGCATGGCGTCAACGGATCGGGCCGGGCGCCTGCGCGCCTGAATGCTCAAATGCTGCGCGATGAGGGCTTCGCCAAGGTTCCACCAACGCACCCCCATGCGATCACGGTGCCTGGTGCGCTTCGCGGGTTTGAACACATCGCGAGCCGCTTCGGCACCCGACGCCTTGAGGACTTGCTCGAGCCCGCGATCAAGCTTGCTCATGACGGGTGGATCGTCGCGGACCGGGTCGGGCATGACATGGCCAACCCGAAAGATCCGCGCGATGTCGGTAGCGACAACGTTCTGAAGCGCGTATTTCGGCCATCGGGCCACGTGCCCCAACCAGGCGACCGGCTGGTTTGGCCCCAACTTGCCCAAACCCTGCGAACCATTCAGCGCGATGGTGTGCAGGCCTTTTATACTGGCGAGATCGCGCGGGACATCGTCGCCCACATTCGCGATCTCGGTGGCGTGATGAGCTTGTCCGACTTCGCTACCTGCAAGGCCGATGCGGTGACCCCGATCATGGCGGACTATCGTGGGCTGACGATTGCCGAGCTGCCGCCGAACGGCCAGGGCATCACCGCGCTGATGATGATGAAGGTTCTTGAGCGTTTTGATGTCGCCGCCATGAAACCGCAGAGCGCCGAGCGCTTTCACCTCGAACTTGAGGCTGGTCGGGCCGCGTACAGCGTGCGCGATGCGCTTGTCGGCGACGCGGACACAACCGTTGATCCGCATGCGCTGCTCGACGATGCTGTCATTGATGCGCTGGTGGGTCAGGTTGATCTGACCAATCGATCCGATGGTTTTGACCTGCCTGACATTCCCAACTCCGATACAGTCTACGTCGCGACGGCAGATAGTTCGGGGCAGATGGTGTCGCTTATCTACTCAATTTACGACGATTTCGGCGCGCTCACGGCGACCGATGTGACGGGTATCGTCCTGCAGAATCGCGGCGCCTGTTTTTCTCTTGAGGCGGGCCACCCGAACGAACTTATGGGCGGCAAGAGACCGATGCACACGATCATTCCGGCGATGGCCCTCAAGGAGGGTGTGCCCGTTATGGCGTTTGGCGTCATGGGCGGAGCGTACCAGCCCGTTGGCCATGCGCATGTGATTTCGAACATGGTCGATTTTCACATGGATGTTCAGCAAGCGCTCGATGAACCGCGGGTGTTCTGGCAGGCGAGCGACCAGCAGCCGATTGTCGAGGAGCCCCTGAGCGACGAGACGATGGACGGCCTGCGAGCCCTGGGACACGCTCCATCGTTTGCAAAGCGGGCGATCGGTGGTGGTCAAGCCATCTGGCGTGACCGTGAGACCGGCGTGTTCACCGGTGGGTCTGATCCGCGCAAGGATGGATGCGCCGCCGGGCTCTAGCGAGCGATGGTGTTCTGTCAGGTCGTCCGGACAAAGCCCATGGAGACGGGCAGCCCTAGACCGTGCTGCGTCTGCGCATAGCGGGCGGCGGCCCGAGCGGCGGGTGCGAGCGGCAGGACCGGGACACTCTGCATCGGTTCATGGGATGCGAACAGTTGCGCAGCCAGACCCAAGCGCAACGCAGCGGCGTTTGCGACCGTCTCGTTCGAGCGGCGCTCGCGATGCTCTTGGTCTTGATGATTTTTCGAGATGCCAGTGATCGGTTCAATCCGGTCCAAGCTGTGCGTCGATTGCCGCGCCCCCCGCGCACTCGCCCTTGAGCCGGTATGAGGCTTTGTCGAGGGAAACGAGCGTGTTGGTTCGATCTGCACGCGTAGGCGTCTTTCCGGTTTGAACCTTCCGCCGGTGCCCGATGTTTCAAAACGGGACAGCGTCGTTAAAGTCCGCTTAAGGCCTAATTAAGCTACCAGATGGGGTGTGCGCGCGCCAACGCAATTCCGTAACGCGGTAAACGCCACGCGGAGTTGCCAGCGATGTCGGAAACGGCTCGCCGTTAAGCGAGACCAATAACTAGTCGGAGCCAGAGATTGAATCGAGCTTCGACTGCATCGCCGTCAGCTGCGCGCGCAACTCTTCAATGCTGTCAACATTGTCTTGCGCCGCGTCTGCGGCCTCTTCGGCCGCAGCCGTGGAGGTCGTTGCAAACGGGGAGAACATGTTCATGGCGTTCGACATGGCGGTCTGGAAAAGTTCCATGTTGCGGCGGGTCTGCTCTTGCATGACACCACTCATCGCGCCCAGCGGCATCCCACCGAGACCTTTGGTCATCTTTTCCTTGATCGCCTCCTGATCGGCGACAAAGGCGTTGATCGAGTGTTCCAGGTAGGTCGGCACGACCGCATTCATTGAATCGTCGTAGAACCTGATGAGCTGGCGCAGAACGGTGATGGGCAGCAGGTTCGTGCCCTTGCTTTCCTGCTCAAAGATGATCTGGGTCAGGACCGAACGGGTCAGGTCTTCGCCGGTCTTTGCGTCCTGAACCGTGAAGTCCTCGCCGCCTTTGACCATGTCTGCCAGGTCATCGAGGGTGACGTAAGTCGACGTTCCAGTGTTGTACAGGCGACGGTTGGCGTACTTCTTGATGACGGTGACTGGCGCCCCGGCGTCGTTGTCCGATTGCAAGGCCATCTGACCATCCCCCGTTTTTGGCCGCTTGGGCTCTTAGGTATCGAACGCTTCTTGATGAAGCGTCCCTTCTTCTTGTTGAACCATTTCGGTCCCCGGCTTTGTAGGCTGTGGAGCGAAAGGCTTGCCGGTTCGACCCTGAATCACTGCCCCACAAATCAGCGAAAAAGCCAGGGTATTTTGGACAATGTTTTACAAGGTATGACCGGTTCTGTTGCAAAGCACAACCGGCGTAAGGGGACATCCTTAGCAGGCGGGTCGAGTTGATCCGGATCAAGGTCCATCAGCGCCGTTTGGTCAATTGACAGGTCCGACGGCGGGTGTGTTTGACTTTATTCACATCGCATCAAGTCAACAGGGCGTTCCAATCGCCCGCCACCAAACCTCGGATATCGAGGCTCACCCGGGAGACATCATTAATGACTTCAGTTGTTATCGCATCGGCGGCTCGGACTGCCGTTGGATCTTTCAATGGGTCCTTCAATGGCGTTCTGGCGCACCAGCTCGGCGCAACCGCCATCAAAGGAGCTCTAGACAGGGCTAAAGTGGACGCTGCCGATGTCGACGAGGTCATCATGGGTCAGATTCTCGCGGCAGGCGAGGGGCAGAATCCTGCCCGTCAGGCAGCGATGGCGGCAGGCGTACCTCAGGAGGCGACCGCGTGGGGGCTCAACCAGCTTTGCGGTTCAGGTTTGCGTGCGGTGGCCATTGGTATGCAGCAGATCGCCAATGGCGATGCCG
Organism: Pseudomonadota bacterium; assembly: GCA_039024915.1. Taxonomy (NCBI): domain Bacteria; kingdom Pseudomonadati; phylum Pseudomonadota; species Pseudomonadota bacterium. Next base: position 23,391 of record JBCCPK010000004.1, read on the forward strand.
ACATCATCGTGGCTGGCGGGCAAGAATCGATGACCATGGCGCCGCACACCATGCACCTGCGTGGTGGCGTCAAGATGGGTAATGGCACCATGGTCGACACCATGATGTACGATGCTCTGACCGATGCTTTTCACAAGTACCTGATGGGCACCACCGCCGAGAACGTTGCCAAACAATGGCAACTGACCCGCGACGAACAGGACGAGTTCGCTGTTGCGTCACAGAACAAGGCCGAAGCCGCCCAGAAGGCCGGCAAGTTCAAAGACGAGATCGTCGCCCACACCATCAAGACCCGGAAGGGCGAGACTGTTGTTGAGGAAGACGAGTACATCAAACACGGTGTGACGGTTGAGGGCATCTCAAAGCTTCGTCCGGCCTTCGACAAGGAAGGTACGGTCACGGCGGCCAATGCGTCTGGTATTAACGATGGCGGTGCAGCCACCGTCCTGATGAGTGAAGCGGAAGCCGAGAAGCGCGGCATCACGCCGATGGCGCGGATCGTCTCATGGGCCACCGCAGGGGTCGACCCGGCGATCATGGGCACTGGACCCATCCCGGCATCGCGCAAGGCACTGGAGAAGGCTGGCTGGAAGGTCGATGATCTCGATCTCGTCGAAGCCAACGAAGCTTTTGCCGCGCAGGCCTGCGCCGTGAACAAGGACATGGGCTGGAACCCCGAAATCGTGAACGTGAATGGCGGGGCCATTGCCATCGGCCACCCGGTCGGCGCGTCCGGTGCGCGGGTCCTGAACACCTTGCTGTTCGAGATGCAGAAGCGCGACGCCAAGAAGGGCCTTGCCACCTTGTGCATCGGCGGCGGCATGGGCGTGGCGCTCTGCGTCGAACGATAGGTGCTCAAAGCAGCGCAGGATGGGGGAGCAATGGGCCTGGATCATCGGGGCAGCGATCCTTCTGATCCCCTTGTTGCGCTTCTTCTTTCGACTGCTGACCGGACGGGTGACGATTTCGGACTTTCAGGATCGTGAATGGACGCCCTGGAACTGGCCAATCATCAAAACCAAAAACAACAAACCAATCGAGGAAACATCCATGGGCAGAGTAGCACTGGTCACCGGCGGCAGCCGGGGCATTGGCGAAGCCATCTCCAAAGCATTGCAAGCGGACGGCTGTACCGTCGCCGCCACCTATGCTGGCAATGATGAGAAGGCCGCGGCGTTCACCGCCGCGACCGGCATCAAGACCTACAAGTGGAACGTGGGCGACTACGACTCCTCCAAAGCCGGTATTGCCCAGGTCGAAGCCGACCTTGGTCCGGTCGAGATCGTAGTGGCCAACGCAGGCATAACCCGCGACGCCATGTTTCACCGGATGACGCCAGAACAGTGGAACGAGGTGATCGCAACCAACCTCACCGGTGTCTTCAACACCATCCACCCGGTCTGGCCGGGCATGCGCGAGCGCAAGTTCGGCCGCGTGATTGTGATCTCGTCGATCAATGGTCAGAAAGGTCAGGCTGGACAGGTCAACTATGCGGCGACCAAGGCCGGCGATCTGGGCATCATCAAGTCGCTGGCGCAAGAAGGCGCGCGCGCCGGCATCACCGCCAACGCCGTCTGTCCTGGCTACATCGGGACGGAAATGGTGCGGGCAATCCCAGAAGACGTCCTCAACTCGAAGATCATTCCGCAAATCCCGGTCGGTCGGTTGGGCGAGCCGGAAGAGATCGCGCGTTGTGTTTCTTTCCTCGCATCTGATGATGCGGGCTTCATCTCCGGGTCCACCATCTCGGCCAATGGTGCGCAGTTCTTCGTTTGAGGCCCCCCGGTTGTGCATGAGAGCGGGCCCTTCGGGGCCCGTTTTCTTTTCGCTCGGTCATGATAGCTTAAGCCAAAGGCCCTAGTGCACTCGGTGATGCGTGTGTCTGACCAGTCCCCCCGCTTGCCCGCCAGCTCTCAGTCCTCAAACGGCAGAACCCGTGCTCGGGCCACCCGCCGCTCGGTTGATGAGCGCTTTGGGCTGGATGATTTTCGGCGAGAGCTTGTTGGTATCGTCAGTTTTGGAGCCCTGATTGCGCTCCTGGGTGCTATCACGCCGCATCTTTTTCCCCGCACACCTGTGTTGCACCTCGATCAGGCGCGGGTGCATCTCGGTGTCGGGTTGTTGCTGTGTGCGTTCGCCCTTGGCATGTTGCGTGCGTTCAGGCGGGCTATTGCGTGCGCTGTAGCCGGGTTCATCATGTGCGCAAGCGTTGGCCTGTACGCGCTTCAGCATTTTGCGCCCCAAACACCGGATCGCGCGGCAGACCTTTCCCTGATCAGCTTCAACCTCTTGGGTGATAACCCACGCGGGGACGATCTCGCACAGTTTGTCATCGACAGTGCGCCGGACATAGCGGTGCTGCTTGAGGCACCCGCTATCCACGACCAGAGACAAGAGCTGGAAGACGCTTTTCCGTATTCGGCAGGCTGCCTGACCCGTCCAAATGGGCGCCTGCATTGTGATCTGGCGGTTTTCTCACGCTTGCCGCTTGAGAACATCCAAGCGCGTCCCTTCTATTGGATCTTCGGTAGGCTGATAACGGCGGAAGTCGTGACTGAGGCGGGCCGCATCACTTTGGTGGCGGCGCATTTGGGTAAGCCCTATTGGGGCGACATTCATTACGACCAGCTGGCAGAATTGGCGCGCGTCCTCGGCGAGCTTGATGGTCCCATCATTCTCGCCGGTGATTTTAACTCGATGCCCTTTGTTTCCGCGTTTCGTGACAGCCTGCACGAACAGAGCGGTATGAAGCTTGCGAGCCGCATGCAAACAACCTGGCCGGCTTTACCCTCAATCGCGCTCAGCAATCTTGGGTTCGCCATCGATCATGTGCTGGTCCGCGGCGAAGCAACGCCCGTCGCGAGCGAACGATTGTTTGACCCTATCGGTTCAAACCATCGCGGTTTGCTGACCCGTTTCGATCTCGATGGGATATAACAGCGAAAAGCGCTGTTAGCGCTCTGGAACGACGTCCAGGGTTGGCGCATCCGCGGCCGGTGTTGAGTGGAGGCCGTCCGCTATCAGCTTGCTGAGCAGGTCATCGACCTCGGTATCGCCACCATCTTCAGGGTCAACGGACTTCTCTGCGGCGACTTCCGGTTCTTCGTCCGGCCCTGACGGTTTGTCAGCAGCTGAGTCGATTTTTACGGTCGGCGCGTCGGCTGGCCCAGCCGTGAGATCATCAAGGTCCAACTCAGCCTCGATCGCTGCTTCGAGCGCACCATCGACCGAGTTTGCCTCAATTGCCGCTTCAGAACTGGCTGCACTTGCGGCGTCTGGCAAGGACGCAGGGGCGGTCGCGACACTGGGCTCAGGCATGGGCTCTGCCAGGTCCTTTTCCATCTTGGCGATGGGAGCCGTCTCGACCGCTGCACTGTCGGATTTCAAATCGATGTCGGCACCCTCCGATGGTTTTGAGTCGGTATCGTCTGCCGTTGCTCCATCGCTTGCGCCAGCCTCGGAGACAGGATCGTTGCTCGCTTCAGAACGTGGAAGAGGTGCATCCTCGATGGGGGCGCTGCCATTGGCCACTTTGGCAATGTCCGCCGATGCTGCGACGACCGCAGCCCCAGTAGCCACACCAGCCGCCGTTGCAATCTTGGGTGCGCTGGTGTCGGCCTTCGGTTCAGTGGACTGCTCAGCCGCCTTCTCGCTGCTCGCGGTGTCAACGCTTTTGGTCCCCACATCGACGCCTTTATCAGCCGGTGAACTTGGAATTTTGATGTCGTTCGCCGGTTGTTGCTTGTGCTGCGCGCTCGCCGCAGGCTCGTCTGCCTTGGCTGCAAGGGTCGCTTTTGCGGATGGTGCGCGATCCGCCGTCTTTAACGGTATTGGCCTCGAAACGCTTTTGATGCGGCTGGCAACGATCTCGTCAATATCGACAACACCGTCAGTCAGAGCTTCAAGCGACGGCGGCAAATCGGTCCGGTCTGAAATGGAGATCAGTTTGTTATGGCTCTTGAGAAGCCGCGCAAGAGCGGAGTAATTGGACCGACCGATCAGGATCGTCTCTTCAAAATCTGTTGGTCCAGCGAGGCACGCCGCCAAATCGAGCGTCATCTCGATCAGCGTGTCGTCGGTACCCGACGTATCGTGAATGGCAAAACCAACATCACGGTATGCGTTGCGGGTGGTCAGATCGACGCTTGGCGCGCAGTACGCGTGCAACTGTCTCAGGTCACGCGAAAGCCCATGCATCGTATTGGCCAGTTCTGCGACAAGCGTGGAAGGCGCTGGAGATCCCCCAACGCGGGCTTGCAGCGATTGCACATCAACGAACACTACAGTGGTAATCATAACAAATCCTGGGATGTCGGATGCGGCGCCCGCACATGCGCCGACGGTTTGGGATGGTGTTTGGTAATCCTTCCGGCCCGGTTTAGGTCGGGCACAACCATGGAGTCCCCTCAACGGGGCGAAATTAAGATGGTTACTGTGCCGTTAACGGTCCGGCGGGTCAATCTGAACGGCTTCCGCCCTTTACGGCGTGCGCGGAACCGGACGCCAGTCGGGCGGCGCCATCTCGAAGCCTTCGAACTCAAATCCCGGCGCGACGGTACAGCCGACAAGTGTCCATTCACCGAGGCTTTCTGCGGTCTGCCACCAGCCTGCGGGGACGACCAGTTGCGGCCGTTCGGAACGAGCAAGGTTCGGTCCAAGCCGGTGGGCCTCGGCATCATGACCGTTGGCTGACATGGTCAAGGCAAGCGGAGAGCCGGCATACCAGTGCCAGATCTCCGCTGCGTCCACCCGATGCCAGGCTGAGCAGTCACCAACGCCGAGCGCGAAATAGATCGCCGTGCCGACGGAGCGACCGTCCGTTTGGGCGTGGTCGCGAAAGGTCTCACGGTAGAAGCCACCTTCAGGGTGTGGCGCGAGATCAAGGATGCGGACGATCTCCTGAAAGCTCAGCTCGTTCATTGAGTGTCCTCAGCGTTCGGCGAACGCCAACCGCAACCCTAGCAAGCCGAAAGCAGCTGCAAACGAGCGCCTGAGCCAGGCCATGACCGTGGGCTTTGAGATCACGTAATCGCGGGCCATAGCGGCGCTCGCGCCGTAACCGATAAACACGATGAAGGTCATCGCCATGAACGTTGCGGCGAGGCCAACAAGCGTCGCCGTGGGATGGGCCGCATCGGCAGGGACGAATTGCGGAAGAAAGGCCAGGAAAAAGAGCGATAGCTTAGGGTTGAGGACATTGATGAGCGTCCCCGTCCGGGCCGTCTGCCAGGCTGACCGCTTGCGCTGATCACCTGATACGTCCAATGCACCACCCTCTCGAAGGATCTGCCATGCCATGTAGAAAAGGTACGCGACGCCAGCATATTTGATGAGTTGGAACGCGAGCGCGGATGCGTGCAGGACCGCTGCCAACCCGACGATGCTGGCGAGCATGTGGGGAACGATGCCCATCGTACAGCCAGCGGCCGCTGCAATGCTTGCCTTGAAGCCGCGGCCAAGCCCGATTGCGATCGTGTACAGAACACCTGTGCCAGGTAGCAAAACGACCACAAGCGATGTGATCAGATAATCCCACGATAGAAAGGCGGACACAGCAATACTCCCAGTTAGCCAGCGGGTCTCAGCTCCAGCGTATCAGGCCGATGATGGCCGACCCAGCGTAAAACAGTTGGAGCGCCAGAAAAGCCCACCGTCTGTCGATGATCGCCCACAGCGCAAAAAGGATTGCCGACAGCAGAAGCAGCGCGAAGCCTAAGACCTCATTGCCCGTGTTCGATGCGATCAGGACGGCGTAAACCATCGCCGACGCCGAACCGGTGATCTCGAACAGCGAGATCAGACGTCTTTTGCGGGTGGTTGGGTCGGTCGCGGTCTCGTCGGTATTTATCTGTCCCATCAGAACCGATCTTTGGCCTTGCGCAGAGACGCGAACTCTTGCGCATTCGCTGCTTTCAAAAAGGGATTGAACGCCAGTTCGGTCGCCAGATCGGTAGGAATGGTCGGCAACCCGTGACCCCGCTTCTCCGCGATCTGGCCCACATGGGCGGCAAGTCCGTCATCGTTCGCGCTGAGGCTGAGGGCGAAGGCGGCATTGGCCTGCGTGTACTCATGCCCACAATAGATCGAGGTTTGAGGGTCGAGTGCGGCGAGTATCTGCAGGCTGTTGTGAAACTGTTCTGCATTTCCCTCAAACATTCGCCCGCACCCAAGTGCAAACAGTGTATCGCCAACGAACGCCAGTTTCTCTGTGCGGCTGACATAGGCAACGTGGCCAACCGTGTGGCCGGGTGTGTCGATCATCTCGAACGGTGTCTCACCCAGCATAATAGTAGCGCCCGGGATCGCGGCATGGTCGAGCCTTGGTAGCCGGTGGGCATCAGCATGGTTACCTGTCACAACGACATCAAAGCTCATGCGGATGCCGCCCACACCGTCGATATGATCGTCGTGATGGTGCGTGATCCAGATATCCGTTGGCGTCCAGCCGGTGGCATCAAGCGCTGCCCGTGTTGCCATTTCATCCGGGACATCGACGATAGCCACGCGTTCTGATGCGTCGTCGTGCACAAGAACGCCGTAATTATCGCTGCTGCATGGATACAGATGGCAGCTGACACTCATGAAAAACTTCCTCAACCGTCCTCAGCGAATATGGCGCCGGGGAGATAGCGGACGCCGCGTCTGCACGGTACATAGCGAATATGCGCGTTGATATCATCGACCTTCGGGATTTTTATACAAGCCCTCTGGGCATGCGGACCCGCGGCTATTTGCGGGCAGCTCTGGCGCGACATATGTCCGATGCGAAGGGTATGGACATTGCGGGGATCGGTTTCGTCAACCCGTTTCTTGGGCTGTATCACAACAGCGCCGAGCGGCTCATGAGTTTCATGCCAGCGGCGCAAGGTTGCGTAAACTGGCCCTCGCGCGGCCCCAACGCATCCGTCCTCGTCAATGATGAGCATCTGCCGCTGCCCAATGCGGCGCTCGATCGCGTCTTTCTGATCCACGCCTTGGAGTTCTCGCCTCATCCGGCCCAATTGCTTGAGGAGGTGTGGCGCGTCCTTGCGCCTGGCGGGCGGATGATCGCAGTGGTTCCCAATCGGCGCGGCCTTCTGGCGCGGATTGACGCAACGCCGTTCGGTTTCGGTCGACCTTATTCCAAGGGCCAAATGATAAGGCTTTGCCGCGATACGCAGTTCTCTCCTACGGCCTGGTCCGAGGCGCTGCACTTCTTTCCATCCAATCGTCGCATCGCCCTGCGAACGGCTGGGTTTTTCGAGCGTTTCGGAAAGACCGTTGTCTCGCCTCTGGGTGGGGTGATCATTGTTGAAGCGACCAAACACATGTTCCGTGGTTTGCCGGTGACGGAGGGCGCGCGGGTGAAGGCCAAGCCGGTTCTGGTCCCCGCTGGCGTGGTTCCCAACTGATTGCAGCCGCCTCGCGTCGTGGCGAAGTTTCATCACGACGTGGTTTGCAGCTTGCGTTCCCGGTACAACGTGAACAATCCCGCGCCTATCACGAGGCTTGCTCCGATTGCCATGGGAATGTCAGGGACTTCCCCGAACACGAAGTAAGCGAGAATGAGAGCTGCTAGCAGGCGCGTGTACCGGTAGGGCGCGACCGCTGCAATTTCGCCGATCCGCAAGGAAACCGTGATTGCCAGATAACCCGCCATGCCGAAAACTCCGCCACCGAGGATCAATACCCACGCTTCCGGTGCAATGCCGACCATGATCGGTTCGCTCTCCATGAGCTGGTGCATACCAACGCCCATGGGCAGCAAGAGGAAGGCGACGATTGCCACCATCGCGTAAGTCGAGACTTGCGGCTTGACTGCTCGCGTTGCCAGATCTCGGATCGCCAGACCAAGCATTGCCATCACGGCCCAGTGGGTACCCTCCACAAAGCCATCCATACCCGGCCGAATGATGATCATGACGCCAACGAAGCCGACAGATATCGCAGTCCAACGCCGCCAACCAACGCGTTCACCGAGGAACAGTGCGGCGCCGACGGTGATCAAAAGCGGCTGGACCTGCAGAATCGCGGACAGGTTCGAAAGGGGCATGACCGTCAGCGCTGTGATGATGGACATCGCGGAGATGAGGTCGCCAAAGGTGCGCCAAGCGATGCTGCGATCGATAAGCATGGCGGCCGCAAGCTGCAGCGTCGGTTGGGTACCCTCGCGCACCATCAGTGCCCCATAGACCATTACCCCAAGCGCGCCCTTGATGATGATGATCTCGCCCGGTGTGGCAGCGCCTTCATCGGCGATGGTGCCCGCATATTTGATCGCCGCGTCATCAATGCCGAACGCGATCATCGAAAAGACCATCAGTCCAATGGCCTTGATGTTGGCGTTTGGTGCGGCGCTCACACCCTGTCCGATACTGACGGCCTATTGCCGGGCTTGAGCACAAAGATGCCCTGCGCCCCAAACAGGTTCCAAAGGGCCCACGGTGCGTGCAGCATGAGGCGGTGTCCCTTCGAGTTGAGCGCGGCGGTATCCTCAATGCTCGCATTCACCTCGCGGCTCAGAGCAACGAAGTCGCGCAAGGTGCAAAAGTGGATGTTGGGTGTGTCGTACCAGGAGTAGGGCAGTGAACGTGTCACAGGCATTTCACCACGCAGAAGCAAATGCAGCCGTGCCCGCCAGTGGCCAAAGTTTGGGATCGTGACGATGACCCTCTGGCCGATCCGTAACAGCTGTTCGAGCACTTGGCGGGGCGCCTGCGTTGCTTGCAGCGTTTGTGATAAGATCACGCAGTCAAACGCGCCGTCAGGATACGTTGCGAGGTCGGTGTCGGCGTTGCCCTGAATGACCGAGAGCCCGCGCGAAACGGCCGCGTTCACTTTGGTTTGGTCGAGCTCCATGCCACGTCCATCAATGCCTTTGCGCTGTTCCAGGAACGCCAGAAGCGCGCCGTCTTCGCAGCCAATGTCCAGAACACGTGCGCCTTGGGGGACATACTTCTCGATGATCGCGTAATCGACGCGCGAGCTCGCCACATTCATGACCGCAGCCCTTCTGCCGTGGCCACGCTGGTCAGAAAGGCGCGCACGGTTGTCGATAGTTCTGGTTCATCAAGCAGGAAAGCATCATGGCCCCGTTCGCTTTTCACTTCGACGAACGACACTTTGGCCGTTGTCGCGTTGAGCGCGTGGACGATTTCGCGGCTCTCAGCGGTTGGGAACAGCCAGTCTGAGGTGAAGGAGATAACGCAGAAGCGGGTTTGTGACCCTTCGAACGCACGGGCGAGAACGCCGCCATGATCGGCTGCGAGATCAAAATAGTCCATCGCGCGGGTCAGGTAGAGGTAAGCATTTGCGTCAAACCGGTCGACAAAGGTCATGCCTTGGTGACGTAGATAGCTCTCAATCTGGAAGTCGGCATCAAAGCCGAATGAAAGGCCTTGCCTACCCTGCAGCGCGCGGCCGAACTTTCCTTGCAGCGCATCGTCGGACATGTAGGTGATATGCGCGCCCATACGCGCCACCGCGAGGCCCTTGGTCGGCCGGGTGTTGTGCTGTTCATACAGCCCGCCATGCCAATCGGGGTCAGCCATCACAGCTTGCCGACCGACTTCGTGAAAGGCGATGTTCTGCGACGAGTGGCGGGCAGCGGTCGCGATTGGAACGGCGCCGGCAACCGCCTGCGGGTACCGCGCCGCCCATTGCAAAACTTGCATTCCGCCCATGGAGCCCCCGATGACCGCATGCAGGCGGGTGATACCGAGATGATCGATGAGGCGCTTTTGCGCATCGACCATATCGGCGATCGTCACCAGGGGGAACGACAAGCCGTAAACGTCGCCGGTACGTGCGTCAGTTGAGCCCGGTCCGGTCGAGCCCATGCAGCCGCCCAAGACATTGGCGCAGATCACGAAATAGCGCTGCGTATCGATCGGTTTGCCGGGGCCCACAAGGGTTTCCCACCATCCTGGCTTACCCGTCACTGGATGCTTGCCGATGACGTGCTGATCACCGGTCAGGGCGTGGCAGATCAAGATTGCGTTGCTGGCATCTTCGTCGAGTGAACCATGGGTCGTGTAGGCGACCTGAAACCGATCCAGTACGTCACCCGATGCCATCGTGAGTGGCTCGGTCACGTCAAGGATGGCACTATGCGGCGATAAGGATGTGAGCGGGGTCACGGTCACAACGTCTTTTCATGTCTTTGGGTGATGACAGACAGGCTCTCGCTCTGCTGAGCGGTGCTGTTTAGACCCATTTGTCCTGTTGTGAAACCTGCTCGGCGAGCAAACATGGTTGGTCTTTGCGCCAATGCCGCGTAAAGCGGGCGCCATGACGCAGTCTGAGCCTTTATCTGAACCGCTGCCAAGCCTTGCCGATATCCGGGCAGAGATCGATCGGATCGACGCGGCCATGCATGCGCTCCTCATCGAGCGAAGCGCCGTCGTCTCCGACCTGATTGCCGTCAAGAAGGTGACGCCTGTGCAAGATGACGATCCTGCACGGCGCCGATCCGCTTTCCGCCCGGCGCGCGAAGCATCGATGATGCGCGCCATGATCGAGCGCCATTCGGGGCTTCTTCCGCTTGATACTGTCGAGAGTATCTGGCGGGTGATTATATCCACCTTCACCTACGTCCAAGCGCCCTACGAGGTTATTTATGCCCACGGTGGCGAACCCGTTGCGCTGCGCGACGTGGTCCGTTTCCATTTTGGATACACCGTTCCCGTCAGGGAGGAGGCCGCTCCGGATGCGGTTGTCAGTGCTGTCGGTGATCGCGGGGACGCGTTGGGTTTGGTGCCGATGTCAGTTCAAGGAGCTTGGTGGAGCGACCTAGAGCCGCCCGATGCGCCAAAGATCATCGCCCGCTTGCCATTTGTGCAGCGTGAGGACCACCCTGCCGGTAAGCCTTGTTTGGTGCTTGCTAACGCGCCGACCGATCCGGAAGTTATGGACGCGAGCATCCTATCTCTGACGCTCCTATCTGAGCCCGACTGGCCAGAAGGGGTGGAAATTCTGGCGCAACGGGGCAACCGGGCATTGGTTAGCGCTGCGGGGGGTGATGCCTGGGGGAGGCTTTTCGATCAGACCGCGATCGACGATGCCATCGTCGTCGGGGCGCATGCGCCGATGTTCAGGCCGGAGCGCACTGGATCCGCCAGGGGTTAAGGGCAAAACGCTTTCAGATCGTCTTGGCATTTGCATTGTGGAGCACGTTTGGGCACAAACGCGCTCTGGCGTCTGTCGGAAGGCAGTCGTCTGTTGACCTCCCAGCCCAACACCGTTCTCGTCTGTTCGAATGAAAGCCATGTCCGCGTCCGAGACCCATCCGCAACCCCGTGCCGGTGTCCTTGATATAGCCGCCTACGTTCCTGGTCGTGACAAGGCGCCGTCGGGAAAGCGGCTCTTCAAGCTATCGTCCAACGAGACCCCACTGGGCACGAGCCCCAAGGCGCTGGAGGCCTATCAAAGCGTTGCCGATGATCTGGCCTCCTACCCCGATGGGTCTGCGCTGGCCTTGCGCGAGGCAATTGGGCGGCGGCATGGGATCGACAAGGATCGGATCATCTGCGGCAATGGCTCCGACGAGCTGCTTGCGCTGCTGGCCCAAACCTATTTGTCCGCGGGTGACGAGGCAGTCTTTTCCGAGCATGGATTCCTGGTCTACCCAATCGCAACGCGTGCCGCGGGCGCGACGCCCGTCGAGGTGAGCGACACAGAGCTGACCGCAGACGTGGATGGTTTTCTCAATGCGGTCACCGAGCGCACAAAAATCGTCTTTCTCGCCAATCCAAACAATCCCACTGGCACTTATGTGCCCTTTAGTGAGGTGCGCCGATTGCATGCGGGCCTGCCCAGCAACGTTCTGCTGGTTCTGGACGCGGCATATGCTGAGTATGTGCGGCGAAATGATTATGAAAGCGGGCTGGAACTCGCTGCGAGCGCGCCGAACGTGGTGATGACGCGAACCTTTTCGAAGATCTATGGGCTGGCGAAGCTGCGGATTGGTTGGATGTTTGGGCCGGCCCACGTGATTGACGCTGTCAACCGCGTGCGTGGCCCCTTCAACATGACTGGACCCGCGATCGCGGCGGGGGCTGCAGCGATGGAAGATGGTACGTTCATCGACGCTGCCGTTGCCCATAACCAACGTTGGCTACCGAAGCTGACCGATGCGTTGAGGGCGCTCGATCTTACGGTAACGCCCAGCGTGGGCAATTTCATCTTGGTGCATTTTCCGCAAACCGCTGGGAAAACAGCTGACGATGCTGACCGGGACTTGCTCGACGAAGGCATCGTCACGCGCAAGGTCGGCGCCTACAAGCTTCCAGGTGCACTGCGCATTTCGATTGGAACAGACGAAGCCAATGCGTTGCTGATCGATACGCTGACGCGCTTCATGCGGGCTTAAGTTCATGGCTGGCATGCCTTACCAGCGCGTCGCGATCATCGGTGCTGGACTGATCGGAACATCGATTGCACATGCTTTGCGCGTCCGTTCCCCCGATACGCTGATCCAGTTTGCCGATAGCGACCCGCAAACGCTTGCCGTGTTGGATGAGCTTTTTCCCGACAGCTTATCGAGTATCGACGCGGCGGTGGCCGTTCGTGATGCGGACTGTGTCCTTTTGTGCGTCCCGGTTGGCGCGATGCGCGCGGTCAGTAGCCAGATTTCTGATCACCTTAAGCCTGGGGCGACCGTGACCGATGTGGGCTCGGTGAAGCGTTCGGTGATTGCCGATATGGCGACGGTGTTGCCACCGGATGTCAATCTTATCGCCGGTCATCCGGTCGCTGGCTCCGAGCGATCGGGCCCGCGCGCGGGTTTCGCCGACCTGTTCGTGGATCGCTATGTGATCCTGACGCCGGAATCGGGTGCTGATGCGCATGCGGTTGAAGCCTTGCACAAATTCTGGGGGGAACTGGGCGCGATGGTGGAGGTGATGGATGCCGATCATCACGATCTGGTGCTCGCTCTGACCTCGCATCTGCCGCACTTGATTGCGTACACCATTGTTGGAACGGCCTCGGATTTCGAGAACGTCGCAGAAGGTGATGTCATGAAGTTTTCTGCCGGTGGCTTCCGTGATTTCACACGCATTGCGGCATCAGACCCTGTCATGTGGCGCGATATATTCCTCAACAACAAAGACGCGGTTCTCGAAGCGCTGGGACGCTTCTCTGAGGACCTTGCGGAGTTGCAGAAAGCGATCCGTTGGGGCCGAGGTGACCAATTGGAAGACTGGTTTACGCGGACGCGGACGATCCGAAAGGGGATTATCGACCTTGGCCAGGATACAGCGCAGGCCGATTTTGGCCGGCAGGCGGCAGGGGCAAGGACCGATCAGGGCGGCCCCGTTTCGAAGCCCTATTCGGCGGACTAGCCGGGCGGCAGCAGAGGGGGAAGCGTGCCGACGCGCGCAGGGCCGACGCTGATTGAGCCGCTCTCGATTGTCAGTGGCAACTCTGTTGCGGCATCCTCTCCAATTGTTGTCTGACGTCCAAACAGGCCTGCTCCCGCGCTGATAGCGGCGACGGTTCCTGCATCCGTGACCCCGAACAGTTCAACAAGCGCGCCGACATCGTTGGTGGCAATGGTGCCGGTGAAGTCGAGAACGCCGCTGGGATCGATTTGGCCCATACCATCAAGGTTGATCGCGTGATCATCGAGCCGAAGACGCAAGGCAGCGCTTTCAAAACGGCCGGACCGAGACACCCAATCTGTGAGGATCGAAAGTGCGTCAACGCCCCGAGCGAGCGCGAGGTCATCCAGCACGGCGCCTATCGAAAAATCCACAGTCTCCGCAGCTATGAGGAACGGGCTCGATAGGCCGAAAACCAGCGCGCTAGCTTCGATATCAGCGGCGTCTGACGCCTCACCATCAGCGGGCCGCATGTGAACTTCCAATCCGTCACCGCCAGCAATTGCGAGGGGTGCGCCGTCCATTCGAACGGCGAAGCTTTGTAAGACGGCTGATAGGCGTTGCAGGGCGCCCGCTGTATCCACGCGCACGCTCGCGCGCAAAAGATCGGTTTCGATGTCGCTGACCACGCCCCCATCGGTTCGGACAGCGAATGGCCCAGCCCATTCCACGATCGTCAAGAGGGGGTTCCAGGCTGGGGCGACTGTTGTCAGTGCCCCTCCCGATAGGCTGCTGCTATTTGCCTGACTGACGCTCAGCTCGGCGCACCGCACCTCAAATCGTGCAGGGAAACCAACCAATCGCTCATCTGTGCACGCAACGGTAATGGCGTCGCGCTCAAGTGCGCTCCTACCTTGGTCAAGCGCCGCGGTGTATAAGCGGGCTCCAGCAAACCACGCCGCTGTTACAAGGACACACAAGCCAATGAGAACCATAACAAGGATTCTGAGTTTGCGGCTGATTGCGCCTGTGGCTGCGCCGTTGGTGTCGCCTGATGGTTCACGAGAAGCAGTCATCTTGGATGGACTCGCATAGCGGTGTGGTTCGACGCTCAAAGCATTGGCGCGTTCTTCCACCACGACCCTCAATCAGATACAAGCGCGCCGTTGCGCGTGCCAGGGAGTTTGCAACCGATCATGGATTTGTGGGTCTTCGGTTATGGATCACTAATATGGCGACCGGGCTTCCGGTACCGGGCGCACTATCCCGCGCGCTTGTTCGGTTTTCATCGCACATTGTGTGTTTACAGCTATGTCCATCGCGGAACGCCGGAACGGCCTGGTCTCGTCATGGGGCTTGATAGGGGCGGATCGTGCCTTGGCCTCGCTTTCCATGTGGAAGCCGCGCATCGCGATGAGGTCATGCGTTATCTGCGCGAACGCGAGCAATCCACAATGGTTTACAACGAGCGCGTTCTGCCGGTGCATTTGGTCGGACGGGACGAGGGATTGCCCAACCGGGTTCATGCCGTAACGTACTGCGTTGACCGGCTTCACCGGCAATATGCCGGTGTCCTTCCCCGTGAAAAACAGTTGGAGATTGTCGCTGGTGCGCACGGTAAGTCTGGCGCCAATCCCGACTACGTCATCGAGACTTCGCGAGCGCTTGAAAACATTGGTTGCCACGATGCCGGATTGCACTGGTTGGCTCAACGTTTGGAAGATGCCAGCTCAGGCCGCTGATTTTTTGTACCAAGGAGGGGGTTGGCGGCCATCAAGAGCTTCATCCACCAGAGCCGCCGTCTCGGATTCAATCTGCGTCTCCAGCGAAGCCAGCACAGCCCGACCGTCTTCACCTGGCGGTATGGCGGGAAGCAGCGAAATGATGACCTTGCCTTGATGGCGCTGGCCGGGTTTGCGTCCCCAGAACAAGCCGGAATTCAGGCCCGCGGGTACCACGGGTACACCAAGCTGCTTGTACAGGTGGATGATTCCCGATTTGTAGTCAGGCTCGGCGCCTACCGGCTTGCGCGTGCCCTCCGGGAAAATAATCAACTGGGCGCCGTTTTGGACCGCCTCCCGCGCATCATGGGTCATGCGGCGTAGCGCCTGCGCATGTCGCGCTCGCTCCACGGAGATCATCCCGCCGCGGCGCGCGTACCAACCAAAGCCGGGGATCGCGAGCAACTCGCGTTTGAGAATGTAAACCGGCTTGTCCAGATAAGGCATGAGAGCGAAGGTCTCCCACATCGATTGGTGTTTCGCGGCGATGATGCATCCGCCCAGAGGGAGATTTTCGCGGCCCCGGATTTCAAAGTCTATGCCTGCCGTCACCCGCAGCAGCCACAGGGAGTGGCGTGACCAGGCTTTCAGGCCTGCCAGGGCCCAGCTCGGTGGACCGAATAGCGTGGGCAGCCAGACGATAATCCAGACAACCATGTTCCCATAAAACAGGAGGTTCACAAGGGTGGCGCGCAGGACGTGCAACATGGGTGGTCAACCAATGAGGAAATGCGGTCCGCGCTTCTTCGCACGTGCTTCACCACAGGTGGAGCCCCGCACGACGTTATCCTGCCAGAAAATGCCGAAGCCCGCTTAGCTGCAACTTCAGAAATTCTCGTGCGAGCACCGATACTGGCCAGGTCTGCGCGTGCCTGGTTTCTTCCTGAGCCGTGGCGACGGCGGCGTGGATCGGATAGGCGATCAGTTCGACACCGGGAAGTTGTGCCTCAAGCTCTCGCACCGTGCGCGGCATGTGGTACGCGCTTGTCACAACGAGCAGGGACGCGAACGCGTGGTCTTTCGCCCATAACGCTGTTTCACGCGCGTTCCCCACAGTATCCAACGCGGCTTTGTCGATGTCGACGCAGCATGTGAATAGGTGTGGGTCCGATTGCGTGCGATCAACGAGGGAGGATGCATCCGTGCCGGCATAGACGCCGGAGATCAGCAGCCGGTCTGCCGAATTACGCTCGAGCAATTCCAAAGCAACCTCAATGCGAGCCGCGCCACCGGTCATGACGACCATTCCGTCTGCGCGCGGCTCAAGCGGCGTTACCTGAGCATTGATCGACGCCACAAAGTGATTAAAGCCGAAGCCGAACCATACCATTGCGAGCGCCATGACAACTGGCATACCGCGCAACGCAAACCGCCTTAGCCTGCTCGTGCGGGACGGACGGCTGGGACCGGTGTTCGCGCTGCTTTGGCCTGACCTGTCTTGGCCTGAACTGTCTGGGGTCGTGATGCTCATGGGATTAAGAGTTGCGCAAAAGGCTTGCCAGTAGGTTGCGAGCGTCCCGTCGCTAACTTTGGACGGGTCATCGCGTATGCCGACATATGTACTAGGTTTCGGTTGCGGCAAAAATGCGTAGCGCTGCTAGAGACCTCTCAAAAAACGGCGAACGGTTATGCGTGACGTGGCTGCGGTCAGAAACGCGATCAGGAAAACGACAAGTGCGCATCCGGCGTAGCCATAAAGGCCTAGGGCTGGTGATCCGATGAGGGCCTCAACCTGAGCAGCATCAGCAGCACCTCGCCGCGCACCAACCCAGATCTGAAACCCCAAGAAGATCGCTATCGCCCCCACCCCGCCAATAAGCCCACCGCGCAAGCCAAGGCTAAGAAAATGGCGCTGGAATTGACGGGCGATGAAGGCATGGCTGGCCCCAACAAAGTGTAGCACGTCTACGACATCCCGGTTACCGGCCATCGCTGCCCGGGTGGCGAAGATGACGCACAGGATGGTCGCGGTCAGGACAAGTATGAGAATACCAAGACCGCCAAGCACCATAGCACGAGCCATCTGGGCCATCTGATCTGTCCATAGGCGATGGTCATCAACGCTTGCGCCAGGGACATCAACAGATAGCGCGGCCTGTAAGGCGTCGATGTCAAGAATGCTGCGGTCTGTAACGGTCAAGGCGATGAGCCTTGGGATGGGAAGGTCGTCCAGAGCAGTCTCGCTCGCAAGCGTGCCAAGCCAAGGCTCCAAAAGGGCGCGGGTTTCGCGATCGTCTATTACCGTGACTTGCCCAATCCCTGCGGTGCCGCGTGCGATGCGCACCGCACTTTGTATGCGAGTGTCGACCGTTGCTGGGTCCACGGAAGTCACTTCGATTGTCAGCTCGCGCCCAATATCGGCACTCCAGTCCTGCGCGGCGCGGTCAACAATGGTGACGGCCCCAACGGCCAGACACGCCAGGCATCCCATGATCGCTATAACCAGCATAAGCGCCGAGCCGGCGATTGATCGCTCTGGGACAATGGGTGCAGGCGCGTTTTCACTGCGTTCGCGGCGAATAGCGGACAGAGCGCTGAGCTTCTTCGCGCCAGCTTTTGCCGGAGCCGTCGCGCGCGCCGTTTGTTGCTGCGGTGAGGCGGCAGCTATTTGCGTTCTCGGGTCGATCTTGTCGATCCTATTCATAGATTTGAACCCGGCGATCATGCAGAACCAGGCGCCGTGCATGAAATTGCTGCATCAACAAGACATCGTGCGTAGCGATGACGATGGACGTCCCAAGCTTGTTCAGCTCGACGAACAACCGGAGGAGCCGTCGGCCAAGTTGCGGATCGACATTGCCGGTGGGCTCGTCGGCCAAAAGCAGATCAGGCTGGCCGATCACAGCGCGAGCAATGGCTGCCCGTTGCTTTTCTCCGCCCGACAGAACGGGCGGCATCGCATACATGCGCTCGCCAAGGCCGACCCAGCGCAAAAGTTCTTTAACGTCGGCACCATAGCTTGATTCGGCCTTGCCCTGAACGCGCAAGGGCAAGGCAACATTTTCAAAGGTCGTCAGATGGTCGAGCAGGCGGAAGTCCTGGAAAACGACACCAATTCTCTGGCGCAAGGCCGGGATATCCCGAGACCCTGAACGAGCGGTATTCTTGCCGAACGCCGTCACCACCCCACGGCTCGGTCTCATGGCCAGTGACATCAGCTTGAGCATCGAGGTTTTCCCTGCGCCGGATGGCCCCGTGAGGTATTGGAAACTGCGCGGCTCGATTTCGAAGGACAGGTCGGACAAGATTTCCGGACCCCCATCATATCTCAGTCCGACATTGTCCAGAACCAGCACCGTACCTGCCTCTTTATACCGGTCGGTTGATCACCGACCGACCGCATTCGATTCGCACCGCTTTTGTCGTTCGCCTCGATTTGAACTGGTCGATGGGCCGCTGTCTACTCGCACGTGTCATGGTTAACAGCCCATTAACGCTCGGGTTGTATCGCTTTGGTGCATAAAGACAAACCTAGCGACGATCGCTGGGTTGAACAGGTCCTGTGTTCCGTGAAACTCGTTTGCCCGTCCTGCGCGTCAGATTACATCATCCCCGATGATATGATCGGTGCGACTGGCCGTAAGGTGCGTTGTCCTGCCTGCGCTCATGTCTGGAAAGCGTTACCCGCGGACACCCCTCAGTCCGATGCTGACCCGTTGAACATGGAAGAATTAACGGAGGCGGCGCCTGCTCAGGCCGAGAAGCCTGTGGCGGAGGCCCTTCCCGCGCAAGGTGACCCCAAAACCGCATCGGACGATCCGGTTTCGCAACGACCATCGGCGCTTCCGGGCTTTACTGAAGCCATACTGGCAGCAAACACGAAACATGATGTGGGCAATGAGACTTCTGACCCGCAGCCTGCCGAAGCGGACAACTTTTCGCAGATCATTGCATCAGGACCCGTGCGTAAGCCAGTCAATCGCGCTTCAGACCCCAAAAAGCGGAAAGTGCAATTGAAAGGGCAGAAGACGGGCAATGGTATCGTGCGCAAGCTGATGCTTCGTTTGGCGGGATTTGGGGTTCCGTTCGGCGTCGTGACAGGACTTGCGCTGCTGACGCTGACCATTCCCATGCGCGATCATGTGGTGCGCATCTTCCCCGACCTTGCGGGCCTCTATGAGATTGCCGGTTTGTCGGTGAACGTTCGCGGCATTGCCTTTTCGTCCTTCACCGCTACTCGCGAGGTGGTCGCTGGCTTGCCGGTGATGGAGATCGAAGGAACGCTGACGAATATCACGGAACGTGAACAGCCCCTGCAACCGCTCCGCATTGCGCTGACCGGGAACGATGGTGAAGAGCTTTTTTCATGGGTTGTTCGCCCGGACATTCCCCAACTTGGTCCCGGCGAGACGTTACCGGTATCGAGCGAACTCACCGCCCCGCCGCCCAATGCGTCCGGAATCGCTTTGCGCTTCCTGCGCGATGGCGAGCGCGTACCGGGAGGATGAGTCATGATCCAGCTAACTACGACAGACGTGGCTTTCACACCATGTTAAGGCCTGTTGATCGAGTAACAGTGCAAAGATGAGCTTGCCGTTGATATGCTGTGGGCGCCCCGCGCCAACCGGCGGCACGAGAAGCTCAGCTCCCGTCAATTGAAGGGTGGTTGCAATGGCACGACTGCTTGTCACCGAAGACGATAGTGCGGTTCGCGCGTTTCTGGAAAAGGCTTTCGAGCTTGATGGGCATGACGTGCACGTAGCGTGCGATGGTGCTGAGGCCCTGGACATCCTGGCGGATGAGCAAGGAGCGTTCGATCTGCTTCTGACCGATATTCAGATGCCGGTTATGGACGGGATTGCGCTGGCGCTGTCGGCTGTGCGTGACTACCCCAACCTGCCGGTGGTGCTGATGACGGGCTACGCCAACCAAAGAGAGCGAGCACATGGGCTCGATGAGTTGGTCGAGGATGTTATCATGAAGCCGTTTTCACTGGCAGACATCCGCGCCACGGTCGATGATGTCTTGGAAAAGAAACAAGCGGCCTGAGCGGATTAGCTGGCTCTTGGGCGTCTTAAACGTCTTGATTTGATCTAAAAACGATCGATTAGCCGATCGAGATAATCCAGTTCGACGCGTGGTCTTTCGCGCTCACCCAGACGGCGCTGGATTTCCTGCAGGATATCGCGCGCTCTCTGGATGTCCCGCTCCTCGGGAATACCGACCCGTTCCTGATTGTCGCCCTGTTGTGCCCGCTGCGGCCGGCCAAGGGGATCGAAACCCCGTTGACCTTGCCCTGGTCCAAACTGCAACCTGGGCGCACCTTGTCCTTGCTGTTGGCCTTGCCCTTGTCCTTGCGCCTGGCCCTGGCCTTCGCCATCACCGGCCATTTGCTGGGCGAGCTGCTGTGCTCCACTCTGAAGAGCTTCCAGAGCTCGGCCTTGCTCGGGCAATGCTCCCTGCGCGCTGCCTCGACCCAGCATCTGCTCGGCGCCGCCCATGGCGTCATCTGCCTCCCCAAGCGCTCCAGGATCAAGACCCAACTCACGCAGTTGGTCCATCAACTCTTGCAGCTGTTCCTGAAGGCCACGCTGCTCCGCTTCCAGCCCCTCAAGCGGGTCAGATCTGTCGGCCTGTCGGTCGCCATTGTCTCCATCGCCTCGCTCGCTTTGCTCGCTGTCTCCGCGATTATCGGGTGTGCGGGGCTCGCCGAACGGTGCGCGAAACGGAGATGGTGGCCGAATTTCCTGGCGCTGCGCGTCTTGGGAGAAGGGGAAGGTTTCTTCCATCAGCCGTTGCTGTTCGCGGGTGATCGACTGCAGTGCCTGCATGGCTTCGCGCGCCGCTTGTTCTTCAGGGCTCATCTGTTGCGGTTGCATCGCTTGTGCACCGCGCAGGGCGTCGAGCTGCTCGCGTAATTGATCGAGCATTTGCCGCGCAGCGTCGGCAGCGCCCATCTCAGCGAGCTGCTCGATCTGGTCCATCATCGATTGCATTGCCTGGGGATCGAGCTGCGATAAAGGCATGTTTTGCGGCATGGCGTTTTCAGGATCGAAGGCCTGCATTTGCTGCGCTAGCGCCTGCATGTACTGATCGAACGCGTCGCGTAGCTCTGCCATCAGCTCAGCGATTTCTTGGTCACTGGCACCCTGCTCAAGGGCATCGGACAGGTTCTGCTCGGCCTGCCTGAGGCGTTCAGACGCCCCGGCAAGATCGCCATCTTCGATCTCGAGGGCGAGCTGCCACATCAGTTCGATGACATCGCGTTGCGCCTCCGCCTCGCGCGCCTGCCGTAGCCTTTGCGTGGTGACGGTCAGCGCAAGGAACGCGCCGTACTCGTCCTCCATGAACAGTTCGGCAGCATAACTGAAGCTCTCAAGAGCGGTGAGTATCTGTGCGCGGCGACTGGGATCTACAGCCAAGATCCGCCTTTGTTCGACAATGGCGCGCGCAAGAGGTTCTCGGAATGCGCGTTGCGGAAGCATGACCGTTCGCGCCTCAGAAACGCCGATCTGATCGGCCCCATCGCGCGCCCGAAGTTGAAGCGATATTGGCAACCCCGCCCATGGATGCGCACTTAAGTCACGGGTCATGGACGTCACATCACCTGAGGGGGAGGGGATCGTCAGTGCGATACTGGGTGGCTCGATAAGATGGTTTGCCCCGGCAAAGTCCGCCTCAGCGGGCGTGACGATCGTGTCGGCCGCTACGATTCCGTAATCGTCGTTCCCGGTGTAGCTAAGAACCATTGCACCAGCGGCCGTGCTGTCAACGTCGTCTGCGAAGCTTATGGCGGGCGGCGCGTCGGCGAGGCTAGCCAGCGGAAGCGAAAGTTCGTTTCGGCCGGCGCGTACCACGAGTGTGCCATCGCCCATGAGTGTGCCGTTCAGGTTGGCCGTTGCGCCAGATGTGTCGTCCGGCTCGAGATCGATAGCTTCGCCCCCATCGGCAGGTAGCAGGTGTGCGGTTAAGACCGGCGCCGTCTCTGCATCCGAACTGCTTAGTATGGTGATGCGGCTCCCCACCGGCAGCGATGCGCTCAGATTGTGCACAGCCGGAGAGCTGCTTGCATCGTCTCCCATCTCCGCGCGCGATATGAGGGTGCGTGGCGGCAAACCGGTATAGGCTGGCGGAGTTGCCCAGATATCAAGCCGCACTGGCGTTGATGCAATGCTGTAAGGTGGATCAAAGGCCGCAAGAACGCGCTCGCCGCGTTCCGGCCCGGCGACGAAAAAAGCAACGAATAACAGCAGAAGGACGGGCGCGCGAAGCGCCATGGGGTCAAGCCTGTCTGTGCGGGGGTTCGGCGTCCCCACCGAGAGTTTTTTAACTTTGGCGGCTACCTGCGCAGTGTGCGCACTCCAAAGAGCCCTTCCGTCGCGTGTGGACGTGTCAAACGGAATGTCCTGAAGCGCTTCCAATGGCCGACCGGTTAGGCCGGACGCTTCTTCGACGCGGCGCATCGCTTGGTTTCGTGTTGGCGGGGGTGGGCGAAAAGCCCAAACCAGACCCCCAATGAACGACAGGCCAAACAGTCCAACGAGCGCTAACCGGAGATAATCGGGCGTTGGCTGCCAGAGGCCAAACCAGGAAACAATCAGGAAAAGGGCGCCGATCAACGCGACCAGCGAAACGCGTGGCCATATCTGTTCGATCAACAGCGCAGCCGACGCTCTGCTGATCGCCCAAGACAGGCGCCTGGACATATACGCTTGCGCTGCTTTGCCGCTTTCCATTCGATGATTTTGGCGCGCAAGCATGGCCATGGCAAGGCGCTGACCTACGCGATGTGGCCGAGCGGTCAGCTGGCCGTGAACCAAGGGGGGCGAGAGTCGAGCCCGATAAGCGCTTCCACACCCTGGCGCGGCCGAACGACATGGTACTGTTTGCCTTTAACAAGGACCTCTGGAACAAGCGCGCGGGTGTTGTATGTGCCCGCTTGGACCGCGCCGTAGGCGCCCGCCGAGAACACCGCGATCAAGTCACCTTCAGCAACCGCTGGGAAACTGCGTTCCCGAGCAAAATAATCCCCGGTCTCGCAAACCGGTCCGACGATGTCCACGGACGACCACGTCTTTTCGCTTGCCGGTTCGATGACCGGTCGGATCGTATGATAGGCGTCATAAAGTGTCGGCCTTATGAGGTCGTTCATTGCGCCGTCGACGATGACGAAGCTTCGCCCTTCGCCATGCTTTACATACTCCACCTGGCAAACAAGGATACCAGCGTTCCCGGCAATCAGACGACCAGGCTCGAAGATGATCTCGCAATCGAGGCGTTCGACATGCTTACGCACGATCCTGGCATACTCGTCGGGGTGCGGCGGTGGATCGTTGTCGTCAGCGTAAGGGATCCCCAGACCGCCGCCGAGATCGACGTGCTCGATCGTGTGGCCGTCCGCCCTTAGGGTCTCTATAAGTCCACCCAGCTTGCCGAAGGCCGTGTCGAACGGCGTCAACTCGGTAATCTGTGAGCCGATGTGCATATCGATCCCGATGACCTTGAGGCCGGGAAGGTCAGCAGCTCGGCGGTAAGCCTGTTTCGCGTCCTTCCAGGGGATGCCGAACTTGTTTTCGGACAGCCCCGTTGTGATTTTCGCATGCGTCTTCGCATCGACGTCGGGATTGATCCGAAGCGAGACGGGCGCTTTTCGGCCCATCGCGCTGGCGACGTCGGACAGGCGCTCCAGCTCGGGGAGCGACTCGACGTTAAAACACAAGATATCTGCCTGCAGCGCGTCTTGCATTTCCTGACGGGTCTTGCCGACGCCGGAGAACATGATTTTGTGCGGCGGAATCCCAGCGCGAAGCGCGCGCTGCAGTTCGCCCCCCGAAACAACATCAGCCCCAGATCCAAGCTTGGCGAGCGTTTCAATGACCGCCTGGTTGGAATTGGCTTTAAGCGCGTAACAAACCAGCACTGGCAGGTCGCCAAACGCCGACGTGAAGATGTCGAAATGGCGTTCAAGGGTTGCGCTGGAGTACGCGTAAAAAGGGGTCCCTACCTCTTCGGCGATCTGCTCGACAGCGACCTCTTCGGCAAAGAGCCGACCGTTGGTGTACTGAAAATGGTGCATTGTGAGCTACAGCAGAAGACCATCAAGGATGAAAGGTCGATCATCCTCTGGCGCTACGGGGACGTCTGCTTCCGCCGGCGACGCATCGCGGGCTGACGGCGGTTCGAGTGAACCACGCACACCACACCCTGCCAGAAGCAAGCTGATCAAAAGAGGCGCCAAGGCGGTTCGGATGAGCATGGATCGATTGTCCCTGTGATACTCGTTCTACCTATGATGCATCGCCGAGCAATCTCAACCACCTTCGGGCCTGCTTGCGAACATTTTGCGGGGCGGTTCCGCCGAACGAGGTCCGCGACCGTATCGATTTATCGACCGACAGGACGGAATAGACATCATCATTGATGCCAGGTTCAACCGAGCGCATTTCATCCAGCGAAAGCTGATGCAGCTGGATGTTTCGCGTCGCAGCGAGCCCCACAAGGCTTCCTGTGATGTGATGGGCTTGCCGGAAGGGCAGGCCGAGTACCCGTACAAGCCAGTCAGCCAGATCGGTCGCCGTCGCATAGCCCGACCCTGCAGCCTTCTTCAGCGATTTGGGGTTCGGTGTCATATCCCGCACCATGGCCGCGGTCGCGCTGATGGTCAGCTCAAGGGTCTCAAGTGCATCGAAAACAGGTTCTTTGTCCTCCTGCATATCCTTGGCATAGGCCATCGGCAGGCCCTTCATGACGGTCAAAAGAGCGGTGAAAGCACCCATAACCCGACCGATCTTGGCGCGAACCAGTTCCGCCGCATCGGGATTGCGTTTCTGCGGCATAATCGACGAGCCGGTGGTTAGCGCGTCAGACAGCGTGATGAACGCAAATTGAGCCGAGCACCAGATGACGATCTCCTCGGCGAAGCGCGACAGATGCATCGACAAAATTGATGCCGCTGATAATGTCTCGAGCGCGAAATCACGGTCGGAGACGCTGTCCAGCGAGTTGGCCGTTGGCCGGTCAAAGCCTAACACTTTTGCGGTCATCTGACGGTCGATTGGAAAGCTGGTGCCCGCAAGAGCTGCCGCGCCAAGCGGACATTCATTCAGTCGCTTGCGCGCGTCGGCAAATCGGCCGCGATCGCGTCCGAGCATCTCGACATAAGCCAGAAGATGGTGGCCAAAGGTCACCGGTTGAGCGCTCTGAAGATGCGTGAAACCGGGCATCGGCAGCGCTGCGTGCTGCAAAGCTTTGTCAGCCAAAGCCCGCTGCAGATCCGTAAGCGCCCGATCGATACCGTCGATCGCCTGGCGGACAAACAGCCTGGTGTCTGTCGCAACCTGGTCGTTGCGGGAGCGGGCGGTGTGCAGCCGGCCTGCCGGTTCACCGACGATTTCTTTAAGCCGAGCCTCAATGTTCATATGAACATCTTCGAGTTCGCGCGAAAATGTGAAGTGCCCGTGTTCGATTTCTTGCGCTATCTGATCAAGACCGGTGGTGATCGCATCAAGGTCATCTTTGCTGATGATGCCCACTGCCGCGAGCATGGTCGCGTGCGCTTTTGAGCCCGCGATATCCTGGGCGTAGAGCTTACGGTCAAAGTCGATGGACGCGTTGATGTCGTCCATAATAGCGGCTGGGCCTGCGGTAAAGCGCCCGCCCCACATCGTATTTTTGCCGGTTTTGCCGGTATCAGACATCGCTACCCTAGCTGCCTTAAAGTGAAGGATAATTCATGACCGACAGCGCCAGCCCAGATCCGACCGACGCCCCCGATGGACCTCAGGTCGCGCGAGGCAAGCGTGACTGGGGAAGGGTCTCGCTTGGGGTCTTGCTGGGCGTTGCCGCCCTTCTGGGCGTCGGTGCCGGTGGGGTGGCGGTATATGTGAACAATGGGGCCGGTGTCCATGACGAAACCGCTGCGTGTCCCATGTCGGAGGATCACCATCAGGCGTTGGTATCTGCTTCTCGCGGCGAGGTGGCTGCATTTGCCGCCCTCGATGAGGCCCGGCCTGTGCCGGAAATGACTTTTTTGGGGCCCGACGGCGAAATGCGCAGTATGGCCGATTGGCAGGGCCAGACTGTTCTATTCAATCTGTGGGCAACGTGGTGCGCACCGTGCCGCGAAGAGATGCCCATGCTGGACAATTTGCAGGCTGTTCATGGAGGTGATGATTTCGAGGTCGTCGCCGTTTCGATCGATACACGCGAAAGCGCCGACCCGCGCGGCTTCCTTGAAGAGATCGCGGTTGAGACTTTGGACTTCTACCATGATCCCAGCGCGGAGGCGTTCAACGTCCTTCGCAAGGAGGGCTTGGCCTTCGGGATGCCGACAACCCTTCTGATCAATCATGATGGCTGTTTGCAAGGTTGGCTGGCGGGCCCCGCCCATTGGGACCATCCCGATGCGGTTGCGCTCATTGATATTGTCAGAGGTAGTTAAGCCGGCTGCGGCGACAGACCCTGTTTGTCGGGTGACACGATTTGGTCTGCGCCGTTGTCTTCGTTTGACGCCTCTTCATCTTCGGCAGCCCGTTCTGCCTCCGGCTCACGCATGGCCCAATCGATCATGTGGCGCACAAGCATCAGGGTGAGGGCAAGGCCCGCAGCGACTGCCAAATGCGTAATAGCGCCCAGCCCAGCTTGTGGAAGTCCGAACAAGGTGGTTTCGACAAACGCTCGCGTTTGCGCGCATGCTTCGGTTGGATAGCTTGAGGCGAACATGCACTCGCGGCTCAGCCCATCACGCCACCAGTAGAGGTAAGCAATGGGCGCAATCATTACCGGCAAAACAACGATCCACAGGACGAAACGTCGAAGAGCGGCGGCGATTGCGCCGGTCAAAAGGCCAGATAGTAGGCCAAGAAGGACGGGAAGCGACATCAAGATGACGACAGATTGCTCTCAGACCGAGCGATCAACGCGCGTTCCAACGCCATCAGCGGTGCCGGAGGTTGGCTGAACCGTCTCAGCGCTGTTTGCAATCATGGCGTTGATCGCTTGTGCCTGCTGTTGATCTGCCTTGACTGCCTGTTGGACCACAGCGGTCGCAACGTTCTGGCGTCCCTGTATCATAGCGGTAGAGGCGGTTGGTGAGGCATCCATCGGCTGGCTCCATAGCAAAACATGTTCGAGACCAGATACGCCAAAAAGCTTGGTCGTTTGTTCAGCCAGAAGATTGCATTTGATCTGTTTTGGGTCAGCCGTCCGTGATGTGCAGCTGGGTCGTTCCCAAAGTCCGGCCTTTTTGTCGGCCTATCCCGGGCTGTTAGCGCGTTGGGACGGGGGTTTCACCGCGATAATCATAGAAACCGCGGCCGGTCTTGCGACCAAGCCAGCCAGCTTCAACGTATTTTACAAGCAAGGGGCATGGTCGGTATTTTGTGTCCGCGAGACCGTCATACAGAACCTGCATCACCGACAGACATGTATCCAAGCCAATGAAATCCGCCAATTGCAAAGGCCCCATAGGGTGGTTGGCGCCAAGTCGCATGGCCGTATCGATGCTTTCAACCGAGCCGACCCCCTCATAAAGGGTGTAAATGGCTTCGTTGATCATTGGCAAAAGAATCCGGTTGACGATAAAGGCCGGAAAGTCTTCGGCGACCGTAATCTGCTTGCCGATAGTCGAGACGAACTCGCGCGACGCCTCATAAGTCGTATCATCGGTGGCAATGCCGCGCACCAGCTCCACCAGATCCATCAGTGGCACCGGGTTCATAAAGTGAATGCCGATGAACCGTTCCGGCCGATCGGTGGAAGCCGCCAACCGGGTGATGGAAATGGATGAGGTATTGGTCGCGAGAATCGCGTCCTGCTTGATGACGGGGGCCAGCTGACTGAGGATCTTGCGCTTGACCGTTTCGTCCTCTGTGGCCGACTCGATGATGAGATCGCAAGGCGCCATGTTGGCATAGTCGTCCGATGGGCTGATCCGCTCCAGCGCTGGCTTGATCGCATCCTCGGCTATGATGCCTTTGGTGGCCTGCCGGCTCATATTTCCGGAAATTGTCGCAAGGCCCTTCTCGACGCGCTCGATTGCGACATCCTGCAAAACAACATTGAGGCCAGCTAATGCACAGACATGGGCGATGCCCGACCCCATCTGGCCTGCGCCGATGATGCCTACTTTTTCAATCGAACTCATTGCGATCCGCTATTTATCCGTTTCCAGCCCGCGGGAAGCGGTGTCTGCCTGCTACGTTCTAAAGCTTTTTCGCCGTCGGTTGAACCACACCGCAACTAATTCTTTGGGGGGTCCAACTCGGCGCGGTGCGATAGGCTCGCCAGCCATCATGCCTACGAACGTGCACGGCTTGGCATTCGAGCTTTAACTCTCAAGCGCGGACTTCAATTCAGGCAAGACTTCGAAAAGATCCCCGACAAGGCCATAATCGGCGACATCGAAAATCGGCGCGTCTTCGTCCTTGTTAATGGCGACTATGACGCGCGAATCTTTCATGCCCGCCAGATGTTGAATAGCACCGGAGATGCCGGCCGCAATGTATAGGTCTGGCGCCACGACCTTACCGGTCTGGCCCACTTGCCAATCGTTTGGTGCATAGCCCGCATCGACGGCCGCGCGCGATGCGCCAACGGCTGCCCCGATTTCATCGGCCAGGGGAAGGACGAGCCGCTCGAACTCTTCCTTGGAGCCCAGCGCCCGTCCGCCTGATAGGATGATCTTCGCGCTGGTCAATTCGGGACGTTCGGTTTCAGCTATATCGGCAGACACAAACTCTGACACGCTTGGGAGCGCTGGGACCAAGGTGGCCTCGATTGGCGCGCTGTTGCCCCCTTGCGATGCTGAAAAAGCTGTACCGCGTACGGTTATCACCCGCTTGGGATCAGTCGCGCGAACGGTTTGGATCGCGTTGCCCGCATAAATTGGTCGTTTAAACGTGTCCGGAGCGTCCACCGCGATGATATCGGAAACCTGCATGACGTCGAGCAGGGCCGCCACCCTTGGCATAATGTTCTTACCTGTTGTTGTCGCTGCCATGACGAATGCGTCATAGCTTTCGCCAAGCCCGACGATCAGCGCGGCCATCGGCTCAGCCAATGGATGGCTCAGAGCGGGATCGCTCGCCGTGATCACTTTTGCCACGCCGTCCAGCTCGGCAGCTTGAGCGGCAACTGCATCCGGAGCATTCCCGGCGACAAGAACGTCCACGGAAGCGCCCAACGCAGACGCAGCTGTGAGCGCTTTGGCAGTTTCGGGTGATAGGCTGTCGCCGGTATGTTCTGCGATCAAAAGGGTTGTCATCGCCACTGTCTCCTAAAGAACGCCCGCTTCGGCTTTTAGCTTATTGATCAGCTCGCTGACGTTATCGACCTTCACTCCCGCCTCGCGTTTGTCGGGCGCTGCGGTGTTCAGCACCTCAAGGCGCGGCGCGAAATCGACACCGATTTCGTCCGGCGTCTTAACCTCGAGCGG
This sequence comes from Pseudomonadota bacterium, assembly GCA_039024915.1. Lineage (NCBI taxonomy): Bacteria > Pseudomonadati > Pseudomonadota > Pseudomonadota bacterium. The sequence continues at coordinate 52,847 of JBCCPK010000004.1, forward strand.
CTTCTTTTTCGCTTTCATGATGTTCGGCAGACTGGCGTAGCGCGGCTCGTTGTGCCGCAGGTCCGTCGTCACAATAGCCGGCAGAGACAAAGCCACGGTCTCCAGCCCGCCATCGATTTCACGCGTTACGCCGACTTTTCCAGCAGACAGATCGACCTTTGACGCAAAAGTTCCTTGGCCCCAGCCGAGAAGGGCAGCAAGCATCTGTCCGGTTTGGTTGCAGTCATCGTCGATCGCCTGCTTGCCCATGATGACCAGCTCAGGGCTCTCCAGCGTAACGATCGCCTTGAGGGCTTTGGCCACCGCAAGGGGTTCGGCTACCTCATCGGTCTTGATCAGGATGCCCCGATCCGCGCCCATCGCGAGGGCGGTCCGGATGGTTTCCTGAGCTTTGTCCGGACCGATGGACACCGCTACGATTTCATCTGCGCTGCCCGCTTCTTTGATGCGGATCGCTTCTTCGACGGCGATCTCATCGAAAGGGTTCATCGACATCTTAACATTCGCCGTGTTGACGCCAGAGCCATCCTCCTTGACGGTGATGGTTACGTTGTAGTCGACAACGCGTTTGACCGGCACGAGTATCTTCACCGTCGGACCTCACTTCTCATAGCTTTTTGTGCATTGCAGCAAGCGGGCGCACACTAGGTTCCTGCGCCTCGACGTGTCAACGGCGACGTCCGTCGTGTACGCAAGCGTCGCGTGTTCAGGACTGCCCTGTTCCAGCGGGCAGAGGCGGTGGCTGTAGCCCACGGTCAAACAGCGGTACATGTCGATGTTTGAGGATCGGTGTTAGGGCTGCTCCAGCCGCAAGGCCACCCAGATGGGCCCACCATGCCGTCTGTGATCCGCTTTCGCCCCCCAGGACCATCGCCACATTGAAAAGCACGTAGGCGCCAAGGACGACCCAAGCTGGAAACTGGAACGGAAACTTGATCACTAGGGTGACCAGAACCCAGACCTTCACCTTTGGATGCAGCATGAGGTAGGCCGCGACAACGCCTGAAGTTGCTCCTGACGCACCGACCAGAGGCGCGCTCGGGTCACCCGTCATAAAGACATACGCCAAACCGCCGGCGATGCCGCAGATCAGATAGAAGAGCAGGAACTTGGCATGCCCCATGGCATCTTCAACATTGTCGCCGAATACCCATAAAAACAGCATGTTACCGGCTAGGTGGAGCCAGCCCGCGTGCAAAAAGGTATGGCTGAGGAGGGTGATCTCCTCAGGAACATACATCAGATCTTCCGGCCGAACCTGGATTTCCTGAAACGTTACCGGGATCAAGGCGAGCCGGAAGTCGGGATAGTCGAGCACCGTTCCCTGCCAAAGAGCGAAGGCTGCGAGATTTGCTGCAATAAGCCCAACGGTGACTGCCTGCACAGTGATGTTGCGCTTTGGGTTGGTATCGTAGAACGGAAGAAACATGACGACCGTGACCCCTCTGACCCCACCATGATCCGGTTAACGGTTCTTCCCCGGAACCCAAAGAACATCGCCTGCCCCTTTATCGTTCGCCCATCGCGAGGCAACGAAGAGAAAGTCGGACAAACGATTGAGATATTGGCGCACCTGCTTGGACACTTTTCCAGGCTCCTGGTCGGCCAATTCGACGCTCAGACGTTCGGCGCGCCTGCATATGGTGCGTGCCAAATGCAGACCTGCGGAAACCGCGCTGCCTCCCGGCAGCACAAACGAATTCAAAGGTGAGAGCTCCGCATTTAGCCCATCAATTTCTTGTTCTAGCCGCTCTACTTGCTCTGGCACGATGCGCAAGGGCTCATAACCCAGATCCTGGTCTGTTGGCGGTGTTGCGAGGTCTGCTCCGAGGTCAAACAGATCGTTTTGAATGCGAACCAGCTTCGCATCGAGATCAGCCATTGCTGGGTCTGATGTGATGGACTGGCGCGCGATTCCGATTGCAGCGTTTGTCTCATCAACCGTCCCATAGGCTTCAACGCGCAGATCGAATTTCTTCCTGCGCTCTCCTGAGCTGAGAGCCGTCGTACCGTCATCACCTGTTTTTGTGTAGATTTTCGTCAGAACAACCATTGGATACCTTCTTCACCCGCGATTGACGTCGCTCGGCTCATTGTCCGCCGATGATCCAAACGGTGATCATAACAACCACGATGGCGATGCCTTGGAAGAGCACGCGCATGCGCATCAGTTGCTGCGACCGGTTGGAGGTACCGCCTTTGACCATGTTGGCAAGGCCTAAAAAAAGCACGACTGCAACTGCAAGCAGCGCGATCGCCGATAAGATCTGAAGGATTGTGGACATAGTGAAAGGCCGCTTCTGTGGGGTCGCTCTGCCTGAAACAGGTATGGGCGCCGCAAATTAGGTCGCCATTTGCTGATGGACCACTAGCAAAAGGCCGCAGCAAAGCGCTCCCATCAATTCAGGGCAATAATCGATCCATTGAGCGCGCCGGCGAAGCCGACCCAGGCAAGGTAGGGTGCAAACAGCAATGGAGCGATCCTGTCGTGTCGCGACGCGAGTGCCATCCATGCTACGATGGCCGTTAGCAGCGCCGCTATGACAGTGATTCCACCTATGGGTGATTGCAGCCCAAAGAACACAATTGTCCAGGCGGCGTTGAAAGCAAGTTGCAGAGCATAGGCTACGCGTAAGGTATGCGGGTTACTTGTGGCTTTATCGGCCCGCCACCCCGTATAAGCCATCAGAACGTATAGTATGGGCCAAACCACGCCGAACGCCCATGAAGGGGGCTGGAAAGAGGGTCGAGCCAGCGCTTGGTACCAAGCGCTGGTGTCGGGATTGGCAAAGACGCTCCCCGATAGCGATGCCACGGCTGTTGCAAGACCATAAGCACCAAGCAACCACCAGCCATGACCCGTGTTTCTGGTTTGCGGGATTCGGGCTTTTGGTGTCGATGGGGGTGACGCTGGCTCTGCCATCTTACTCGCTGTGTCCATGGTCAGACTACGCCCGACGCCGGCTTGCGGTTTGCTCGGTTCGACTTGGCGGTTCAGTCCTGTTTGTTGAGCAGTTTGTGCAATTGGCGCGTCGGCAGGACCCGCTTGAGGAACCACACAGCTTTGGTCGGAAACGTCACGCGGTAAGCGGGCTTTGGGTTCGGCTCTTCAAGGGCGCGGACAAGCGCGGCGGTTACGGCCTCGGGACCCAGCTCAAATTTTGCCTTTTCAGGCGATCGAAGCCGCTTCAGGTGCCTGCGATAAATGTCGGCATAGGCAGACGACTGGTGGTCGACGGTGCGTTCAAAGGTCGCCAGCGCCGTCTCGCGGAACTTCGATGTAATCGGGCCTGGCTGGATCGATATGACTTTGATTCCGAAAGGGGCCAGTTCCCCCCTGAGCGTGTCGGTGTACGCCTCTAGCGCGAATTTGCTGGCTTGATAGGGGCCTCTGAACGGTGCCGCAACGAACCCCAAAACACTTGAGCATTGGACGATACGTCCGATGCCTTGCGTGCGCATCACAGGGATCAGTTTGCGCGTTAGCGTGTGCCATCCAAAGAAATTTGCTTCGAACTGGGCCCGCAGATCATCGGTCGAGATGTCCTCGAGCGCACCTGTTTGCCCGTAGGCGCCGTTGTTGAACAGTGCGTCGATCCTGCCATCACAGTGGTCCAGAGCTTCCGCAAAACCTGCGTTTATGCTCGCTTCATCGGTGTAGTCCAGCTCGATCGGACGAATGCCCTCTTGCTTCAGTCGGTCGAGATCGGGGCGCTTGCGCGCCGTACCGATGACGGTCCAGCCCCGCTGCGCAAGCGAGACCGCGGCGTGATATCCGATGCCAGTGGATGCGCCGGTGATAAGGATGGAACGGGGACGCGCGAGCATGTCTCGCTCTAACCCCTTTATGCCGCCTTGTCTCGATCTTTGGACCGACTGCTGCTGTCTAGCTTCGCGCAAACCATAGCGATTTGTTCAATGAGATCAGCAAGTGCGTGTGGCGCAATCTGATAGGGGCAAAACTCTGGCCTAACCTTGTATTTGAGAAAGACAGGGTTGGTTCGGCTGTCGATATCGAAGGTTGCCAAAAGCGGTGACACGAATTGTCGTGTCATGACGGGACCCACCTGCACCAGATTGATATCATGGTGCCTCGGATCGCTGACTATCCTGTTGTAGGTTTCGCTGAGCGGACCCCGAGGGCCTTCGAGGAGTTGAATAAAGAAGTCGTCGACGTGAATCAGGCAGCCCGCAACACCTGTTTTCGTGTTGTTACGATTAGCTTGCTTCACCAGTTCATGGAGGAAGAGGCGGCGATTTTCACCCCTGACTTCAGGCGCTCGCGAAATATAAGTCAGCGCGTAAAGCGGCATAATTGGGTATCCTCATGGTAAGGCATGAGGATTACCGCGTATAAGTTGCTGCCTGGTTAAGTTCAATTTAAGCGTGTAATCACCTGACGAGCCCTGTGGCTTAATCTTTACAAATGCGTATCAGAGAGAATGGTAGCGGCACCACCGGAGAGCCGCCGCCAGCCCTGTTCGGGTACCCGGTCCTTCTGATCAGGCTTCCAAGAGCCGTTTAGCGATTACTTGTGCCTGGATTTCCGCCGCGCCCTCAAAAATGTTGAGGATGCGAGCGTCACACAGCACGCGCGAGATCGCGTATTCAAGCGCAAAACCGTTGCCACCATGAATCTGCAGAGCATTGTCAGCGTTTGCCCAAGCGATGCGCGCGCACAGAAGTTTGGCCATGCCCGCCTCCACATCGCAGCGCCTGCCGCCGTCTTTCTCGCGGGCGGAGAAGTAGGTGAGCTGCCGCCCGATCATGGTCTCAACCGCCATGATCGCGAGCTTATCTGACACCCGCGGGAAGGCGATAAGTGACTTGCCGAACTGGGCGCGTTCCTTAGCGTAGCGCAACCCCAGATCGAGCGCAGATTGAGCGACGCCCACCGCGCGCGCTGCAGTTTGAATTCTTGCGCTCTCGAAGGTCTCCATCAGTTGCTTAAAGCCATTGCCTTCGGCTTCGCCCAGAAGGCAATCGGCAGCGACTTCAAACCCATCGAAAGCGATCTCGTACTCCTTCATGCCGCGATAGCCCAGGACTTCGATTTCACCTCCGGACATGTTGGGATGTGGGAAGGGATCATCATCGCTTCCGCGAGGCTTTTCCGCGATGAACATGGACAGGCCTTTGTAGCCCGGCTGGTCGGGATCCGTGCGGGCGAGCACGGTCATGATGTCGGCGCGAACGGGGTGCGTGATCCACGTCTTGTTGCCGTTGATGGTGTAGCTGTCGCCATCCTTGGTGGCGCGCGTTTTCAGCGCGCCGAGGTCCGAACCTGTATTGGGCTCGGTGAAAACCGCGGTTGGAAGGATCTCTCCTGCTGCGATCCCCGGAAGCCAGCGCTCTTTTTGCGCATCAGTGCCGCCGCACAGGATCAATTCAGCTGCAATCTCAGATCGTGTACCAAGGGAACCCACGCCAATGTAGCCCCGGCTGAGCTCCTCAGAGACGACGCACATGGCCTCTTTGCCGAGGCCTAGTCCGCCATACTCTTCAGGAATGGTGAGACCAAAAACGCCCAGTTCGGATAGTTGGCTGATGATCTCGAGCGGGATGTAATCGTTTTGGAGGTGCCACTCATGGGCATAAGGCTCCACATTGTCCGCGCTGAAGCGCCGCATCTCGTCGCGGAAGGCTTGAAGGGTCTCGTCAAGGCCGTCCGCACCCACTGTCGCGGCGCCCGAATCTTCGGCCATAATTTCAACCAAAGCGGCGCGCTTTGAGGATTCGCTTCCAGAAGCGATCAGCGCGCGTACGGCTGGTGTCTCGGAGAATGTGACGACCTGATCACGATCCACCCCCAAGGCCGCCAAACGAACCATTTCGCCCTGGTTCATTGGGATGCCGCCTTCGATCTGAGCGAGATATTCAGCGAACCCGATTTCAACGATCAGCGCCTCGCAGGTGCCATACTGTCCGTCAGCCTGAAGGCGTTCAGCGTAAGCCACCAGTTCGCGTAGCGCTTCGTGGTAGGTGGCTAGCCATGCAAGACCGTGAGCCGCGTGCTGATGTGTTTCAAGCAAAGCGCCCTTTACCCGGCCATCTGCCATGGTCTGAGCGCTCACCGCTTGCTTGGCCGATGCGTAAACAGACCCCACCGCCTCGACGGCTTGCCGTGCGAGTTTCAGGCTGTCTTCGGTATCCAGTCTCAGGTCTTCAGCAAGGCTCATGGTCCGATCTCCCATCCGTGTTGCAGGTGCACCCTAGCATTGTGCGGCGCAAAATGGCCAGCGGACGCATGCGCGCAACCCCATCAAAGGGAGGGTGGTCATCTTTTCCCGATGTACTAGACGCCGAAACTTAAACGCGTGCTGTCGATTTGCGATTGACAAGATATACGCCGAAAACGGTCACAAGCATGCCGAAGATCGCGATAGAGCTTAAGGCCTCACCGAAAAGAAAGAAGGATTCGATCGCGACCAGGGGCGGGATGAGATAGATCAGCGTTGCCGCGCGGGAGACCGCTCCATGTCTGATTAATAAGAGAAACAGGCCAATTGCCGCGAACGAAAGCCCAAAGACCGCCCAAGCCATGACGCCGACTGAGTACCAGGAAAGTGTGACGTCTGTGCCGCCCGTCGCGAGCGCCAGCGGCCCGATTACCAGCGCAGCGCCGATGTATTGCAGCAGCGAAATGGCGCGCAGGTCTCCGTTCGGCAGGAAGCGTTTTTGGTAAAGCGAGCCAAGCGTCACCGAGACGATGGCCATGACGTTCAGGCCAACCAAGCCCGCATTGCCGAGTAAAGCCTCTCCCTGCAGCGTGGCGAGGTCTGGCAGAAGGGCGAGGCTGAGCCCGACAAAGCCCAGCATAAGTCCAAACCATTGCAGACGGGTAAGCTGCTCGGACAGAAGCGATACCGCCAGAATGGCGGTCAAGAGCGGTTGCAGCGCCGCGACAAGGCCGGAAACCGGTGTGGCGAGGCCTTCATCAATCGAGACCCAGACTCCGCCAAGATAGATTGCGTGCAACAAAACGCCTGACGCGAGCCCGTGTAACCATGCCGAACCTGTCCGGGGCATCGAAACGCCACTGATCACGATGATGATGGCGAGCAGGGCACCGGCAAACGCAAACCGCAGAAATAGAAATGCGAGCGGGTCGGCGACCGGCGCGGCGGCGCGCGCTGTAATCCAACCGGTGGACCAAATCAGGACAAACAGAACGGGCGCAAGGCGCAAAAGCATGGGCGAGTTATCGAAGCGAGGAAAGGACCTGCGCCTTAGACGTTGAGCGTTGCCGTGTCACTTCTCATTTACAACAGGCAGGCTTGCGGAGCGCCGAAGACTTCCTGTCTGCCGAAAGGAAAACGGTTGTTTCCGAACTGCACAACGAACCCTCCATTGGCCCAACCCCAGGTTCCGCTTCCAAAAACCTTGTGAAAGGCATCGCAGCTTTTGCCCAGGTAGATGGTTTCGATGCCTCGGACATACTCGGTACCAGCGCCAAAGCCGGTCGTGCGAACGACCGGGGACAGGGAGCGCAGCACCCACCCATTGTCGTTGGCAGACATGCTGTACTCTATCCCGCCGGAGACCCGTGTTCCTTGGTCCTCAGCCGCGGCTGTTGAAACAATGGCCAAGAAAAGCGCGGCGGTGAGCAGGCAGCGGAGCATTACCCGGCCGCTTCCAGCGTGTCGTCCCAGGTTCGCAGGCCGGGTCGAGGGGCACCGACCAAACAGGCCATATTGCCTGGCGCGTGCTGGTTTTTGTACATCTTGGTGTGCGCTTTTGGGATGTCTCGCCATGCGAAGACTTCCGACATGGCCGGATCGATGCGACGCTCAATGACCAGCTTGTTGGCGGCCGCGGCCTGCTTGAGATGGGCGAAGTGGGACCCTTGAACGCGCTTCTGATGCATCCAGACATAGCGGGCGTCCATGGTGAGGTTGAAGCCTGTGGTGCCAGCGCAGATCACGACCATTCCTCCGCGCTTGCACACGAATGTCGAAACGGGGAACGTTGCTTCGCCTGGGTGTTCGAACACGCAGTCAACGTTCACGCCCTTGCCGGTGAACTCCCAGATTGCCTTGCCGAATTTGCGAACCTCGTTGAACCACTCTTGATATTCAGGCGAGTTGACCGTGGGCAGTTGGCCCCAGCACTTGAAGTCTTTACGATTGATGACGCCTTTGGCGCCCATCGACATCACGTAGTCGCGTTTGTCCTCGTCGGAAATCACCCCGATCGCGTTGGCCCCAGCGGCCGCGCAAATCTGGGTTGCGAAAACCCCCAAACCCCCAGAAGCGCCCCACACCAGCACATTGTCGCCCGGGCGCAACACGTGCGGGCGGTGGCCGTAAAGCATCCGGTAGGCCGTGGCGAGCGTGAGGGTGTAACAGGAGCTTTCTTCCCAGGTCAGATGCTTGGGGCGTGGCATGAGTTGCCGTGCCTGAACTCGCGTGAATTGGGCGAACGAGCCGTCCATTGTCTCGTAGCCCCAGATGCGCTGGGTCGGCGAGAACATTGGGTCGCCCCCATTGCACTCCTCGTCATCGCCATCGTCCTGATTGCAGTGGATGACGACTTCATCCCCGACCTTCCAGCGCTTCACCTTTGCGCCAACCGCCCAAACGATGCCGGCGGCGTCGGAGCCGTTGATCACATAATCATTTTTGATGAAGTCGAACGGCGATATTGGTTCGCCCAGACCGGCCCATATGGCGTTGTAGTTGACGCCCGCAGCCATCACGAAAACAAGCACTTCATCGTCGCCAATCTGCCAGACGGGCACAACCTCCTGCTGCATGGCGACTTCCGGCTCACCATGACGTTCGCGGCGAACGGCCCAGGCATACATTTTCTCCGGAACGTGACCGAGCGGCGGAATTTCGCCAATCTCGTAGAGGTCTTTTGTCTCCGGCGTGGCTTCGGCAAGCGCCATGGGTGCGCTCCTTGTGATCAGTGTCTGTGAGGTCCCGCGTGAGCCTGCATTGTGCAATGGTGCAGTGCGAAAAGCCATACGACCAACGCCGAAAGCTCCACATTTGATGCAGCTTTCACCGTCTATGCCGCGCGGGCCACTCTTTTGCATGGCCACAGTTCGCTGTAGGGCGCCTGCATGACTGTCTTCGGCATGACCTCCACTGGCCCTTGGGGCGCTTTTCTGACTGCCTTCGCGCTCAGCGCATCGCTCATACTCGCAATCGGAGCACAGAATGCCTTTGTCTTGCGCCAGGGCATCCGGCGGGAACATGTCCTGGCGGTGGTGCTGATCTGCGCGTTCTCCGACGCCATTCTGATTGCCATTGGGGTCGGCGGGTTCTCGGCAATTGTCAGGTCCGCGCCCTGGCTTGAACCTGCATTTACCTATGGCGGTGCTGCGTTCCTTGTCTGGTACGGCTTCCGCAGTCTGCGTGATGCATGGAAAGGTGGATCGACGCTGGAGCCCTCGCAGGATAAGCTGACACCTCTGCGCGACGCGGTCCTGACCTGCTTGGCGCTGACCTGGCTGAACCCGCATGTCTACATTGACACGGTTGTGCTTGTCGGCAGCGTGAGTGCCCAATTCCAAAGCCCATTTGCATTTGCGGCGGGTGCAACGCTTGCCAGTTTCCTGTTTTTCTTTGCGCTTGGTTATGGTGCGCGGCTGCTCGCTGGGTTGTTCGCGCGTCCCCGCAGCTGGCAAGTTCTGGACGCCTTGGTGGGCTTCACAATGCTGGCGATCGCCATCAAGCTGCTGATAGCTTGACCGCTTGATCCGGACCAAGCGGACTTGAGCGTTCACAGTAAGCGCTCGTTAACGCTTTGCCGTAGTGGGCATAAACACCCTTTTTAGAGGTTGGAGCTACAATCTGCGTCGCTGCAGCTTTCGAAAGCGCTTTTTCCGCAGCAAGTTGCGAAGGAAAACCACGCCATGCCGGTCCAACTACCCAACTATTTCGTCGATAATTTGTGGTATATTTCACTGGTCGCCTCGTTCGTGACGTTCCCACTTGCCTGGGTAGCAGACGCGGTTTTCAAGCATCGAGCTTTCGGCGTTATTGGCAACTACATCCTCCTGATGATTGGTTCGCTGTCGGGTATCGCGCTGTTCATGTATTACTCAGGGGGTGCATCGCGCTCGATTTCCGAGCCTGAACTTGCGTTTTTCTCTGCGGCTGCAGGTGCATCAATGATCATCGTCACGGCCGGCGTCGTGAAACGGTTTTTCGGTAGCTAGCGATAACGCGCCGCTGATGCTGCATTGCGACGCTTGCTTTTTCCGCCAAATGGGCAGGTGACGACAAAGCGCTGACCGCCTATGGTGCCGTCATTGTGCAGTGCACACATGCGGGGTGCTGTGCTGCGAGCTAAGACAGCTTAACGGCGAGGCGCATGCGATGAGCGAGACCCGGACCTCCGAGACATTCACACCGGAGCAACCCAAGCAGGATCGGCCCTGGATGTTCCGCACCTATGCGGGTCATTCAACGGCTAAAGACTCGAACGCCCTGTACAAGACCAATCTCGCCAAGGGCCAGACCGGTCTGTCGGTCGCCTTCGATCTGCCAACCCAGACCGGCTACGATCCCGATCACGTGCTGGCGCGGGGCGAGGTTGGGAAGGTTGGCGTGCCGGTGGCCCATCTGGGTGACATGCGGACGCTCTTTGACGGTATCCCGCTCGAGACGATGAACACGTCAATGACGATCAATGCCACCGCACCCTGGCTGCTTGCCCTCTACATCGCGGTGGCTGACGAGCAGGGCGCTGATCGATCCAAGCTATCCGGCACAACGCAGAACGATATCATCAAGGAATATCTGTCGCGCGGTACGTATGTGTTTCCTCCCGAGCCGAGCTTGCGCCTCACCACCGATATGATTGGCTGGACCTACGCCAACACCCCCAAGTGGAACCCGATGAATGTGTGTTCCTACCATTTGCAAGAGGCGGGTGCGACGCCGGTTCAAGAGCTGAGCTTCGCGCTTGCGACAGCGATTGCGGTTCTCGATACGGTCAAGGCGCGCAAGCTGATCTCGCCGGAAGACTTTCCTAAAGCTGTGGGCCGCATCTCGTTCTTCGTGAACGCCGGCATGCGTTTTGTGACCGAGATGTGCAAAATGCGGGCGTTCGTCGATCTTTGGGACGAGATCTGCCTTGAACGCTATGGCGTGGAAGACCCAAAATACCGGCGCTTCCGGTACGGCGTTCAGGTCAACTCGCTCGGCCTGACGGAGCCGCAAGCAGAAAACAACGTCTACCGGATTCTCATCCAGATGCTGGCGGTTGTGCTGTCCAAGAAAGCGCGGGCCCGTGCCGTTCAGCTGCCGGCCTGGAACGAGGCGCTAGGGCTGCCCCGCCCATGGGATCAGCAATGGTCGCTGCGTATGCAGCAGGTAATGGCCTTCGAAACGGACCTTCTCGAGTTTGGAGACCTATTCGACGGCTCGGCAGAGGTCGAGGCCAAGGTGGAGGAGCTTAAGGCGGCGGCGCGTGAGGAGCTCGCTCGTATTGACGCCATGGGCGGGGCCGTGGCGGCGATTGAAACAAGCTACATGAAGCAGCAGCTTGTCGCGGCCAACACGCAGCGCCTTGAAGGGATTGAAAAAGGCGATCAGACGGTTGTTGGTGTCAACGCCTATAAGGAATCTGAACCTTCCCCGCTTGGCACCGGCGAAGGGGCGATCATGGTCGTCCCCGACGGCGTCGAGGACGATACGATCAGCACTCTGAACGCTTGGCGGGCTCAGCGAGATGATGACGCGGTTCAAGCTGCTCTTGTCAGCCTGCGAGACGCTGCGCAGGGTAATGGGAATATCATGGACGCGTCGGTGCAAGCCGCGAAAGCTGGTGTGACGACGGGCGAATGGGGCGAAGCTCTGCGTTCCGTATACGGCGAATACCGGGCACCGACTGGGGTTGGAAAGGCCGCGCGTATGGACGCGGAAGAGGATCTGGCTGTCGTCCGGTCCGAAGTCGATGTCGTGTCGAAACTGATGGGTCGCCGTTTAAAGATGCTGGTGGGCAAACCTGGTCTTGATGGTCATTCAAACGGGGCGGAACAGATTGCGGTGCGCGCCCGAGATTGCGGTATGGAGGTTGTGTATGAAGGGATCCGCCTCACGCCAGCCGAAATCGTCAACGCCGCGATCGAGGAGGACGTCCACGTGATCGGGTTGTCCATTCTTTCGGGAAGCCACGTCGCCTTGCTGCGTGATGTCATGAACCGCCTGCGCTCGGAGAATGCCGACGACATACCGGTTGTCGTAGGCGGTATCATCCCCCCTGAAGATGAGTTGGCGCTCAAACAGATGGGCGTCGCTGCGGTCTACACGCCCAAGGATTTCAAGGTTAACACGATTATGGCTGATATCGTGCGCATCGTCTCACAGACTGCTCGCGAAGCAGCTTAGGCAGCCAGCAGCGTTTTTCGCACCACGATAACCCTGCAGGTTTGGCCGATGCGTCCGAAATGGATCGCATGCTCATGGCTGACGATTTCGATCGTTCCGTTCTGTACCAGCCGGTCAAAGGCAAGCTCGAAGTCCAGTTGATCCCATGCAGCGTCGTAAATGTTGAGCCCAAACAGGCCGCCAGGTCGCAAGCAGGCAAGTACCGGTTCGAGTGCTTCGGGACCCACGTGTCCAAGCGTGTACAGTCCTGACGACACAGCTGCGTCGTAGCTATCGGACGGGAAGGGTAGTTCCGCCGTGGCATCGGCCGTCTTGGTGGTTCGGTAAAGACCGGTTTTCGCGGCAAGACGAAGCATGTCTTCAGACAGGTCAAAGCCATCAAGAACGACCATTGGCATGCGCTTGCGCATCGCTCTGGCCGTCAGGCCCGTCCCGCATCCAGCGTCTAGCAAGGTGGCATCCGCATGAAGATGCGGCGCGATCGCTGCCGCCACAAGATCGGGTGCCCGATATCCCAAGGCGGTCACCAGCGTGTTGTAGCTGAACGGCAGCCGGTTGTAGAGCAACGAGAAACCGCGAACCACAAGGTCGAACGGTTTTGCTCTCGATTGCGAAGCAGGCTTATCAGAGGTGTCGACTGACGAAGGTTGCATACGCCCCCTTTAGCCCAATTCTGCTCTGCGTCAAAAGTTGTAAGTCCTCCGCCTTATCCACATGGGTGGCTCGTTTGCTCTGTGATGCCTCACTCCATGGAATAAAAGAACTCCTCGCGTACGATCTTCCCGCCATCGACGGTGTAGATGGCAATCTCATCCATCGGGAAGTCTTCCCCAGTTTCCTTGACCTTCGCCATGCCTTTGAACACGAGTGCGAACTTGTTGGGCTGGTGCGGATAAGGTCCCAAAACCTCACTTTCGATCATCTCCATCGCATTATCCCACCAGGCGTGCTTTCCGCGAATGCCTTCCAGCCCTTCAGTCACCTGACTGTCGGTCCCCGGCATCGGCATGGCTTCGACCGACACAGCATTGTCGGCAAAAAGCGTTTTTAGCCCTTCGCTTTCCGTTCCTGCTCGACAATGGGCTGCTAGAGCGTTCGCGATCTCCATCACGGTCATGATTTTCCCCTTCGATTGTCACTGTGCCACGCGCACATGCGTCGCTTGCAACAGGAGTTTGCATCGCGTTTACGATCCTGTCACCGCTCTGTTTCGAGACTTTGGGCATGCCTGCTGACATCTTGTGTCAGGAGGCAGCCGATGCAACACCGCGCATATGTCACTGCTTGCTATCGTCCTGCCTGTTTTCGGCCTGATCGCTATCGGGTATGCCGCGGCAAGACTGAGCCTATTGGATGACGAAGTCGGCGACGGTCTCTCGGCGTTCGTTTTCACGGTTGCCGTGCCCACTCTTTTATTCAAGACGATGGCGACCGCCGATATACCGGAAGCCAGTCCGTGGGCCTTCTGGCTGGTCTATTTTATCGCTGTGATCATGGTGTGGACCCTGGCCCACCTTGTGGTGACCCGCGTCTTCGGTCGTGACAGGCCGACTGGCACCGTCAGCGGCTTCTCCGCTGCACAGGCCAATACTGTTTTAATCGGTATTCCCCTCATTTTGACCAGCTATGGGGATCCAGGGCGCGTACCGATCTTCTTGCTGATCGCCGTCCATCTGCCGATCATGATGACGGCCGCAACGTTGGCGATTGAGATTGGTGGCGGGGCGCGATCGGACTGGCGCTCACTTGTTCGGACTTTGGTGCGTTCGATAGCAACACATCCGATCATTTTGTCCATCGTTGCTGGCGTCGCGTGGCGCTACACTGGCTGGACCATTCCTGCGATCCCGTTCCAAATACTTGAACTTCTTGGAGCAACGGCCGTTCCCTGCGCCCTGTTTTCCGCTGGCATGGCTTTGAAGCGTTACGGTCTGGCCGGCGATGTCCGGGTTACGGCGGTAATCAGCTTCTTCAAGCTGATTGTTCAGCCAGCCTTGGTCTTCGCTCTGGGATCCGTGTTCACATCGCTCCCACCGGTTTGGCTTGGGGCCGCGGTCCTGTTTGCAGCCTGCCCGTCCGGCATCAACGCGTACCTGCTTGCAAATCGCTACGGCACCGGTGTGCGAATAGCGTCCTCGTCCATTGCACTGTCGACGGCCCTGGCAATTGTGTCGGTCACATTTTGGTTATGGGTGCTGGAGTTGAGCGGAACCGGCTTGCTGGCTTAACCGCATGCGCTACTTTACGCAGGGAAAGGGAGGAAAATCATGAACATAATCTCACGCACTGCAATCGTTATCGGCGCACTTGCGGCGTTTGCATTCGCCGGTACGGCCCACGCTGAGCTGACCGAAGCACCGGAAGACGCCTCGGTTTACCTCATTGCACCTGAGGATGGAGCGACGGTGACCAACCCGGTGACGTTTCTATTCGGGGTTGATGGTATGGGCGTCGCACCGGCCGGTGTGCAGCACCCGAACACAGGCCACCATCATTTGCTGATCAATAAGCCGCTTGCTGAAGTGAATTTGGAAGATGCCATACCCGCTGATGACCAGCATCGGCATTTTGGCGGTGGCCAGACCCAGGTCACACTGGAATTGCCGGCTGGGACGCACACCTTCCAACTGCTGTTTGGCGATCACGATCACATCCCGCATTCGCCGCCTAAATTCTCCGAGGTGATCACCGTTACGGTTGAGTAGACAGTAGCCGCGCGCGCAGCGAAGCGGGGTCCACGCCCTGTTTTCGCAGCGTGCGCAAGCTCTTGGCACCTTCGGATTTCGATAGCTTTCGGTCGTCAGTCCCCTTGATCAGCCGGTGGTGGTGATAGACCGGTGCCCGGAGGCCAAGGAGCATTTGCAGCAATCGATGAATGGCGGTGGCGGGTGCCATGTCTTCGCCGCGCACCACGTGCGTGATCTGTTGTGCGGCGTCGTCGACGACCACCGCGAGATGGTAAGTCGCCGGCCTGTCGCGGCCCCTTAATAACACGTCGCCCCAAGCGCCTGGATCAAGGGGTTGTTGGGTGATCGGTCCCTGGGGCTCAGCAAGCGACTGGGCTAGGAGTGTCTGATCATACAGATGCCTGAGTGCGGCCTGCATATCGAGCCGCAGCGGAACATCGGTGCGCGGGTCGGCATGCGCCGGGAATTTGTTTGGTTTGTTCTGGCGATCGCGCTCGCCGAACGGGTAGTGCGGCGCTCCGTCTGGATCGTGGGGCCAATCAATACCTTCTGCTTGCAATCGTTGAACCGCTTTCCCGATCTCGGATCGTGAAGCCGGCGCCGGATAGATCAGACCTGCATCCCACAGGTGGCGGAGCGCAGCCTCATACTCGGTTAGGTGATCTGATTGCTTGCGTACGTGACCCTCAAAGCTCACGCCCAGCCAGAGCAAATCGCTTAGGATTGCCTCGACATAGTGCTGACGTGCCCGCCCCAGATCGGTATCTTCTATACGCAGCAGCAACGTGCCATGGAGGCCGCGAGCCCATCGCTCATTCTCAAGCGCGCTATACGCATGGCCCAAATGCAGATAGCCGTTCGGGGAAGGCGCAAAGCGCAGGCGCGCTGAAAGATAGTCGAATGCTGGGGCGGTCATGCTGCGGTGCATAGAATGCGAGGCTGATGTGGTCGAGGGGCTCGCCCATTTGCGGTCGGTCGACCCTATGCTGCGTTCCGCGCTGGATGCCGTCGACAGCGTCCCGCTGCGTCGCTCGACGCCCGATTTTGCTGGCCTGGCCCGTATCGTGATCGCTCAACAGGTCTCCGTCGCCAGCGCGCGGGCGATAACAGCTCGAACAGTTGACACCTTAGGCGCACTCGATGCCGTTCAGTTTCGGTCTGCAACTGACGAAACCTTGAAAGCCTGCGGCCTGTCGCGCCCGAAGCAACGCACCCTCCGCGCTCTCGCGGCAGCCCTTCCGGATAACGGCGCGTTCGAAGCTCTGAATGCGCTCCCACATGATGCACAAGAGCAGCGGCTTGTTGCCATCACCGGAATCGGCCCATGGACGGCCCAGATATACCGTCTTTTTTGCATTGGCGACCGAGATGTTTTGCCGGCCGGCGACCTGGCGCTGCAGAAGGCGGCCGCATGGGCGCTGCGAGAGCCTGATAAGCTTTCCGCAGAGACCCTGGCAGAGCGAGCGGAGATCTGGGCTCCCTGGAGGGGTGTCGCCGCAAGGCTTTTGTGGTCTTACCATGCGGTGGTGATGGATGGGCGAGGCGGGATCGCGCTGTAGCGACATTGTTGTGCAGCGATCCCATTCAAAAGCGTCTTCACACAGACGTCATAGTGTCTATAGATAGAGATGACGACGTCTCCATCGCGAGAATCGGATCGGGAGCTTAGCTTGACCGTTGCCGTTTCCCCCGAGAGCTTCGGGGCTGCTGCCAAGACAATGAACCCAGACGCCTGCCCGGCGTTGGTGTTGAACGCCGATTTTCGCCCGTTATCCTATTACCCGCTGTCTTTATGGCCTTGGCAGGATGCGGTGAAGGCGGTGTTTCTCGACCGGGTCAATATTTTGTCCGAGTACGATACGGCCGTGCGCAGCCCGACCACTGAGTTACGGCTACCGAGTGTGGTAGCCCTGAAGACCTACGTTAGACCCCAGCGCAACCCAGCATTCACACGGTTCAACGTGTTTTTGCGTGACAAGTTTGAGTGCCAATATTGCGGCGCGACTGACGATCTGACCTTTGATCATGTTATTCCGCGCTCGCGCGGTGGTCAGACGACTTGGAACAACATCGTCACGGCCTGTTCGCCTTGTAATCTGCGCAAGGGAGGCAAGTTGCCCAAAGCAGCCGATATGCATCCGCGGCAGAGCCCCTACCAGCCGACGGTCCATGACCTGCAAGCGAACGGTCGGCAGTTCCCGCCCAACTATCTGCACGAAAGCTGGTTGGACTTTCTGTATTGGGACACCGAACTCGACCCCTAAAGCTTGGTTTATGCGCGCTTGGGTGGCCAAAGCGCAGCGACGATGCTGGCGGTCATGAGCGCGCCGGCCGAAAGCACGTTCCATCCTGCGAAGGACAAGCCGAGAACGCGAAGTGCCGCTTCGTCGCAAAAGATCACGTCGGTCTCCGCTATCTCATCGAGCAAATTACCCGTAGAGACTTGCGGCAAGGTGCTGCCGCCACAGTCGCTTGGGCCCAACCAGAATCCCCATTCGGCCCCTGCCTGATAGACACCAGTCGTGAAGGACGTGGCGAGCATGAGGCCAGCGACCAGCATCAGACCCCGGCTGACACAGGAGGGCCAGCGAAGCGCGGTCGCGGTGAACGCAATCGCCAGCATGGGTATGGCAGCGTAATATCCCTCGCGCTGCTGCAAACATAAGGCGCACGGCCTAAAGCCGCCAAACAGCTCGAAGGCCCAGGCCGTAGCAAGCACAAACGCTGACACAGCAATTATCAGCACACACGCCCGCGCTTGAAGGTTTCCGCTTGGATAAATTTCGCTTGTCATGCTGTTCTCACCCTCAACACCACAGCACGCTAGCATGTTGGGGAAGTCAAGTTCGGTCAGCTGCCGAACAAGCCTATCAGCCATAGCGCCAGGAGGGGAGCCGACACCAAAAGAAACACGACCCAGGCAAGGCCGACCAAAAGGCCAGCAATGATAAGAAGCCCATCGCGTTCGATCAGCCCAATGGACGCTATCGCGACGCCTATGCCTGGGACTGTATTGGTTGAGGGTATCGGCAGCAGTATCGATGCCGATGGCACCAGAAGAAGAGCGCCTATCACTCGGCTTGCTAACGGGCTTGAGAGCGCCAGAAGGCGAGGCCGCGCAAAGCGTTCCGCCCAGCCAAACCATTTCCTGCCACGTCCCACAACCGATTGCATCGCCGCGATATCGATCTGGCGTGTGCGCAGGGTCGTCGGCAGCCAAGGCGCTTGGCGGCCCGCTGCCATCTGACCCGTCAAAACCAACATCGGCAGCGCCACGATCTGCGGGATCAGATACACAAATGGCAGGCAGCACGGCAGCGCAAGAGCAAGCATCAGGAGACCGAAAGCTCGTTCTTCTAACGCTCCGGTAAACGTGCCCAAGGTTACTGAAGAGCTGCCGCTGATCTGCGCGTCGCTTAAGACGGCCTCGATTTGATCGAAAGCTGTCCGGTGCTCAGTCGTGTCCATGGTTAAATGGGTCATGCTAAGGGCTTGTAGGCCGCGTCTCCTCAACAGAGTGCACCGGTTTGGTGATGGCAGGTTCCATAGCATGGAAAGGCTGACGCTTCGTTACGGCGCGGTGTGAAGCACTCACGCAGGAAAGTCCCCCAGATGCATTGACCGACAGGGCAATCCGGCTATGGTCCGCGGCAGCTACCAGCCGATGTTTCGGAAGTTGCTTGCAGTGCCTCTGTGGCGGAATTGGTAGACGCGCTCGATTCAAAATCGAGTTCCCAAAAGGAGTGTCAGTTCGAGTCTGACCAGGGGCACCATCCACTCCTTTGAACACTTTGTCTTGCCGCTGATCAGTCAGGCCGCGGCCTGCTTCACTTGTTCGTGAACTCAAGGCAAAACTAAACAGGCGGTGCTTCTCGCTGCCCACCCTCCGTGACCGTGCCTTGCACCTATCGTTGCTTTTCTCATGCCGACCACATTTGGATCGTAGCGGGTGCTGAGCGAATAAGCCGCTCTGTAAAGCTGCGGTTTGGGTTCTCGCACGTCAGTGATTTGATCCGCTGGAGAGCACCAGGGTCGTGCGCTCTGCAGCAAACCAGGTGCGGCCATACTCAATTGGCCGCCCCTTCTCATCTACGTTGATGCCGATCGTACGGAGGACCGGCGAACTGACCTGGATTCGCAGTTGTGTTGCCAGCGTTACGGACGCGAGCTTGCCATCAATTCGAGTTTCGCGGCGGATGAAATCCTGAATTCCTTCAGACTTCAGCGCAGCGGTCACCGAACTGTTCTCGCGCAAATTGCCCAGCAGTTTGGGAAAACGCTGCGCTGGAAAGATGCTTTGAAAGACGGCTAGTGGTTCTCCATCGACAAGCGACAAGCCCTCACAAACATGAACTGAAGCGCCTAACTCCAGGTCGAGCGCGCTTGCCTCTTTTGAATCGCTGGCGCGTGTCTGAAGGAGCAGCACTTTTCGCTGTGGGGTTCGCCCGGCGGCGAGAATGTTCTGGTGAAATCGTACGCGACTGCCGATTGGATAATCGGTTTGCGCGTGGGTGACGAAAACGCCGGCGCCCCGTCGGCTGGATACAAAGCCACGGTCTGCGAGCGATGCGAGGGCGCGCCTCACCGTGTGCCTGTTCACGCTGAAACGGGCAGCAAGTTGCGCCTCTGTCGGCAGCTTTACACCCGGGCGGTAGCGCCCCGCGGCGATGTCCGATTCAAGGGCGTCGCTTATGCCAGTCCATAGGGCTTTACGGGCCAAGACGTACTCCACTGATCGCGGCATACGCCATAGAAATTTCATCAAAGGCCGGTTGCGTCACGCATCGTATCCTGTAGAATTTGTCTAGTTGTATAAATATTTGGACAGATTCGCAAGATGTCGAAAAACGGACCACTTGATCGCAAAGCTCGGCTGTCCGTCCTTGCTCAGGCGCCGTCTGCTGACCTGAAAGCTCTGTGGCAGGTCTATACTGAGCGCAACGGCCAGCTAGCACATGAGGTTCTGCGGCCCCCCGAGATTGGTACCGTCATGGTGCGCGGGCGTGCAGGAGCGATTGGTGCAGCCTTTAATTTGGGCGAAATCACCGTCACGCGTTGCGCCGTAAAGACATCAACTGGGGCCGTTGGGCATGGCTACGTTCAAGGCCGCGACAAGGCAGCCTCGCTTGCCGCCGCATGTATTGACGCGCTTGCGCAAGGGGCATCACGAGCGGAGCTGGATCGCACGATCACCATACCTCTGTCGCAAGATATGCAGCGGCGGCAACAGCGCCGCGCGTCTAAAGCTGCGGGCACCAAGGTTGAGTTTTTCACAATGGTGCGGGGTGACGCATGACGTCCGATCAACAATCCTTTGCCGGTGGCTTCGCGAGTCCGGCCCATGACAGTGCGCGCGCCTTCCGATCCATCATGAACGCGATGGCGAGACCGGGCTCTATTGAACCACTTTTGGGTGGCCAGCCTCCCACGCCCGTGTCGGTTGCAGCGGGTACATTGATCCTGACCCTCTGCGATCCCGATACGTCGATTGCCTTAAAGGGCGAGCATGACACCGTGTCGGTTCGAAACTGGATCACGTTTCACACCAGTGCGCCATTTGCGGCGGAGGGAGAGGCTGACTTTGTTCTCGGAACTTGGGAGGCGATCGTACCTCTGGCGCCTTACAAGGTCGGCACCGCGGAGTATCCTGACCGTTCGGCCACTCTCATAGTAGAGCAAGCGGAGCTTGCGGCGGCGGGTGCTGTTCTGCGCGGACCAGGCATCAAGACCCAAGCGTCTTTGAATCTGCCCGATGCGGTCGCCTTGGAAGCAAACCATGCGCAATTCCCACTTGGTTTGGACTGCTTCTTCTGCGCTGCCGACAAGGTGGCAGCCTTACCGCGTTCGACGCGATGCGAGGAGGCTGCCTGATGTATGTCGCCGTCAAAGGGGGGGAGCGTGCGATTGAGGCCGCCCACAATTGGTTGGCAGAGGAGCGACGCGGCGATACCTCCGTTGCTGACCTTTCTGTGGCGCAAATCCGTGAGCAGCTTGCTCTGGCCGTCGCGCGGGTCATGGCGGAGGGCTCACTGTTCGATCCTGATCTCGCTGCCTTGGCGATCAAGCAGGCTCGTGGCGATCTGATCGAAGCGGTGTTTTTGATCCGCGCGTTTCGCACAACGCTACCCCGCTTTGGAGCGTCGTTGCCGATTGATACCGGCGTCATGCAATGTGACCGGCGGATTTCAGCAACGTTTAAAGATCTTCCGGGTGGACAGGTGTTGGGGCCGACGTTCGATTACACCCACAGGCTGATCGATTTCGCCCTTGAGGCCACCGGTGATGCTACCGGTGAAACAGCCGACCAGCCAACGCCTTTCGACCCGCCGCCGAGTGTCGATGTGGAGCGCACTCCTGTGCCTCATGTGGCTGACTTTCTCGATCAGGAAGGGTTACTCCAACCGGAGGTGGCGAGCGATGAGACACCTAGCGACCTGACGCGCGAGCCGTTGGACTTTCCCGCCGACCGGTCTCTTCGTCTTCAAGCAATCACGCGGGGTGATGAGGGGTTCGTGTTATCCATGGCCTACTCAACCCAACGTGGATACGGGCGCAATCACCCCTTTGTCGGGGAGCTGCGCGTTGGGACGGTGCCCGTTGAAATAGACATTCCCGAGCTTGGTTTTGCGATTGAGGTCGGCGAAATAGAGATCACCGAGTGCGAGACGGTCAATCAGTTTACCGGTTCCAAGGCAGAGCCACCGCAGTTCACGCGCGGCTACGGTCTTGTCCTTGGGCACTGCGAGCGCAAGGCCATATCCATGGCGCTGGTTGATCGGGCGATGCGCTGGGAGGAGTTGGGGGAAGACAATGTCGGCGCCCCCGCGCAGGACGTCGAGTTCATGCTTAGCCACGCTGATAATGTGCAAGCGACCGGATTTCTCGAGCACATCAAGTTGCCCCACTATGTGGACTTCCAATCGGAGCTGGAATTGATCCGCAAACTCCGCGCCGAGGCCCGGCTAGCATGCGCGGAGGAGGGCGCTGCGCCGCTCCAGGAGGCGGCAGAATGACCGCTCTTGTTTTTGATGTCGGCAAGGTCCTGCTTGAATGGGACCTCCACACACTTTTCGAGCCACTTCTCGGGAGCGAGCACAATGTGGATGCGTTTCTCGAGGAGACGGACTTTCACGCGTTCAACCTCGGGCTGGATGCAGGCAAGACTTTCGCGGACAGCCTCCCGCCTCTTATCGACCGCTTTCCCCATCACAAGAGCTCGTTCGAGCATTTTCGGGACGCGTGGACCGAATGTACGCCCGGGCCCATAGATGGGACAGCAGCGATTCTTGAGGATCTGAAGACGAAGGGGACGCCGCTGTACGCCATCACCAATTTCTCTGCGGAGAATTGGCCAAAGGCGTGTGCGAAGTTCCCATTTCTTGCGACCAGCTTTCGCGATGTGATCGTCTCTGGCGCGGTCAAAATGCTTAAGCCGGATCCGGCGATTTACGAACTGCTGCTTACCCGAAACGGTCTCGATGCTGCGGACTGCCTTTTCATTGATGACTCACCCAAGAACGTTGCTGGTGCGCGTGCCGTGGGCATGCAAGCCATTCAATTCACAGGGCCGCATGCGCTGCGCGCGGCTCTTACGCATCGAGGTTTCCT
Organism: Pseudomonadota bacterium; assembly: GCA_039024915.1. NCBI lineage: Bacteria > Pseudomonadati > Pseudomonadota > Pseudomonadota bacterium. The sequence continues at coordinate 75,486 of JBCCPK010000004.1, forward strand.
ATGAGCGACGCCGCTTACAATTTTGCCTATTTGGATGAACAAACCAAGCGGATGATTCGGCGGGCCATCCTGAAGGCCCTCGCAATTCCGGGCTACCAGGTGCCGTTTGCCAGCCGCGAAATGCCCATGCCCTATGGTTGGGGTACCGGTGGGGTGCAGGTCTCAGCAGCGGTGATGACGCCCGAGGACACCTTCAAGGTGATCGATCAGGGCGCCGACGATACGACCAACGCCGTGTCGATCCGCAAGTTCTTAGAGAAGACGGCCGACGTCGAAACAACCGAAAGCACCGCCGATGCGACCATCATCCAGACGCGCCACCGGATCCCCGAGAAGCATCTGAATGAAAACCAGATTCTTGTCTACCAGGTGCCGATCCCCGAACCGCTGCGCTTCTTGGAGCCGCGCGAAACCGAAACGCGGAAGATGCACGCGCTTGAAGAGTATGGGCTGATGCATGTGAAGCTTTACGAGGACATCGCAAAGCATGGCGAGATAGCCACAGCCTACGCCTATCCGGTGAGGGTCGAGGACCGATATGTAATGGATCCCTCGCCCATACCGAAGTTCGACAACCCCAAGCTCGAAAGCGAAGCGATCCAGCTGTTCGGTGCTGGGCGTGAGCAGCGCATCTACGCCGTGCCGCCGCACACCAAAGTCGTGAGCCTCGACTTCGATGATTACCCTTTCGAGCTTCTACGCGCCGACCAGAGCTGTGCGCTTTGTGGGGCCGATCACACCTATCTGGATGAGGTCATAACGGACGATGCCGGTGGTCGCATGTTCGTGTGCTCGGATACCGACTTCTGCGCCGAGCGCCGCGCCGCTGGGCATACCGGTTCGGCAACCGAAGCCCAGGAGCAAGCAGCTTGAGTGAGACGGTCATCTTCCTGACCCATGGCGACGTGGAGATTGACCCCACCGTTCCGGTCCCCCAATGGGGCCTAAACGCGCAAGGTCGCGCGCGCCATGAAGCCTTTGCGACGGATTCGGTTCTTGAAGATGTAACGTCCATTTTCGCCAGCGATGAGCAGAAAGCCAAGGATGCTGCTCAACCGGTTGGCGTTGCGCGCGACCTACCGGTCCATATTCGACCGGCCATGGGCGAAAATGATCGCAGCGCGACAGGTTTTCTGCCGCCCGATGCTTTCTGGCCCGTGGTGGAAGAATTCTTCGCCAATCCAGAGACCTCTGTTCGCGGCTGGGAAAGGGCGTGCGACGCGCAAGCCCGGATTGTTGAGGCTGTCGGCGCGGCATCGAAAGAAGCGCCCTATGGTGATGTTCTTGTCGTGGCCCATGGCGGCGTGGGCACGCTGCTGCGCTGCAAGCTCGCCGGGATTCCAATCACCCGCGACCAGGACCAAACGCATCCCAAAGGCGGCTGCTACTTCACCTTTGATCGCCGAAGCGGCGGGAATCTGACAGATTGGATCGCCATATGACCCCTCTGCTTGAGGTCGACAACCTCTCCAAATCCTATGGTGCCCGGGTTGGTTGCCGCGATGTGTCGTTCAAGCTCTATCCCGGCGAGGTGATGGGGATTGTCGGCGAGTCGGGCTCGGGGAAGTCCACCTTGCTTAACTGCATGGCCGGGCATCTGGCGCCGGACGTGGGGCGGATCGTTTTCGATACGCGGGTGGACGGCCCGCGCGATACACTTGCCATGGCTGAGCCTGAGAGACGCATGCTGGGCCGCACGGATTGGGCATTCGTACATCAGAATCCTCGGGATGGTTTGCGCATGCGGGTCTCCGCTGGCGGTAACGTCGGTGAGCGGCTGATGGCAGTGGGCGCACGACACTATGGCGCTATTCGTCAGACGGCTTCTGATTGGCTGGCCCGAGTCGAGATCGATACTGACCGCATGGACGATCGTCCGGCGCAGTTCTCTGGCGGGATGCAGCAGCGCCTTCAAATCGCGCGCAACCTGGTTTCGCAGCCTCGCCTGATTTTCATGGATGAGCCGACGGGCGGCCTCGACGTTTCCGTTCAGGCGCGGTTGCTTGATCTTCTGCGGGGCCTTGTGAGGACCATGGGTTTGTCGGCCATCATCGTTACCCATGATCTTGCAGTAGTGCGCCTGCTCGCCGATCGGCTGATGGTGATGAAGGACGGTAACGTCGTCGAAACCGGGCTCACTGATCAGGTGCTCGATGACCCGCAGCACGCCTACACGCAGTTGCTCGTTTCCTCCGTCCTTCAGGTTTAGGGAAAGCCATGATTACGGTCCGCAATCTCAGCAAGAGCTTCACCCTTCACCATCAGCGCGGTACGACCATTCCCGTTCTGGCCGGTTGCTCCTTCGAGGTGAACCCCGGTGAATGTGTCGCCCTGACTGGTGTGTCGGGCGCCGGCAAGTCAACCGTTATGCGCATTCTGTATGGAAATTATCTGGCCGAGGCTGGACGTGTGGTCATTGGCGGGCTTGATATCACGCGTGCCGAGCCGCGTGAGGTTTTGGCTTTGCGCAGAACGACACTGGGCTATGTCAGCCAATTCTTGCGTGTTGTCCCTAGGGTTCCAGCGCTTGAGGTCGTGGCCGAGCCGCTCCTAGCGGTCGGCGAGGAGGACGAGCATGCACGGTCGCGAGCGCGCTTGCTGTTGTCCCGTCTCGCCATCCCCGAACGCTTGTGGGAGCTGTCGCCAACCACCTTCTCCGGCGGCGAGCAGCAGCGCGTAAACATCGCCCGTGGTTTCGCCCACAAATATCCTGCCTTGCTGCTGGACGAGCCGACCGCCAGTCTCGATGCCAAAAACAGGGATACGGTGCTCTCGTTGATCGAGGAAGCCAAGGCCGATGGTGCGGCCATTGTTGGGATCTTTCATGATTTGGAGGCCCGCGCGCGCGTCGCAGACCGGGAGGTTGATATATCCGACTTTACACCAAAGGCCGAACACCTTGCTGCATAGTGGTTTGAACCGTTGATCTATCCATCTGCGCACACTGGCCGCTTCATCGCGGTGGTTGGACCTTCGGGCGTGGGCAAGGACAGCGTCATGAATGGGTTGCTCGCTGCCGAGCCCCGCTATGTCAGATGTCGGCGGGTTATAACCCGACCGGAAGACGCTGGTGGCGAGGATTTTGAAGGTGTCAGCGAAGCGGAGTTCAAGGCGCGGGTCGACCGCGGCTATTTCGCGCTTTGGTGGCGCGCGCACGGCCTCGCCTATGGAATTCCCGCTGCCAGTACAAACGATGCACTCGAAGCCGGGATGGACGTGCTTGCGAACCTGTCTCGCGCTATCGTGCACGAGGCCTGGTCTGTATTTCCCACCCTGACGGTTCTATCGATTACCGCACCGGTTGAGGTGCTTGAAAAGCGGTTGGAACGCCGCGGCCGCGAGGACGAAGACGATATTGCAGCGCGGTTGGCCCGTCCGATACGGGCGTTGCCGCAAGGCGTACCTTTGATCAGTATCGATAATTCGGGCGATCTCGACGGAAGCGTTCGGGAGGCAAGAATGGCTTTGGCGCGCCGCTTGTCTCACGCGGCAAGTGTATAGGCCTCAATCTCGTGGAAATGCCCGTCGACGTCTTCTCCCATCAAGCTGATCGTTCGCAGAATGAAGGGTTCCGGCATATCGGAGCACAGATATCTCTGCAGCCGTTCAGCGAGATCGTGCGACGTCTCCTCGTCGAGTTGACCCGACAACGTCATGTGAAAGCGAAACTCGTCCATCACGTATGGATAGCCCCAGCGCAAAAGTTGTTCTTCCTGCCGATCGGTCAACTTGCTTGCGCGTCGCTTGGCAAGCTCTGCTCCATTCAAGGGCGCGCGGAACGCATCAAAGTCGCGCACCACTCGTTCGCAAAGCTGATCGAGCGCGGGGCAAGACCCCTCCGGGACGAGCGCGACGAAGCCGTTCATCGGGCGGACGACCATCCGACTGATGGCGACGCTCTGCATCGTTGGCAGACGTTCTTGGCACGCCCTCAGAAGCTGCTGCCTGCTTTGTCCTTCGATAAGTCTGAACGGAGGTTTCAACGTACCATGGAAGCCGTATTTTCGAGGTGTTGCGGTGGCCTGCGCTATGTCATAGCGCAAACCCTCAAGAACCGGATGATCGACCTTGTGTCCCAACCGGGAATCCCATCCCAACCATTGCGACGCAATTGTGTGCAGCGGCTCTTCTGCCATCGCGTACAGGGCATAGCGACGGAATACGGTCATTTGCCTCTCCCCAATCCGACTGGCGTAAGGCCATCGGTCTCTCACACCTCAAAGACAGGTCCATGACACAGCTTTCTGACGGATCAACTACCGTTCTGGCCAATGCGCGACTGGTATTGGAAAATGAGGTTGTGCGCGGTTCCTTGAGCTTTACCGATGGCGTCCTGACAGCGACGGATGCCGGTACCGCTGTCCCTGCTGGCGCGATCGATTGTGAAGGTGACTTTGTGGCGCCGGGTCTCGTTGAATTGCATACCGATAACTTGGAGCGACACCTCTCACCGCGCCCTGGCGTGGCGTGGCCCCACAACGCGGCCATTGTCGCACACGACGCGGAGTTGGCCTCAACTGGCATCACCACGGTGTTCGACGCGGTGCGGCTGGGTTTCATTGAGCATTCAGGTACCAACAGTGTGATGGAACCCTATGCACGCCCTATGGTCAGTGAGATCCTAATGGCGCGATCCCATGGGCTCCTGAAGATCTCCCACCATATTCATCTGCGCGCCGAAATTTGTTCCCACTCGCTTGCTGATGAACTTGAGCAATTCAGGGAAGATGACCGCATCGGTATCATCTCGTTGATGGATCACACACCCGGCCAAAGGCAGTTTGCCGATATCACCCAGTACGAGAAATACATGCGTGGCAAGCACGGGCTCAGTCAGGCCGAGTTTGATGCCCATGTGGTGGAGCGGAAGGAGCTGCGAGAGCGCGTGCACGCAAAGCATGAGGCTGCCGCTGTAACCGCCGCAGAAGCTTTTGGCGCGGTGCTCGCAAGCCATGATGATACGACCCATGAGCACGTCGAAACCTCAGCTGGGTTTGGGATCAAACTCGCGGAGTTCCCGACGACGATTGGCGCCGCCCACGCCTGCCACAAGCATGGGATCGCCATCATGATGGGTGCGCCCAATCTGGTGCGTGGGGGCTCGCATTCGGGTAACGTCGCCGCTCATACTCTAGCAGAACACGACCTGCTCGATATCGTATCCTCCGACTATGTGCCGTCTGCGCTGCTCTATTCGGCCATCAAGCTTTCGCAGATCTGGGATGATTTGCCTCGCGCGATTGCAACGGTAACGGCTGCACCTGCGGCTGCCACCCGGTTGACTGATCGGGGGGCACTGAAAGTTGGCAAGCGTGCGGATGTTATCCGCTTTGCGTTGGCCGATGACGTGCCCATCCTACGCGGCGTCTGGAGCAATGGCCGTCAGGTCGCCTGACTGGGGCGGAGCCCATCGATCGCGAAGAGATCGGCTTACCGAGCGAGACCTTCGCGTTCCAGGTACCCAATCGCGGCGGGTATGTCGGCCGAGTGGCGCAGCTCCAGCACCAGATGTGGCGCTTGTTCGGTGCCAATCTGAGGCAGTTTTGCCAAAGCACGGAAGACCGCGTGCCATTGGATTGTTCCTTGACCGGGCGCCCAGTGGCGATCGGCTACGCCGTCGGCGTCTTGGAGGTGTACATGGGCGAGCTGATCACCGGCATCGGCCACGAAGTAGTCCACTGGAGGCGCGCCAGTAACGCCATGGGCATAATGGGCATGCCCGGTATCGATCGATAGGCGAACGTTGGGGCTGTTGAAGCTCTCAACCAACTCGCGTCGATCGCGTGGGTCAACATCTTCAATGTTCTCAATGACCAATGTCACGCCCTCTGAGTGCGCGCGTTTGACCACATCACCCAGAACGGCATGAACCTTTTCGATGGTCTCGTGCCGGGTGGTTGGTGCATCGCCTCGCGGCGGATAGTTCCACTTGTTGAAGTGGTCCCAGGTCGTGAAAGGTGAGTGAAGGACCATCTGCGCCGCACCAAGGGCCGCGCAAATGTCGACGCCGGTCAGCAACCGCTTCGTGATCAGCGGGCGAAACTCGGGATCATCGCAATCAAGTGGCAGGTACCAGAAAGGTCCATGGATACCCAAACGACCGGTGTATCCATCGAGCGCTTGTTTGATCCTCAGGACATGGCTGTGCCAGTCACCCAGGATCAGTTCGGTGTTGTAGAAGTCTTGAACCTCCAAATCGCGATCACCATCGATCAGCCAGTCCTTAAAGGTCGGAAGGTCCTTCAAGGTTAGTGCTGCACCGATCGAAAGTGGAAGCATCCGGTTTCTCCTAAAAGACCTTCACGCCAGCGCGCCAAACGCCGCAGACAATAGGTTGTCTATCATGCAGGCGTACCTGTACCAAGTCAGCTCGCAAGCCCTCTGCCAGCCGTCCCCGGTCGTGAAGACCCGCTATGCCCGCCGGCGCCGATGTGACCATCGCAATGGCTTGCGGTAGATCGATGGGCAAATCCTGATCAGCGGCGATAGCGAAGGCGCAGTCGAGTGGGCTGCGCGGCACATAGTCGGAGGCCAACGCATCCACCACCCCCGCTTCCAGCAGCGTTCGAACTGCCACGTTGCCTGACTGAGACCCACCACGAAGGAAGTTCGGTGCACCGGCGATCGTTTTCAGACCGAGCGCCTTCGCACGCTTGGCGGCGACAAGCGTCGTTGGAAACTCGGAAACAGTGACGCCTTCCCGGTCAGCTTGATCGACGTGGACGACGGACCGATCATCATGACTCATGATTGGCACTGCTGCAGCCGTGGCGTGGGCAATGATTGCGGCTCGGTTCTCGGCTCCAGTGCGGGCTGACCGATCAAACAGTTCGTCGAGCCTCGCACGACCGTCCTCTGGGGTGATTTCCATCTCGTGGATCATGTGATGGAACCAGCGCTCGACATCGGGACTTTGGCGGTCGCCCGGCGTATGGTCCATAACCGAAACAAGCTTCGCCAGGGGATGCATAAGCGCATCCCGTGCCAAGCCGGGCGTATCTGGGTCGGAGATTTCGCACCGCAAGTGTACGAAGTGCTCTGCCCGGAAAAGCCCTGCTGCCTGCCCTCGATCAAGAGCATCAATCAGGGGCTTGAGAATCTCGCCCCGCTCAGGTCGTTTCATGGTGGCGCCGACGCACAGGCTGTCGAACACGGTCGTTGTTCCACCCGAAATGACCACCGCGTCGTGCGTTAGTAGTGCGGGCAGGAAGGGCCAGAGGACAGCCGCCCGCGGATGGACGTGGGTTTCGACATGGTCGGTGTGCACGTCAACGATGCCGGGTACGAGATAATCGCCCTCCAGATCCATAACAGTATCTAGATGGCGGTCGCCACCAAGCCCTGCGATCAAACCGGCTTCGACGCGCAAGCTTCCCCTCTCGATTCCATCGGCGAGCACAAGCCGCGCATTGTCGAAGCGCACATCCTGTTTTGCTGACAGACCGGCAATGGATGGAGACGTTTGGTTGTTCGGGCGATCAAGCATGGTGGCAACCTGTGTTCGGGTCGGCTGACTGCAGACGCCTCATTTGTGACGCTTGCATTGAGGTTGGGTGATCGTTTTGTGACATTCGCATGCAAGCCGCTTGCAAGCCTTTTCTTCGATCCCACCATTATGCTTTGCCATCTGCCGACGGGCGCCTGAAAAGATGGAGGTCAGCTGATGGGCCAGGCCAAACTTAGTGAGTCACCGACGGTTCATCCTGAAGCCGAAGTGGGACCTGATTGTATCTTGGGACGGTGGACCGAGGTCGGGCGCCGCACCCAGATAGAAGCCTCCACGCTTGGGGACTACTCTTACATCACAGAAGACGGCCACGTCATGGCGACCAAGATTGGCAAGTTCTGCTCAATCGCCAATGGCGTTCGTCTCAATCCTGGTAATCATCCGACGTGGCGCGCATCACAGCACCACGCCTTCTACCGCTCCCACGCCTACGATCTGGGTGAGGATGACGAGGACTTTTTTAAGTGGCGTCGGGCCAATCCGGTGACGATTGGCCACGATGTCTGGATCGGGCACGGCGTAACCGTTACCGCAGGTATAACAGTGGGAACAGGTGCTGTAATTGGCGCCGGCGCTGTCGTTACCCGAGATGTCGAACCCTATGCGGTTGTCGGCGGTGTTCCGGCACGTGTTTTGAAGCGACGTTTCTCACCTGAGCAAGGCGAACGCTTGATGAGAATTGCCTGGTGGGACTGGTCACATCAAAAGCTGCGCAATGCCTTGCGTGATATCCGGACCATGGATGTCGATACCTTCATCGATATCCACAGCGTCAGATCCGGATAGCTCAAGACATTATAGCTTAAATAGCTGAGATATATCGTCTTTTTTCTCCATTTTTCCTTCACAAAAGCGTCGCCGAACCTTCATCGTTCCTTTGCTGAAGCGACATGAACCACCCCTATGAACCGCAGTTAGTGCGGGTGGGTCTGTTTCAGGAAAGGCCGCTCGCCTGTCTTCATCGGGACCAACTTTTCCCGCCCTTTGTCGAAAACAGGATGGCTTGAATGCTGAAGATGACCCTTGGCGCCCTAGTGCTTGGCGCAACTGCACTGACTGGAACGGCAGCGTTCGCCGATTGGCGCGATGATGTCCCGGTTTTCCGGATCGGAATTCTTGGTGGCGAGAACGAGGCTGATCGACTGCGCGAACGCCAGTGCCAGGCTGACTTCCTTGAAGAGCGTCTCGGAGTGCCTGTCGAGCTGTTCCCGGCGTCGGATTATGCGGGCGTCATGCAAGGTCTTCTGGCAGGTCAGCTTGAGTTTGCAGAGCTCGGCTCGTCTGGCTATGCCGGTATTTATCTGCAAGACGAGAATGCCGTAGAGCCGCTTTACACCGCTCAACAGATCGATGGCTCCCTTGGATACTACTCGGTCATGTATGTGCGGTCGGACTCGGATATCATGTCACTTGAGGACATGCAGGGCCGCTCCCTCGCATTTGCTGATCCCAACTCGACCTCCGGCTACTTGGTCCCAAATGCCGAGCTTAACGAGATGGGCATCAATCCCGAAGCCTATTTCTCGCAAACCGGCTTTGGCGGCGGTCATGAGCAGGCTGTGATCTCCGTGTTGCAGGGCCAGTACGATGGCGGCGTGACCTGGACGTCCGGCGTTGGTGAGTTGTCCGAAGGTTACTCGCGGGGGAATCTGCGATCGATGGTCGACAAGGACCTGCTCGACATGGACGACATCCGGATCATCTGGCAGTCGAATTTGATCACAAACGGCCCACGGGTCATCCGTTCGGCGGTTCCGACCGAACTGAAAGATCTCGTTATGGGCTCTATGATGCGCTTGCAGTTCGAGGACCCCGATTGCTTTGAAGCAGTCAACCAGGGTGATGCGTTGGCGTACTATCCGATCGACACCGAGTTTTACATGCCGATCATCAATATGCGCCGCCAGCTTTCAGCCACGCGGTAGCAAACTTGCTGACGAAGGGCTGAACCCCGCGATGGTTCGGCCCTTTTCTCATCTGGCCCTCGCCTGAACCCCCACCACTCGTAGCCAAAGCCAATCGGAGCCATGCCATGCTCAAGATCTCGGGTCTGTCCAAGCACTTCACCGCCACCAAGGCTGTCGACGACGTCTCGCTGACCATCCCCGACGGACAGATGGTCGGCATCATTGGCCGCTCAGGTGCGGGCAAATCAACGCTTCTTCGTATGCTCAACAGGCTGGCAGACCCTACTCATGGTGAGATCAGGTACAAAGGCACGGACGTCGCCAAGATCAAAGGGCAGGCTCTGCTCAAGTGGCGTTCCGAATGCGCGATGATCTTCCAGCAATTCAACCTCGTTGGACGGCTTGATGTGCTGACCAATGTGCTCACAGGCCGGATGTACCATCACGGGTTCGCGTCTTCCATGCTCAAGCTCTACTCGCCAGCGGAACGGGCGTTTGCAATCCACGCGCTGGATCGCCTGACAATGGCACATACCGCGATGCAGCGTGCCGATACGTTGTCTGGCGGCCAGCAGCAGCGCGTGGCGATCGCCCGCGCATTGCTCCAAGAGCCACGAGTTCTGCTTGCCGATGAACCGATTGCATCCCTTGATCCGATGAATGCCAAGGTTGTCATGGACGCGTTGCGAACAATTAATCGAGAGGATCAGATCACCGTTATTTGTAACCTCCATACGCTTGATACAGCCCGCCGCTATTGCGACCGCGTGATCGGCATGGCCGATGGAAGGGTTGTCTTCGATGGAGACGCGGACGATCTGACAATGGAGGTTGCGCGCGACATTTATGGTGCCGAGCTTGGCGACTTCACCGAAGAGATGACGTCCACCGACCTTGCCGCCCTCTCAAGACCGCCCGTGGGCACCGCGGTCGATGGCCAGCGTTTGGCGTCGTAGTCCTCGGTAAGCCCGAAGTCATTCGCTCCCCTCCAGCGATCCGTTCATTATGGCCATTACGCCCGAAAACACGTTGAACAAGATGGGGCACCGTGAAGACCCGGTGTCCATCTATGAACAACACCGCAAAGAGCTTGCCCGTGCGAAAATGGGCCAGACCATTTTGTTCGGGCTCCTGTTTTTCGGCCTGTTGATTTTCTCAGTCGTCACGTCCCAGTTTTTCCCCGATCGGTTGGCCCAGGCGGCATCGCGCGTGTTCGAGTATTTCGGCACGATCATGCCAAGCCTTGAGTGGGATAAGCTCTTCATGGGCCGCGACGACCAAGGTCGCGCCGTCGAAGGCTCTTTGACCTTCTGGTACACCGACCTCAACACGTATCTTGCGCTGATCTGGGAAACGATCCTGATGGCGATTACGGCCACGATCCTCGGCACGGCTGGCGCACTGGCGTTATGCTTCGCGGGGTCGCGGAACCTGATGCAGAACTCGTGGATCTACTTTTTTGCCCGAAGATTTATGGAGATATGCCGTGGCGTGCCAGAGATTCTGATTGCCCTGGTCTTTGTGTTCGCCTTCGGCATTGGCCCGCTTGCCGGCATTCTGGCTGTGGCTATTCACTCTGCCGGAGCGTTGGGCAAACTGTTTGCCGAAGTGAATGAGAACGTCTCGCAACGTCCAATCGACGGCATTCGCGGCGTCGGTGGCAACTGGTTCGAACAGATGCGTTACGGCGTGTTGCCGCAAGTCCTTCCCAACTTTGTCAGCTACGGCCTGTTGCGCTTTGAGATCAATGTGCGGGCATCTTCGATCATCGGCTTCGTGGGTGCCGGTGGTATCGGACAGGAACTCAACCGCGTGATCTCGTTTTACTCCGATGACCGCGTCCTTGCTGTGCTCATACTCGTCGTCGTCACCGTCACGGTGATCGATCTCATATCTGAGCGGCTACGGATGTACTTTATCGGTAAGGAGCAGCTCTAATGGCCGTCGCTTCCCAGCATGCTGCCGTCCGTAACGCCGCAACCATCCGTTCTCTATCGGATGTCTCCGCTACCCATATAAAGGCAGCTCGGGTGGAGAACCCCGAGGCTTTTGGCAACGCCAAACGCACCATCATTGTCTTTGCCACCTGGGCATCCGTCTTTATCTATCTTGGGTTTGCCTTTTGGTACTTCGATTTCGCTCGGATGTTCGCGCCATCGGACAACGCGCAGCGGTTGCTTGCGGTCATGTTCCGGTGGGAAGACATGGCAAACTGGCAATACGCCAACATTTATCGCGGCATAGCTGAGACCCTCGCGATGGCCTTTCTGGGGACCTTCCTCGCCTCGCTTGTCGCTCTGATTGTGGGTTTTCTAGCCGCGCGAAACGTGGTGCGTTTTCCGTTGTTCCGACATACCGTCAGGCGCATTCTTGACGTGTTCCGCGGCGTCGATCAGCTGGTTTGGGCATTGGTGTTCGTGCGGGCGGTCGGCCTCGGCCCGCTCGCGGGAGTGCTCGCGATTTTTATCTCCGACATTGGCACGCTGTCTAAGCTCTATTCGGAAGCCATTGAAAATATCGACCGTAAACAGGTCGAGGGGGTCAAAGCCACGGGCGCCGGTCCAGTGCGCACGATCCGTTTTGGCATCCTTCCGCAAGTTTTGCCGGTGTTCCTGTCACAGTCTTTATATTTTCTGGAATCAAATACCCGATCGGCGACCATTCTCGGTATCGTGGGTGCAGGTGGGATCGGGATGATTATCATCGAGCGCTTCCGTGCGACGCTCTACGATCAGGTGGTCTTCGTTGTAATCAATGTCCTCGTTCTGGTCGCTGTGATCGATTGGATATCCAAAAAGATCCGGATGCAGTTTATTGGCGAGACTGGTCACTGACCTTGCCCCAAAGCGTTCTCCATCCGGTGCGCCGGACATCGCTTGATGGTTACAGATTTGACGACAGCTCGGGTCGCTTAGAAGCCGTTACTTCCCAGCGTTTACCGAGGGGGTCGTGGTCGGTGTGCGATCGGCCTTAAACAATCTCTCCCAAGCTACCGGCGCGCATGGTCGGGCATCCAAGCCCGGACCTTCAGACTGTCGGCAGATCCGAATACAGGGTAAAACGTTTCATCAGCTGGAATGGCTGATCGAAACGGGTATTTGCTTGTCTTTCGAGAGCTGGGCTGCATCGGCAAGCATCTGCGCGCGCAGACCATCATGGATTGAAGGGGATGGAGTTGCGCCAGAAGCGACGGCCTGAATGAAGTGTTCCATCTCCAGTGCATAAGCTCGAGCGTAGCGTTCTAGGAAGAAATACTCCGTGGGTGCGGACTGGAAACCCTCCGAATTGGCCAGTACGACCGCGTGAGAGAGCTGGTTTTCACCCTTGATAAGGCCTTTTGAGCCGTGAACCTCAATGCGCTGATCATAACCGTACGTCGCGCGCCGTGAGTTTGAAATTTGGCAAAGTTTCCCCGAAGCTGTCTCAAGACTGACAACGGCTGTGTCGACATCATGAGCGCCACCGATAGCGGGATCAACGACGCTGGAGCCAAAGGCAAACACGCGTGTTGGCTCTTCACCGAGGAGGAAGCGCGCCATATCGAAATCGTGCACCATCATGTCCCGGAACAGGCCACCTGACTGCTCGATGTAGCTAATTGGAGGCGGTGAGGGGTCTCGCGATAGAATAGTGACCAGCTCAACATCGCCGATGACGTCATCGCGAACCTGCTTTTGCAAGCTTGCAAAGCTTGGATCGAAGCGGCGATTGAACGCTGTCATGAAAGGAACGCCAGCGCTTTCGACAGCTTCGATGCAGGCCAGCGTCCGCTCCGTTGAAAGATCAATCGGCTTCTCGCAAAAGATCGCTTTGCCAGCGGCGGCTGCCTGATGGATCAGATCGAAATGGGTTGTCGTTGGTGCACAGATGGCGACGGCATCGACGTCGTCGCTTGTGATGAGTTCCTCCGAGGGCATAACGCGCGCGTCGTAGGTCTCGGCGACCGCATGAGCTGCCTCCGGAAGGGCGTCACTCACAGCCACGAGACGTGTACCTTGCGCGGCAGCGATCGTCATGGCGTGTACCCGACCAATTCGGCCGCACCCCAACAATCCAATCCTAAGCATGCAGACCTCTTGAGGCAGCCGGTTTCAAGGCGTGAATCACCGTTCGCGCAGCTCGTTCAACGGGATCGTGCGTCTCCTTCAAAATTTGGACGCGATCAAACCTGTCAGGTTGTCCGTTGACAGCTGTTCGTAAGGCTTGGCCGAACGCCATTCGCAATTCGGTGCCGATGTTGAATTTGCAGATGTTGGAGGTACGCGCGAGCATCGTCCTCTGGTCGACGGGAACGCCGGACCCCCCATGTATAACGAGCGGAGTGTTGGTGAGCGCCTCGATTGCGCGGATGCGGGGTTCATCCAGTCCGCCCTTTTTGTCCTGCTGCAAATGCACGTTGCCTACCGATATGGCGACCGCGTCGACGTGGGTTTCGCGTGCAAACTCAGCGGCTTCCTCGGCCTTCGTACCCGCAGACTCTTCGCCTCCATCATAGCCCACAAAACCGATCTCGCCTTCGCAGGATATGCCAGCCTGATGTGCCAGTTCGGCAATTTGGGCGGTTTGCTCGATGTTTTGTGACAAGGGGCAGCGCGAGCCATCAAACATGAGACTTGTGAAGCCGCTGTCTCGCGCTTCAACACACTCTTGCATGGTATAGCCATGGTCGAGATGCACGACCACCGGGACGGATGCTCGCTCCGCCAGATGACGCATCATTTTTCCCAAGACCGGCAAGGGCGTATGCTCGCGGCAACTCGGACCTGCCTGCAGGATAATTGGCGCTTGCTCGGCCTCGGCAGCCTCAACATAAGCCTGCATGTCCTCCCAACCGAGGCATACAAGTCCAGCTACGGCATAGCCGCCCTTTAGGGCAGGCTGCAGAACCTCAGAGAGGGTCGCAACGGTCATTTGAACTTGGCGACCATGTCCATGATGCCAGGGATCGTGTGCAGCTGCTCGGCATGTGTCGGTTGAAAGAACTGCTTGAGGGATCGCTGCGAAAGGCCCCCTAGTATCGTGAAGTAGTACATCTCGTAGCCAGGGAGCACCGCGCATGGATGATATCCGCGGTCGAGGCAGATCGTTGACCCATCCATGATGTGGTAGGCGTCTCCCGGCTCGTTGTCGGCACGCTGCAGCATCTGGACCCCCGAGCCATAGTTTGGACGGAAGCGGAAATTGTAGGTTTCGTCGTGCCGCGTCTCGATGATGTCACCATCGTCGCCAGCGCGATCGGTATCGTGCTTGTGGCTGGGAAAGCCTGACCATCCGCCCTGGCCAACGGTATAGAGTTCGCTGACGAGCAGGCGGCCGACGCGGTCATGATACTCCGACCCAAGAATGTGTTTAATTTTTCGATGGGTCTTTGTGTCGTCAGAGCCGTATTGAACCAGATCGAGCTGGTGGCTGCGGACTTCGAACGGCTCGAGTACCTCGCTAAATTTGGCACCGGCAATAAAGACCTCTGCGGAATCTGAAACGCAGGATAGGCGCGCTTCGCTGCCCGATGGCACATAAACGCCCTCCGGTTCGCCATCCCAAACATCGATCACCCGGTTTCCGATTGCCTTGGCTTCAAAGCCGCCAACTGTAACGTCGATCGTACCAGTCGCCGGCACGACGCAGGTTTCGTAACCGGGAACAGCGTAGCCGAAACTCTCGCCTTTTTTGAGCTTTATGATGTTGAAGTAGTTGAGCGGCACCACTTCGTTGTCTGCGTCCACGATCGGCTTGTTTTGGTTATCATGGGGCGGAATATGCATGGCGCGTCCTTTCGGCGTTTGGGCCGCTTGTTATTGTTGTGTGGGGCCCGAATGCGAGTTGAGGAAACTCTCAAGTTCACCGCTGGTGGGCATTGCGGGAGCGCAGGCGGGCTTTGACACGGTGATCGATGCACAGGCGGAGCCACGCAGCAGAGCACCCCTAAGTGCTTGGCCATCGGCCAGAGATGCCATCAGGCCAGCCATGAAGCTGTCGCCAGCGCCCTCGGGCTTCAGCGCGTCGACCGGATAGATGCCGGTTCGGATTTCTTCACCGGCAGCGAGGGTGACCGCGCCCTTTTCGCCCATCTTATAGACAACAAGGCTCGCGCTGCTCGCGGCAAGCTCCCGGGCCTTGTCGAGGCCCTTGTCATAGCCGCCGGCCATGAAGCCGAACTCAACATCATTGCCCACGATGACGTTCGACATCGCTCCGGCGCGGGAAAGAACGTCGGCCGCCACATCGGGAGATGGCCACGAATAGGGGCGGTAATCGATATCGAAAATGATCGGCAAGCCTGCCGTCCTGGCCAACTCGAAAGCCTTGAACGTGGCGGTGCGCGACGGTTCCGCCGCAAAGACTGTTCCCGCCGTGATCAAGGCTGCGTACCCAGCGTAATCGACGGCTTCGACGTCTTCGGTTGACAGGGCGAAATCCGCCGCCCCGTTGCGGTAGATCACGGTCTGGTGGTTCTCGATCGTGCTCTCGTACACCGCCAAGGATGAGCGCGCTTCCCCACCGACTGGCGTGACGTATTGGGTGCCGACGCCATAACGCTTGAGTTGGCCAACGCAGTATCGCCCGATAGAATCGTCGGATACGCGTGTGACGAGATCGGCAGCGCCTCCGAGTTTGACGATACCTGCTGCGATGTTGGCGGAGGACCCGCCCATCGCAACCACTGCGCGTTGCATGTCTTCGGTCCGCGTACCGGGCGGGTCGGCAACCACGTCCATCCCAACACGTCCGACGACAATGAAGCGCTTGGCGGCCAATGAGGTCAGCAAAGCCTCGAGCACCTTCAGGTCCGCCCTTCGGTATTGCCCGCTTGCGCCGCGTCGAGCACCTCGGGGTAGGGGTAGTTAAGGCCCAAGAGCTGCCGCAGATCGGCGCTTGCGTTGTCGACGAAAGCAGCCGGAAGAGCAGCTGGCATGTCTTCCATCGGCTTGACCCACTTGGGAAGGTACTGGATCAAAATCGCACTGCGATCTTGCTTTGATGTGTTGGGCATTGCGCAATGCCATGCTGCGCCGAAGAACAGTGCAACATCCCCAGGCTCACCCAGCATGCGCTCGCAACGCTCGAAGAACCGGTCGGACTCTACAGGGTAACGAAGCTCTTTCTGGCTACCAGGAACAAAAGCGGTCGCCCCGGTTTCTTCAGTGAACGGATCAAGAAGGATCGACGCCTGTGCGTTCATCGGGAAGCTGGCGTTGAGCCCAACCGGGTGGGTCTGCGGCGTATGGAAATCCCAGTAGGGGTAGTCGACGTGCGGCTCCTGGCCCGGCCCGCCTGGCAAGATGCGGTTGGCGGCAATGGAACCCATAATGAACTCGCTGCCAAGAAAACGTCGCAGGATTGTCATGAGCACCGGATGGGCAGCCATGCGTGAGAAGACGTCGCCCTTGGCCAATAGGTTCCATACCCGCCGTTGGAGACTGATCTTTCCCTCGGCTTCTGCCGCCCCTTGAAAGTGGGTGACTTTCGCGGCTGCGCTCTCTGAGTGAGCCATGATGATCGCTCGCGCTTCGGCGACCTCGGCAGGTGAAAACAGGCCAGCGAGGAGAACGGCACCATCGCCGTTCATCAGCTCATCAACGATGACGTCGGGGTTTATGTCCTCAGCCTTGAATCGCTTCATCTAAATGCCCTTGCGCTGTCTTGGCCGTGCGCTTTCGACATCGGCATTTGCGGCACGGACCTTGGCCTTATCCGAAACGAACGGTGTGCCGACCTCCCACCAGGTGTGACCCTGCGTTGTCCAGCCTTCATAGGCGTCGACGTTCATCACGATGACGCTCGTCACCGACACCGCCTTGGCGCGCTCAAAGGCTTTGGCAAGCTCGCTGGGATTGTTTACCCGCTCGGCCAGCGCGCCCATTGATGCCGCGTGTGCAGCGAAATCAACGGCGAACGGTTCGGGGATCGTCGGGCAGTCGGCGATCAGATTGTTGAAGCTCTCCTGGCCCATATTGTTTTGAAGCTTGTTGATGACGGCGAAGCCCCCATTGTCGAGAACGAGGATAATCAGCTTTTTGCCGGTGAGCACTGAGGAGTAGATGTCGGAATTCATCAGGAGGTATGAGCCATCGCCGACAAAAACGATGGTGTCGGCGTCAGGTTCATTTTCGCTCTGTGCGATCTTCGCGCCCCAGCCGCCGGCGATCTCATAGCCCATGCAGGAGAAGCCGAACTCGACGTCGACCGTTCCGATATCGAGCGTGCGCCAATTTGCGGTCACCTCCGCAGGAAGGCCACCGGCGGCAGTTACGACCCTGTCGCGCGGCCCGCACAGATCGTTTACAACACCGATTGCCTGTGCGTAGGAGTTTGGACGGTTTGAGCCGTCTGGCGCCTTGGTATTCACATTGTCGGCGACGTAGCCGTCCCACTTGCGGCGTTCGGCTTGGGCGGTTTCGACCCATTCACCTGGGGCGGTGTAACCGGTCAACTCAGCGCCGAGAGCCTGCAGACCGAGCCTTGCGTCCCCGACAACAGGGAGCGAACGGTGTTTGCCGGCATCGTGCCGGGCCGCGTTGAGCCCGATGATCTGAGCGTCCAGAGCAAAGGCCGTCCATGATCCGGTCGTGAAGTCCTGAAGCCGGCATCCAACCGATAGGATGACGTCTGCTTTCTCCGCAATCGTGTTTGCGCTGTCCGATCCCGTCACGCCTACGGGGCCGATGTTCAGGGGATGGTTGGCAAGCAGGTTCGCCCGTCCGGCGATGCTCTCTGTAACGGGAATTTGATGCGTTTCGGCAAACCCCGTCAGCTCATCAACGGCCCGCGAGTACTGCACGCCACCACCGGCAATGATGACCGGGCGTTTCGCCGCCTTCAATGAGCGCACTGCGTCCTGAATCTCGCGAACATCCGGCGAGGTCCGCCGGATGCGGTGCGTCGTCTCGGCGAAGAACTCGAGCGGGTAGTCATAGGTCCAGCCCTGCACATCCTGCGGTAGTCCGATGAAAGCCGGACCGCAGTCCGCCGGGTCGAGCATGGTGGATACCGCCGCTGGCAGCGACTTAATGATCTGCGCCGGATGGGTGATGCGATCCCAATAGCGGCTAACGGCCTTGAAGGCATCGTTCAAGCCGAGGGCCGGATTGCCGAAATGCTCCAGTTGCTGGAGCACCGGGTCGGGCAGCCGGGTCAGGAAGGTATCCCCGCACAGCATCAATAGCGGCAGACGATTGGCGTGGGCCAAGGCAGATGCCGTCAGCAGGTTTGCCGTGCCGGGACCAGCAGAGGCTGTGCAAAACATGAACCGCTGACGAAGGTGATACTTCGCATACGCCGCCGCCGCGAAGCCCATCGATTGCTCATTTTGCCCACGGTATAGCGGTAGCGTGTTCTGAACGTCGTAAAGTGCCTCGCCGAGGCAAGGCACGTTGCCATGGCCGAAGATACCAAAACCACCGCCGCACAAACGCACGCGCTTCAGGCCTTGCGGCGTCTCGATTTCGATGAATTGGGCATCGAGATAACGCACGATCGCCTGCGCGAGCGTGAGCTCGATCGTTTGCGTGGCCATGCGCCTCTCCCGGAACTGCACAGTTTCTTATTGGTCCCACGATCAGTGCGGACGCGATTGCCCATTGACCAGGAGACCTGCGAACGATACCGATTTTGCAACCGGTTGCAAATTGTTTTTCTTGCCCGCCGGTCTCGCAAACAACAAGAACACGCCGTTCAGGCGGGATGATCGGAGAAACGCCATGGTGCCGGAAAAGGTATCCCGCCCACTTGGGATCGGCATCGTTGGCGGCGGCTATATGGGCAAAGCCCATGCCGTAGCGATGAGCGCTGTTGGCGCCGCATTTGAGACGACCCTCCGGCCAACCTTGGAGGTTGTTGCCGCTTCGTCACAGAGTTCTGCCGAGCATTACGCGCGAGCTTTTGGCTTCAAACGTGCGGCGGCTGACTGGAGAGACCTTGTCGAAGACGACGCCGTGGAAGCCGTCATCATCGCGTCTCCGCAGGAATTCCATCGCCGAATAGCCGAGGCCGCATTCGCCCTTGGAAAACCTGTTTTCTGCGAAAAGCCACTTGGCGCGTCACTTGATGATGCCCGCGCGATGGTGGCAGCAGCCAAGGCGTCAGGTCTGCCGAACATGATCGGCTTCAATTATATCCGCACGCCAGCCTCGTCTTACGCACGGCAGCTTATTGAACAAGGCGCGATTGGTGATGTGACGTGGTTCCGCGGCGAACACACCGAAGACTTTCTGGCCGACCCCGATTTGCCCGCGAACTGGCGCACCGAGGATGACGCGTCGGGGACGCTGGGCGATCTGGCACCGCACATGGTCAACTGCGCGATGGCGCTGCTTGGACCGATTTCATCGGTGATGGGCGACTATGAAACGGTGCATCGCGAGCGTGGCGGCGTTGCGGTGAACAATGACGACCATGCTCAGATGATGTGCCGCTTCGAACGCGGCACCATGGGCCATCTGTACTTCAGCCGCATCGCGACCGGCCGTAAGATGGGCTACGCCTACGAAGTGCACGGTACGAAAGGCGCGATCCGCTTCGATCAGGAAGATCAGAACGCGCTGTGGCTGTATCAGACCGATGGGGCCGAGGCGCAACGTGGCTTCACGAAGATCCTGACAGGTCCCGAACATCCCAATTATGCAGCTTTTTGTCAGGGACCCGGTCATGGCACCGGATACCAGGATCAGATCATCATCGAAGCGCGCGACTTCCTGTTAGCTATCGAAACTGGCGAGGCCGTTTGGCCGACCTTTGCGGATGGTCTTGCGGTGAGTGAAGTCATCGAAGCGATCCGCCAATCGCACAAAAGCAAGACATGGGCCCCGGTAAACGGCCGCGCTGCCACGTATCAGGATATCCAACCATGACCATCACGATCGGAAACGCCCCCTGCTCCTGGGGCGTCGAATTTGCAGATGATCCACGCAATCCGGATTGGCGCACCGTCCTTCAGGAAAACAGGGAGGCCGGCTACTCGGGCATAGAACTGGGTCCCGTCGGCTTCATGCCAGAAGACCCGCCATTGGTGGCCGAGGCGCTTGCTGAACATGAGCAGACCTTAATCGGTGGGGTTATCTTTCGCCCCTTCCATGACCCCGGCGCGTGGGACGAAGTTCTCGACGCGTCAACGCGTACTTGCAAGGCCTTGTCCGCCCACGGCGCGCAGCATCTGGTTATCATTGATAGTATCTCGCCTCGGCGCGCACCGACCGCTGGTCGTGCCGATGCTGCCGAGCAAATGGATCAAGCGGAGTGGGCCGCTTACCGTGACCGCATTGCGCACGTCGCGAAAATGGGCACTGAGGAATACGGCCTGACGGTTGGCATCCATGCGCACGCGGCCGGCTTCATGGATTTTGAACCTGAGCTGGAACGCCTCCTCGACGAGGTCGATGAGAGTATCCTCAAGATCTGCTTCGATACCGGGCATCATTCCTATGCAGGCTTTGATCCTGTCGCCTTCATGAAGCGGCACATGGCTCGCATCAGCTACATGCATTTCAAGGATATCGATCCGCAGGTGAAGGCGGACGTGATTGCCAATCGTACCGGATTTTATGACGCCTGCGGCCAGGGGATCTTCTGCAAGTTGGGTGAGGGCGACGTCGATTTCGAAGCGGTCCGCGAAGTCCTCCTGAGTTCGGGCTTTCGGGGTTGGTGCACCGTGGAACAGGATTGCGATCCAACGCTTGGCAATACCGATCCTCTGGCCGACGCGACCTTCAATCGTCGCTACCTTGCCTCCATCGGTTTCTGAGGGCCTGGACGATGAAAAGACTTTCCTGGGGCATGGTGGGTGGCGGTGAAGGTAGCCAGATCGGCCCGGCTCACCGCATGGGTGCGATGGCTGACGGGTACTTCTCCCTTGTCGCCGGTGCGCTCGATCACAACCCGGAGGCCGGTCGGCGCTACGCCCAATCGCTTGGGGTTGAAACGGATCGCGCCTATGGCGACTGGCGGGAGATGCTGGAAGGTGAACGAAACCGGCGTGACCGCATCGACCTGGTGACAGTCGCCACGCCAAATTCAACGCACTACGAGATTACCAAAGCTTTCCTCGAGGCTGGTTTTCACGTGCTTTGCGAGAAGCCGATGACGATGACGGTGGAAGAGGGCGAAGACATCGTGCGAACCGCGCGAGCTTCCGGGAAGGTTTGCGCGGTCAACTACGCGTATTCTGCTTATCCTATCGTGCGCCACATGCGCCACATGGTCGACAGCGGTGAGCTTGGCGCGATCCGGACGGTGGTCGCCAATTTCAGTCATGGTCACCATGCGGCGGGCGATGATGCCGACAACCCTCGGGTGCGCTGGCGATACGACCCAGCGCAGGCCGGCGTTTCGGGGCAGATGGCCGATTGCGGCATCCATGCCCTGCATTTGGCAAGCTTCATCATGGGTGACGATGTTGCGACGTTGTCCGCTGATTTTGCATCCACGGTGCCCGGGCGCGTTCTCGAAGACGACGCCATGGTCAACTTTCGAACGGAGAAGGGGACAATCGGTCGATTGTGGACGTCGACCATTGCTCTGGGCCGCCAGCACGGCCTCGATATACAGGTTTTCGGGGAGAAAGGTGGTTTGCGCTGGGCGTCCGAGCAACCGAACCAGGCCTACTGGAGTCCGCTTGAGGGACGCACAGAAATCATAGAGAAGGGCGAGGCTGGCATTTCGCAGATGGCAGCGCGCCTATCACGGGTTCCCATAGCACATCCCGAGGGTTTTCCGCTGGCCGTCGCGAACATCTATGTGGATCTGGCCGCTGCCATCAACGCTACGAAAGCGGGCGGCCCCCTCGACCCCTTGGCCACTCACTTTCCGCAAGCCGAAGACGGGCTGCGCTCGATGGCAGCTGTCTATGCGGCGGTAGAATCGGCGAAGCAGAACGGTGTGTGGGTCGACGCGCGGCCTCCCATGCTGCGGTGAAGCCTTAGGCAACCTAGCCGATCGGTTTGGGAAGTGTCCTGCGCCTCACGATGCGGCACGGGAAAAGCCGTGCTTCGGGGTAGCGCTCGCCTTCTTCGAGCATCGATGCCACCAACTCGATTGAGGAGCGCACAATCTCCTGGATCGGCTGGTGGATCGTGGTGAGGGCGATGTTCTGCCACCGTGCCATCTCCATATCGTTCAGACCGATAAGCCCGACGTCCTCAGGGACGCGCTTGCCGGCGGCTTCAAGAGCAGACAGCACACCAATCGTCAGCACATCATCGCCGCAGAAATAGGCCTGTGCCAGATTGCCTTTGAGAAGCCGAGCCATTTCATCGCGGCCCGCATCAAACGAATAGGCGCGCGCGAAGCTGTAGCGCAGTTTGACCTGCCTATGTTTGGCCAGTTCGCTGACAAATCCGGTATAGCGATCCTGGGTTGATGTCGCATTCTCTGGACCGCCGAGGAAGGCGACGTCGGCATAGCCGCACGCTACCAGTTCCCGCGCTGCCATCCGCCCACACTCGACATTGTCGATCCCAACAACATGCACCCGCGGACTAGTCGTATGGCGACCGAACGAGTGAACGACCGGTATGCCTGCTTCCTTGAAAGCCCGCGCAAAGTCCGGGTTAAGAGTTGATGACGCAACGATGACGCCATCGACTGAGTACTGGCGCACCATCCGGACTGATTTTTCGGGGTCCGTTTCGTCGGTTAGATTGACCAACAGCGGTCGCAATCCCCGTTCCTGCAATCCGCGTGTGAAAAGATCGAAGACCTGAAGAAAAATCGGATTATGGAAGTTGTTGGAAATGAGCCCGATCAATTTTGTCCGGCCCGTGGTCAGACTCGAGGCCAATGCATTGGGATGGTAGCCCAGTTCGCGCGCAGCGCTTTCGACTTTGCTGCGCATTGTCGCGGAGACTGATGCCCCATCGGTAAATGTGCGCGACACCGCTGAACGGGAGACGCCCGCGCGCTCAGCTACATCTTTCAGGGTAACGCTCATGCTTCGTCGCGCCTATTGAACCAACCGAATGTGGCATCCGAATTGCCAGCAGAAAGTGCCAACGCCTCGATCCAAAACGGTTTCGAACCCACGTGGACAACGGACCGAAAAATGCAGGCGATCTATGCGAATTGCAACCGGTTGCAAATTCAAGGGCGCTGTGCTTTGCTTTGCAGCGAAGGGCCAACCCCTCGCCAAAAAGAAAAACAACCTGATCGTCTGGGAGGACAATCCATGAAATCGCTTCTCGCGAAACTTACACTTGCGGCTGCCGTCATCGCAGCGCCCATGATGAGTGCGACGGTCGCCTACGCTGAAGGTGAGCGTTACGTGCTTGTCAGCCACGCTCCCGATTCTGATAGCTGGTGGAATACGATTAAGAATGGCATCGCGCTTGCCGGTGAGCAGGTCGGAGTCGAGGTCGAATATCGTAACCCTCCGACGGGCGACATCGCTGATATGGCCCGTATCATCGAGCAGGCTGTGGCGTCGGGCCCCAACGGCATCATCACGACACTCGCAGACTTCGACGTTCTGCAAGGTCCGATTTCAGATGCCGTTGACCAGGGCATCAACGTCATCATCATGAACACCGGCACGCCAGAGCAAGCGCGCGAAGTTGGTGCCCTTATGTATGTTGGCCAGCCAGAGTACGATGCGGGTTTTGCGGCCGGTCTCCGGGCGAAGAGTGAAGGCGTGACGAATTTTCTTTGCGTCAACCATGCCATCCAGCAGCCGACAGTTGGTGAGCGTTGCCGCGGCTACGCTGATGGCCTCGGCGTGGAACTCGGCGACTCAATGATGGATTCGGGCACGGATCCCGCAGAGATCAAAAACCGCGTCCTTGCCTACCTTTCGGCAAACCCCGATGTCGATGGCATTCTGACGCTTGGCCCGGTTTCGGCCAACCCGACCATTCAGGCGCTTGAAGAGAACGGCATGGCCGGTGACATCCACTTCGGTACGTTCGACCTTGGCGATGAAATCGTGCAGGCCATCAAGGACGGTACAATCTCCTGGGGCATCGACCAGCAGCCCTTCCTGCAGGCATATCTGCCGGTGGTCGTTCTGGCCAACTATGATCGGTACGGCGTGCTACCGGGCAACAACATCAACTCAGGTCCCGGTTTCGTGACAGCCGATGGTCTTGAGAAGATCGAAGAGTTCGCTGGCGAGTATCGCTAAGCCAAACGCGTAAAACGATCCGGGGGCGCCAAACGGTGCCCCCTTTTCGTTTCGCGGACAGGGCAAGCCGTGCGCGTTTACGGTCCCTGTCCCACCAAGCGCCTGACAACCTGCTTTAACCACATCACTGGGTCCATTGCCGGGTCAGGCAGGTTCTTTGCATCGAGGGGAGAATCATGACCGAGGCCACCCAAGGTTCAGCGCCTACGCCCGACGCAGCCGATGAGCGCGTCAAAGAGATTTCAGGTTTTCGCAAAGCCTTGATCCGCCCCGAATTGGGCGGGATCGTTGGTACCGTTGCGGTGTTCACGTTCTTCATCTTGTTTGCTTTTGACAGCGGCATGTTCGCCGCTCAAGGCGTGATGAACTGGTCGATCGTTTCGGCTCAGTTTATGATAATCGCCGTTGGCGCATGCTTGCTGATGATCGCGGGTGAGTTCGACCTGTCGGTTGGATCGATGATCGGCTTCGCTGGCATGATCACCGCAATTATGTCGGTGACGATGGGTATGCCAATGTGGGTGGCAATCCTCCTCACCTTCGCCATCTGCCTTGCGATCGGGGCTCTCAACGGCTTCATCGTCATTCGCACGGGACTGCCAAGCTTCATCGTTACACTGGCGTTCCTGTTCATTCTGCGTGGCTTCACAATCTACCTGCCGCAAACGATCGAGAACAAGACGATCATCGGCGGCATTCGCGAGGCGGCCGAGGGCGACTGGCTCGCCGGGCTGTTTGGCGGCAACGTGGGTGAATGGTTCTTCGTATGGCTCGGTAACAACGGCCTGATTCAGACCTTCGAGCGTGGCAGTCGAGCCGGCCAGCCGGTCGTCGATGGGATTCCGGCGCTTATCGTCTGGGCCATTATTCTTGTGATCTTTGGTCATATCCTGCTGACCAGGACACGTTTCGGCAACTGGATCTTCGCCGCTGGGGGCGACGCGGAATCGGCTCGTAACTCAGGTGTGCCGGTGAACCGGGTGAAGATCCTGATGTTCATGTTCACCGCGTTCTGCGCGACCGTTTTTGCTATGTGCCAGATCTTCGAGTTCGGCTCAGCCGGCGCCGATCGCGGGCTTCTCAAGGAGTTCGAGGCGATCATCGCGGTCGTTATCGGGGGTGCGCTCCTGACGGGCGGCTACGGATCCGTTTTGGGTGCAGCGCTTGGCGCGCTGATCTTCGGCGTGGTGCAACAGGGGCTGTTTTTCGCTGGTGTGGAGAGCTCGCTCTTCCGCGTCTTCCTTGGCGTAATCTTGCTCGGTGCGGTGATCCTCAACACCTACATCCGCCGCATGATCACCGGCGAACGATAGGGAGCGGAACGATGAACTCTCCAACAATCCACGCGCCCATCATCCAGATGAAGAACATCGAGAAGCATTTCGGCTCGGTGATCGCGCTAGCTGGCGTTTCCGTTGATGTCTATCCCGGCGAATGCCACTGCCTTCTTGGCGACAATGGTGCTGGCAAGTCGACATTCATCAAGACCATGTCCGGCGTGCACAAACCCACCAAGGGGACCATTGAGTTTGAAGGAAAGTCGATGCATTTCGATAATCCGCGAGACGCAATGGATGCTGGCATTGCCACGGTGCACCAGCATTTGGCGATGATCCCGCTGATGAGCGTCAGCCGCAACTTCTTCATGGGAAATGAGCCTGTGAAGTCACTGTTTGGCGTGCCCTTCTTCGACCACGACAAGGCCAATGAGATCACCATGGCAGAGATGCGCAAGATGGGCATCAATCTGCGCGGCCCGGACCAGGCGGTGGGCACACTATCAGGCGGCGAGCGCCAGACTGTCGCCATATCTCGGGCGGTATTTTTCGGCGCGAAGGTTCTGATCCTTGATGAGCCCACATCGGCTCTTGGCGTCCGCCAGACTGCAAACGTGCTCGCGACCATCGATAAGGTCCGCAAGCAGGATGTTGCGGTTGTGTTTATCACCCACAACGTCCGTCATGCCATGGCCGTTGGGGACAGGTTCACTGTGCTGAACCGTGGACGGACCCTCGGGACAGCGCAGCGCGGTCAGATCACACCTGAAGAGCTTCAGGACATGATGGCAGGCGGTCAGGAAATGGTGCAGCTGGAGGGCTCACTCGGTGGGACGGTTTAGCCAACACTTGAAGTGCCTGCGCTCCCTCTTTTGAGTGGAAGGCAATCACCGTCCGACTTTATCGTCCATGAGCCGTTTGGGTGCTCAAGGACACGTCCGTTTTGTGTTCATGCGTCGAGCTTCTTGAACACGAAACGGGAATAGGCGGCGTAGGAGAACGCGGCGACTGACACAACGGCAAGCATGGTTGCGATGAAGGGAGAAAAACCGGGCACCGCAATCAGAATGCCCGCGTAAAGCACGTAGTTCAGACCCGCACCGACCATCCCTACAGATGAGTAGCGCGTTCCCTCGTCAACAATCGAGCGTCCACTCGCGCCGAATGTGAAGGTGCGGTTGATCAGGAAATTGGTGATCATCGCGCATGCGATCGACACAATGCGCGCGGTGAACGGGCCAAGGCCTGTAAAGGTCAGCAAAAGGTACAGAACAACCACATCGATGATGAAGCCACTGCCGCCGGCGATTGCGAAACTCGAGACCCGGCCCCAACGGGAGCGCGCAATCCGGTCTCGAACGAGCGCAAACGCTTCGTTCGTCACGCCGCTGCTTTCGACTGAACTGGCTCAGGTGCCTCGCAATAGTAGATGTCGCGCCCGATATCATCGCAGACGAAGTGTTGCGGGATCGGATGGATCATCCGCAGAAGCGAGTGGCGATAGGGGAAGAAGTTGAAGTGTGGATTGAACGTGTAGCGGTACTCCCGCTCGCGGGGCACAACGATGATCAACTTGTGCCGGGCGACCCGCCGCAACTCAGCCAGTGAGGCTCGTAGCTCCAAGACGTGTTCAAGAACGTGCGTGCAGACAACGGTATCGAAGGCGTTATCGTCAAACGGCAGCGCTTCAATGCGCGCAGCGTGGTACTCGACGCCCGGGAGTTTGCTCGCGTCATCAATGACGAAATCGACGCCGACGACCCGCTGGAGTTCTGGATTGGCAGCGTTGATCCGGGTCAGCAGTGCGCCAGTTCCGCAACCGACATCTGCAACGCTATCCCCCACCACATCGCTGCAGATGCGCGTTATGCAGGCTTCCGAGTTATCGGTCCCCTCATGCACGCGTGGATGCTCGCGATAGAGCGCTTCATATTCGTCGTCGGTTAGAAAAGGGGCGCGCTCTCGGAAGCGTGCCAAGTCGTCGATGTGTGTGCCCCAAGCCAGTTTCATCATCGCCCGAAACATGGCTGAATCGCGCAACGCCGGTGGCACGAGTTCCTCCATGACATAGCGAACTCTGTTTGTTGTTTCCCGGTTCATGAGGCCAGCCCCTGTTTGGCCAATCCGCGTTTCGCGGATCGCTCTTCGCCAGGAGTGGTCGGGTGCCACTGTTCCAGCGCGAACTGGCCCGTGCTTATTTCAACTTGGCGCGGTTTCTGCGCGAGATAGACGAGGCGCTTGGCTTCCGACCGACCCAGTGCGACCGATTGAAGTATCAGCCCGGCCATGAAGGTAAGCACCGCCAACAACAGGATTCCAACCGCGCCGATCCACATCGGAACCCGGTTCACAAGGCCTGTGGTCAGATACTCGACGACGGGCGGGGTCATGAATGTCACGCTTGCCAGAAACAGGACCGCTGCCGCCCAACTGAACAGCCGTAGGGGTTGGGTTGCTTTCATGAGGCGCAGAAACATCCATGCGATACGAAAGCCGTCCTTGAAGGTCGATAGTTTGGACTGAGAACCTTCAGGCCTGCGGCCATAGGAAAGCTGCAACTCGCTGATTGGCAATTGAAGTTGACTGGCGTGAACGGAGATTTCGGTCTCTATCTCAAACCCGCCAGATACCGCTGGAAAGCTCTTCACAAACCGATGGGTGAAGGCACGATATCCGGAAAAAATGTCGGAGAAGTCCTCGCCGAACAAAGCCCGGTAAAACAGGTTGAAAACCCGATTTCCTAAGGCGTGGCCGCTTCGACCAGCATCCTGGTGAATTCCTGATCGGGCGCCGACCACCATATCGGACTTTTCGGTCAACAACGTGGTTATGAGGTCTGGCGCAGCGGCCGGATCATAGGTTCCGTCGCCATCAGCCATTACGTAGATGTCGGCATCAATATCAGCAAACATCCGTCGCACGACATGGCCTTTGCCTTGCCTTGGCTCACGCATAACTGTCGCGCCGGCGAGACGGGCGCGGATGGCTGTGTCGTCATTGGAGTTATTGTCGTAAACGTAGATGTCGGCCGTCGGCAATGCCGCGCGGAAGTCAGCAACCACCTCGCCAATCGTCTGGCCTTCATTGTGGCATGGGAGCAAGACAGCAATCCTCAGGTCGCCATCACCGTCCTGACGGTTTTGATGAGGTGGGCTCGGCGGCTTAAGGGCCGTGGCGGGCTTTGACTGGGACGCGGACATACACTTAACGCCATGCGGTGAATGGGTCATCGACCGGCGTGGCTGGCTCCGAAAGGTCTGCTCCAACCGGCCGCTTTACTATTTCTTGATCGGGTTAAGGTTAGGTTGCGGACAGGTTCACTTCAGAGCGATCCATGAGCGATATCTCGGCTGGCCTGCCAACTGCGGGCGCTAACAACCCTGACCAACGCCACGCCAAGCGGACATCGGCAGCGCTGTTTGCGCTTGTCGCCACTGCGATCGCGGTGATTGTCCAGTTTGCCGGCGGCGTCGCGCAGGTCCAATGGCTGGCAGACGATGGCATGCGTCTTGTCCAGGTGCGGGACTTGATCGCTGGCCAAAGCTGGTTCGACACCATGCAGTACCGCTTGGGGCCAGACGGCGGAACGCTGATGCACTGGTCGCGCCTGATCGATGCTCCGATTGCTCTGCTTGTGATCGGTATCAACGCATTGACGGGCGACCTTGCTCTCGCCGAGCGGGTCGCGGCTTACATTTGGCCCGCCAGCCTGATGTTCTTGGGCCTCTGGGCGATCGCAAGGGCTGCGCATGTAGCAGGATCGGATGCTGCGACCGGCACGGCTGTTGCAATTGGTGCGCTGACCTTTGTCTTACTGCCCGAGTTTCAGCCCGGAGGCTTTGACCATCATGGGGCGCAAATCGTCTTGGGGCTTTGGACGGTTGCGTGCCTGTTGGATCGCGAGGATCTGTACCAAACATACGCGTTAGCCGGTGTTCTCACGGTCTTAATGCTCGCGATTGGTATGGAAACGCTGCCCTATGTCGCCGCAATTGGCGTTTGGGTTGCGGTTGCATTTTGGTTGGGTTTCATCAAGCCGAAGCCGGCGCGCGCCTTTGGTCTGGCATTGCCGGTTGCTGGCCTGCTGATCTTCGTTTTGACCGTTTCACCGGATCGCTATGCGGCAGGAAGCTGCGACGCTTACTCACTGTTCCATCTAACCATGGCGAGCGTTGGTGGGGTCGGCTTGGCAGTCGCAACACTCATCGGTGCAGCCTCGATAAACCGGTTAGTGGCGCTAGGCTCAACCGCGGCGGTTCTGCTCGCCCTTGCGTTCACAGTCTTTCAACCTTGCATTGCCACCCCGCTTGCCAGTCTTCATCCGATGATGGAGCGCTACTGGCTCGATACAATCATCGAAGCGCAATCCATCGTTGAGGTTTGGAAACAGCAAGCGGCGCTTGTCTTGGGCTATCTTGGCCTGCCGGTTTTCGCTTTGCTTGTCGCAGTTCCAGCGTGGTTGCTGCGCGAGCCCTCAGATGATGCGCGCGTGGCCGCAAGCCTTTACGCACTCCTCCTGATCACGACTGTGGCTGTTTCCCTCTGGCAGGTCCGCGCGTCCGTCTTCGCGCTCGCGTTTGCCTTGGTGCCAATGGCGTTGCTGGTAGTCGGTGCCCGCAAACGTTATGAGCGATCGCGCTCCTTTGGCGCCTTGGGTGGTCTAGTTGCGGCTTGGATGGTCTCGTTTTCTGCGCTTTGGTGGGTACCAAGCGCTGCAACACAATCGACCGCAGGCAGCGACTTGGCAGGTGATATCGGCTTGTCGCAATGTTTCCAGGCAGACGATATAGCGTATCTCGCCACGATACCGTCGTTTTCCGGAACCCCCGTCATGCTGGCCGCGCGCTTCGATGCAGCGGTGCCGCTTTTGCTCGGCACTGGCCATCGTGTGTTGACCGGCAACTACCATCGCAACGCGCCGGGCAATTTGGCATGGATATCCATGATGATGGCTGCTCCCGAGGAGGCTGCGGTCATAGCGCGCCGAAACGAGGTCACCCACATCGTCGATTGCGCAGGCGCATGGGAAGGCGATGTGTTTGCCGCCGATGCACCAAATGGGCTGCAGGCATCACTTAACGCGGGCAACGTGCCTGACTGGCTCATGCCGCTTCCAAGTGATCATGAGAGCCAGTTGAAAGTCTACGAAGTGAAGACGGAGGCTCCGTAACTGCGAGGGCTTACGTGTAGCTTAGGTTGTCCGCAGGCCGAGAACCTTGACCACCCACGTCATGCGATCGTGTGTGGATTGCTAAGCTGTTCCAACCAGCAGTCGTTCTATGTTGTCGATGGGTTCAACGAACTCCACCGCAAGGCCGTCGTCAGTGTGACGTACAACGTGAGCGTCCACCTTCCTATGATCTGAGAGTTCAAGCTTGAGGTGATGGCCGATCGGCAGAGTGGCTATGTCTGTGAGCCGTGCACCGGTTGCGCTTATGTCGACGAAGCGAACATGGTCACGCCGGCCGCCATCATCGATGGCAACCACCTCGCTCAATGCCATACGGAGCGCTTTGCGGCGAGATTGTACGTCGGCAGCGACCCGCTCGATGAAGTGTTCGACTTCCTTCGACATGCGCGACGTCGCCGAAGACAAGACGTCAGCCGCCGTGCGTACAGAGTTTGCTTCAGTGCTGGTGGCGTCGATAGACCCTGAGACAGCCTGAACACTGCTGAGGACGGTAGCCGTTCCCCCAGAGGCGGCTGCGACCGACTGGGCAATTTCATGCGTCGCGGCCTGCTGCTGTTCAACCGAGCGTGCAATCGCTGTGGTAAGCTCCTGAATGTCGGCGACCGCTGCGGTTACTTCGCTGATTGAAGCGACAGTTTGCTGCGTTGATCCCTGAATATCGGAGATGTGGGTGCCAATTTCCTGGGTTGCCTTGGCGGTCTGGTTGGCAAGCGCCTTTACTTCGCTCGCCACGACTGCGAAGCCCTTTCCGGCTTCTCCTGCCCGAGCCGCTTCTATGGTCGCGTTAAGCGCAAGCAGGTTGGTCTGCTCGGCGATGTCGCTGATTAAACTGACGACTGCGCCAATCCGGTCGGCTGCGGTGTTAAGTTCGTTTACTTGCTGGTTCGACGTCTCCGACCGTTTCGACGCGTCGATCATGCGGCTTTGCGCTTGGTCCGTTTGGCGGGCGATTTCGGAGATTGACGCTGACAGCTCTTCTGCCGCCGCGGCCACCGTCTGAACATTGCCGTTCGCATCGCCTGTGGCTGTATTGGCCACAACGGAGTTTTGAGCAGCCTCATCTGCGAGGCTGTTGAGCTTTTCGGCTGTGCTCAGCAAGCACCCGGCTTGCGCACTGACTTCCTGGGTAGAACCGTCCAACGCAACGGAAAACTCTTTGATCAGCTGCTCCATATAGGCTTGGCGATGCTTTTCACGGTCGCGTTCTTCCAGCGAATTAACTTCCAGTTCAGCCCGCTCAAGGGCGTTCGACTTGAAGACCTGAACCGCGCGCGCCATGTCGCCGATCTCGTCGCGACGCTGTTGACCAGCGATCGTCAAATGCGTGTTACCGGAAGCCAGTTGGCGCATCTGCCCAGCGAGAGATGATAGTCGTCCGGATACTTGAACTTGGCTGTAGTAGAGCTGCCCACCACAAATCAGAATCACGAGCGCCAGAATGGCAGCAAATGCCAAGAACCGGTCCCATACGGACGCACCATATTGGTCGAGGAAAGCCGTTGTCTGTTCTCCGGCCAAAATGGACAGGTTGACGGCCACATCCAGAGCCGCGGTCGATTCCCCAAAGAATTCCTCGAATGTGATGGGATAGGGGCCAGAACTTACATCGTGCGCAAGCAAGCGCTCGCGGGTTGCGCGGTAAGTTTCGAAGTAGGCTGTGTCCAACTGCTGGATCTGTTGGACCATGGAAGACCCAAGTCCCTCGAACGCGCCAAGTGCACTGAGGCGCTCCATTGCGGTTTGTGCCCGGTTATGCAGCTGCGCCATTTCCGCTCGGCGTGGCGGCGATATTGGTTCGCCGGTGGCGGTTGCAATGGCCAGATAGGTCCGCTCCTGTCCCCCATATTCGCGAACTGCCCAAGCCTGCCCCTGTATCTCAAGCAAGGTTTGCAGTCGGCTGGAAACGCGCATTCCGTCACTTCGGAGGTAGGACGGGACCGTTGTGAAACGGATGATTGCCGCTTTCAATTCCGACGGTAGGGCGTCGACAACGGCAGGGTCGCGTTGGTCTCGAGGTAGCGCCAGCAACGCATCGGCACGCTGCCGAATTTCCGAAATCGCTTGTTCGGCTGCATCCAACTCGTCGAAGACACGCTGAGCAACAGCCGGGTCGATATCGATCAGCGATAGTTTGGCCCGTGTGTCTTCAAGGCTTTCGGCAAAGGTGGCGCGCTGCTGGTCGATCAATTCCCGAAAGGGAGCTGCAATCGCTGTCGGCAGGTTCAATGTGACCTGCATCACCGAGCGTTCAAGCGAAAGCTCGATGGTTCCTCGGTTCAGGACGCTTCCGGTTTCAATGATCTTGCCTGTGTTGAGCTGCTGAAGCTTTTCTGAGCGCAAAATCATCAGCTCATACGCGACGACCCCAATGAACATCAAAGCGAGGGTGAGGGAGGTCGCAAGGCTGGTCTGGCGAATGTTCATTGAAAGCAACCTGATCGTCGATTTTAGGGGTTATTACGTAAGCGGCATGGACTTACGATCGATCAGTTTTGGCTAATTTTATGTAAACTACCGAAGCAAACCTCTTTGAAACTGGGCAGTCTCGTTCTGTGTTTTGCTTGCCTACACGCGACCAAAAGGTGTCGTCGTCAGCAGGGGCCTGGTTCCCAAGAATCCTCAAACTCGGCCTTCCCGGTGTCGCCCAAGCCGAAGCACCCCAAGTCGGGACGTTCGCGAAGCCGCTATGCCCGCCTCAGTCTCAGTCCGCGCGGGTCGCGGGCCTGTAACCACCGAAGGAACGCATCGGGATCCAAGGGCTTTGCGATATGATGCCCTTGAGCGTATTTCACACCCGCCTCACTGACCAGCATCATGTCATGCTCAGTCTCAATACCCTCTGCAACGGTCTGCAGGTTGAGTGAGCGTGCCAGAGAAACGATGGCATTGAGGCAGACGGCCTTGGCCCGGTCGGTTGCAACACCGTCGAGGAAGGCCTTGTCGATCTTCAGTTCGGTCAGCGGGAAGGTGCACAACTGCTGAAGGTTCGAGTTCCCCGTGCCGAAGTCATCGATTGAGATGGCGAAGCGACGTAGCCGCAGTCTGGTCAAGACCTCCATGGAGCCTGGGCCGTCATCGATGAGGTTGCGCTCCGTCAGTTCGAGCTTGATATCGCTGTTGCGAACCCCGGCGCTGGCGGCGATTGCCGATATCCTGTCGGGGAAGTCCAGCTGACTGATTGTGTATGCGTCGGTATTGACTGCGATCTGGAGATCGTAGCCCGCGGACTTGCAGGCCACTTTTGTTGCAAGAGCATCGGTGAGGATATGCTCCGTCAGCTCTGGAATCAGTCCGGCCTGTTCCAACGGCGGTACAAATGCGTCAGGCAGTATCGGACCATGAACCGGATGGTTCCAACGCGCCAAGGCTTCCGCTGACACGACCTGCCCGCTCTCACATTCAACGACCGGCTGGAGGTGCGCGCGGATCTCACCTTTTGTGAGCGCTTCCCGAAACTCCTGCTCGGTTATGGGGGTCTGCCGGCTTGGCTGTTGGCCGATAGTGGGCTCCGCCGACTGTTCGAGCACGTCTTCAAGTTCGGAATGATTGATAGGCTTGGCAATTTTGCCCAGCATCGCCAAACCCTGCGCCTTGGCCAAAGCGTGTGCAGAGCGAAGGATGGTCCCGTCTTCGCCACTGATGATGATGATAGGCGTGCTGAAGGCCTGTTCTGCGAGTATGCGCAGGAATTGAAGTCCATCGACATCTGGCATGTTAAGATCGCACAGGACAAGGTCGATCTCAGGGTGGTCCTGGATCAGCCCCAGCGCTTCAAGAGCACTCGTCGCCGTCAGGACGTTTTCAGCTTGCCTGCGTTTAAAGAAGGCCTTGCACACCGCCAACAGTAACGGGTCGTCGTCAACGACCAGGACGGTCTTGTAGCATTGTGCACCAGCCTCTGCGCGTACCGGCCTTGCTTGGGGATGCAGCGGGGCTTCGGTCGTCGCAGCTTTCAGGTTGGGCCCGAGGCAAGTGTGGTCAACAGTGTTCAACATTATTCCGCCAGCCTTATTGGTGAGCCGGCACGTCGGGTGCCGTCGGGAAGAGGGCGCAGCCGACCTTGGTCGTCAGTTTGAGACATGCATCGCAAGCGGCGCACAAGGCCCGCGAGCCGATCCTCAACATCGGGCGGTCGCCGAAGGTTGCACTGGTGGATGCAGGCCCGGCGGTCGTCGCCCAGTAGGTCGCTATTTGTACCATCATCGTCCCAACCAATTGCTCACTCGACGAGACGAGCGGGTTGCCCGGCACCACGGATACCCTCAGGCACTGGCACATCGGTTTCATCGTAGTTGGTGTTCAAAACCAAGTGCGCGCGGCCTGTAAGCTCCAAGCGATTGGTCACGATTGCCGTGTAGGCGGATCGGTCGCCAACGGTAATATACGATCTCACATGGAGCTCCGCCTTAGGCAGGTAGATTGTGCCCACCATCTTGTGAACGACGTTACTGGTGATCTCATTTCGCACGGTGCCTGACTGATTGCGGTCGGAAAAGAAAAGAAGGCCGGCCATGTCGCCGTCGAGCGGAGCTTCAAAAGAAACCCACGCAGCCGCGCCTATAAAGAACCGTGTTTCCGGACCGGCCAAATAGAACCCGGCATGATCGCCGATAACCGATGTCAGCGAATCAATGCGGAACTCGCCATCCTTGATCACATAGACCCCGGGCGAGAACCGTACCTGAGCAAAATCTGTGATCCGCAGTCCGCCACAGTAAACGCCAGGGCTGAGGGTGTGCCGCCCGCGGCGTACGACACGATCGGTGTAGTCGCATCCCGAGAAGGTGGGTGCAGCTCGGTGTAACAGGGGATCATCAAAGGTCGGACAATCGACATAAGGCACTGGGCTGAAGTTCGAATGACCGCCTTGAAATCCGCCTGCTGAACAGGTTGTCGACGCCGCCAAGAGGGCTCTACCTGAGCTTTCAATGCCCGCTGAACTCGTTGAGTTTGAGAAGACGGCGCAGTTGTTTCCGGTCACCCTTGATCGTGAGTCGAGGTAGATCGTCTCGGCTGAGCTGGGATGCAGACCAAGAATACAAAGATTGGGTTGCCCGATCGCCTGAGCTGCCCCCGATGCTCCAATTTCGACGCTTTGCATGCCAAGGATCTGACCGAAGGCGAGATCAACCTCCTTCGTGGCATCGAGGGAAACACGCATGCCATCCCGGTCAATCGAGGGCGCAAGCGATGGAGAGTTACCGTCATCTCCGAGATGAGCCTGGACAACCGAGCGCAGTACCGCCTCAACTGCACGGTCATCGGCGTTGGATAGGCTCATTTCGCGTGTTGCTGCCAGAACGGCCGCATCGACTGCGCCTTGCAGGCGCGATTTCTCTGCGGACAGGGACGAGTATTCGACGGCCGTTGCACCGAGCGCGACAGCCAAAGGCATCGCAACCGCTGCAACCACAACGACAGCGCCGCTTGACGCATGGCGAAAACGCTCTGCGATCTCCAAGAACGATGCAACCAAACGCATCGGTGAATGACGCTTCAGTTGATCACAGGAAACCCGCCGTGTCCGCGCACCGCGATCCTTCGTACCCATCTCGCTGCCCATTGCCCCACTAAGCCTTTCCATCCAACAGGCAGCGTTAGCAGGGCGAAATGATCGAACTGTAAAACGAGGCCCATCCGAGCAATCCATTTTGGGAGCGGCGTTAACCGCAGGTTGAAGGGATCGATCTACTTTTCGAAGTCCCGTTCGTAGCTCTGGCAGGACCATGGTTCGCATCCGAACAATCTGGACGAGGCTTGTCCTTGTTGTGTCCGTCACGATGCTCACCTCGGTTGTGATCGTCGCGGGTTTTTCGGTCGTGCGAGAGGCAGCGCGGTTCGCTCAAGCCCAGACCGACTATACGATCTCGGTGGCACGGGTCCTGGCCTCCACAACCTCAGAGGCGACGTCCCGCTTAGATGAACGGGCAGCTTTCCAAGCTCTTCGTGCCATAGCTGCATTTGACGATATCACCTTTGCCAGGGTTCAGCACCGCGATGGTGCGACGATCGCGCAGACAGGTACGGGTATTGTTCTCGCCTCGGACATCGAGGCATCCAATGAAAGGGACGCGTTGTTGGTGCTTGCGGGTCGGCCGATTGTCGTTAGCGTTCCGGTCCGCCACGCAGGTGAGACCGTTGGCGCCCTGACGGTGGTGTCACAGACCGACGCACTTTGGTCGCGCATCACTGAGTTCCTTGTCGATCTTGCAATGGCCAGTGCGTTGGCTGCCATACTCGGGATCGCTGCTGCAAGCACCATGACCCGCCGTGTGACCGCGCCGATCAACGCGTTAAGTGCAACGATGGCGCACGTTCGGCGTGAAAAAGACTTCTCAGCGCGGATCGAGAGGCAAAGTGACGATGAGACTGGCGAACTGACTGACGCGTTTAACGCGATGCTTGCCGACATCAGAGATCGTGACGAGCGGTTGCGCCGGCATCGGGATACCCTTGAGACTGAGGTGCAAGAACGAACCGTTGAACTGCGGCAGGCTAAAGAGGAAGCGGAACACGCCAACGCCGCCAAGTCGGACTTTCTCGCCACAATGAGCCACGAGATCAGGACACCTATGAACGGCATGCTTGTGATGGCGGAACTGCTTGCCAAGGCGGAGTTGCCTGCCAAACTCAGCCGCTATGCCGATGTCATCAACAAGTCAGGTCAGGGGCTGCTGACGATCATAAACGACATTTTGGATTTCTCGAAGATCGAAGCGGGTCAAATGTCCCTTGAAGAGGGTCATTGGGAGCCTCGCGATCTGACGGTCGATGTCCTTGATGTTTTCTACGATCGTGCGCGGTCAAAAGGCATCGATTTGGTTGCTCATGTCGACCATGCAGTGCCGCAATCTTTGGCTGGCGATCCGACCCGTCTGCGACAGGTGCTATCGAACCTGGTCAACAATGCCATAAAATTCACCGGCGATGGCGCGGTCGAACTAGAGGTCCGGCTCTCCCCTCAAGAAACGCACCTTTGGCTGATCGTGCGCGATACCGGTATCGGCATTCCTGAGGATAAATGTGCCACCATTTTTGAAGCCTTCTTGCAGGCTGACCAATCAACCACGCGCCAGTTTGGGGGTACTGGGCTCGGGCTCGCCATCGCGAAGCGTTTGGTTGAGGCCATGGACGGCCGGATTGCCGTGCGCAGTGTGGTTGGGGAAGGCTCCGATTTCTTCGTTGAACTGCCGATCAAAAACGCTGCGCCGGCACCGCAATGGGATTTGCTGGCCGATCTTGCGGGGACAGAAATCGTTCTTGAGCTGGGCGGCGGTGCAACGGAAGACTGCATGCGTGCCCATCTAGGGGACCTGTTGACTGCCAACGAAGATGCGCACAACCCAAACGCTCCTTCCCTTCTGATAACAACCCCCGATCGGATCGAGGTGCCGCGAGCTGTGGTGAGCGACAAGACCATCGTGCTGGCGGACGCAGGGGACGAGCAGGCGGATACGCTTATCAAACGCGGAACGTGTGATGCTTTGCTGATCGCCCCGTTTGGGCATCAGCGCCTGGCCGACAGCTTGAAGGTGGCGTTCGGATTGGCCAAGGTCGAGAGCACGACAAGCCTTCGCTCTGGGCAGACCTTGCCACAATGGAGAAATGTGCGGGTTCTGGTGGCCGACGATAGCATGGTCAATCTCGAGGTCGCGCGCGAGGCGCTGTCGCAGTTTGGCATTGACCCATATTGCGTGGCGGACGGCGCGTCCGCCCTCGCCGCAACCGAAACCCAGCGCTATGACCTTGTGCTGATGGATTGCAGCATGCCGGTTATGGACGGTTATGAGGCGACCCGCCGCATTCGCACGGCGATCGGTGGCAACGATCGCGAGCCGAAGCTGCCGATCATCGCGCTGACGGCGAATGCGTCGATCGCGACAGAAACCAAGTGGCAAGAAGCTGGCATGGATGGCTATCTTGCGAAGCCTTTCACCATTGCCCAGTTGCAGCAGGCTTTGCTGACGTGGCTGCCGAATTCCGCGGACCATGCAAACGATAGTTGGGAGCCGCCTGTTGACCCGAGCCCTTCGGTGACCGTTGGCGGACAAGCCGCGGAAGAGGCAGAGGGTCGCAGCGAGCTGGTTTGCGAGGAGGCGCTCCGCAGCCTTGAGGAACTGACAGGTGGGCTGACCGTTGATTTGTTTCAGCGTCTGATTGCCATTTACGAAGACAATGCGCCGGGCATCGCTCAGCGCATCGAAGAGACCGCCAGCGCACAGGACTATCCGCAACTTGCCAACGCGGCGCACGCGCTGAAGTCGATGAGCTACAACATCGCGGCAAGGAAGCTGGCAGAAACGTGCCAGACCATTGAGATGCTCGCGAAGGATGCCGACCCTGCGGCCTTCGAGCATACGGCAAACATTGGTCGTTTGTTGTCAGAGACAGTAAGCGCGCTGCACGCACGGGCTCGCCGATGGAATGAACCGGCTGAGGGCGAAGGCGTTATGCACGGCGGCCAGCGCGCTACCGGCTGATCAGCTCTTTGCCGCGTGGTGAACCGAGGTGAGATGCCATTTACTTCAATGGTTACAACACGTAAGCCTCACGGTCGAATGCAAGCGACAGGGCCTCTGAAAGACGTGGTCCGAACGGGCAAGCTGAGGCCATGGCGCAAGTAAAAGTAAAAACGATGGAAGAGTTCGCTGCACTCAGCGGGCTCTCCCGTCCAACGGTCTCGAAATATTTTTACGACCCCAACAGCGTTCGGCCGAAGACCCGGGCCCGGATCGAAGAAGCTCTGGACCGGTACGATTACCGTCCGAACGTTTATGCGATGAACCAAAACCGGGATTTGACCCGGACTGTCGGCATCGTGGTCCCGTTCCTTGCTGATCCATTTTTTTCTGAGATTTCGCGCAAAATCGAACTGCTATGCGTGGAAGCCGGGTTTCGGCCCCTGCTGTTCAGTTCGCATGGAGAGCGTTCGCTTGAAGTGGAAAACCTGAAGAGCTTGTTGGCCCTGAAACCTGCCGGTGCGCTGCTTGCACCACTTGGCCGGCACTCCGACCGCGAGATGATCGATGCGTTCTGCGGCGAAGTACCGACGGTTCTGTTTGACAGCAATCTTGAAGGCGTTGCCAATGCGTTCATCGGTACGGACAATCGCCAAAGCGTCGGCGTGATCGTGCGTTACCTTTGCGACAGCGGTGAGCCGCCATGCCTGTTTGAAAATCGGCGAGCACCCAATCCGAATGTTCGTTCGAAGATGGATGCATATGTTGCTGCGATGGAGGACTGCGGCCACGCGCCACAAATTGTCTACGCCGATGCTGATGGCTGGGATTTCGAACGCACCGGGTTCGAAGGCGGCCGCAGAGCGCTGATCGAAAGGGCGTTTAAATCCAATACGGTCCTGTGCGGTAACGATCGTCTCGCTGTCGGTTTCCTTGCTGCTGCCTACGAGCAGGGAATGCGGGTTGGTAAGGGAGACGGCTGCGCCCTCCGGGTTGCTGGGCACGACGATCAT
Source organism: Pseudomonadota bacterium (assembly GCA_039024915.1). Classification (NCBI taxonomy): domain Bacteria; kingdom Pseudomonadati; phylum Pseudomonadota; species Pseudomonadota bacterium. Next base: position 115,949 of record JBCCPK010000004.1, read on the forward strand.
CCCTTCTCGCGGTTCACCTGTCCCCCGCTCACCACGGTCTCTCAGGATACTACTCGGATCGCCGAGCACTCCTTGCGGCTTCTGCGCGATCAACTCGCAGAACGGCATGTACGTCGTCCGGCGGACGCGCGCACAACGATCCTTTTTGAAGGCCAGATCGTCAATCGCGCGTCGGCCTAACGCGTTCCGTAGGCAAGGTTTTCTCCGCAAGCGCCGCGCGTTGAAGCACCTCGTAGGCCGGACAAAAAATTGACGCGCGTAAAATATGTTGACAGAGCTTTGGTCTCCTACGTACGGTAAGCGTGCAAAAAAAGAATGTCCGGGAGGGACCAATGAGCATCACCAAGAAGCTGTGCGCGGCCACAGCCCTAACGCTTGCCATGTCCGGCGGCTATGCCATCGCGCAGGACGCAACGATCACCATCGCCACAGTGAACAATGGCGATATGATCCGCATGCAAGGATACACAGACCAGTTTACGGCGGAAACCGGTATCAATGTTGAGTGGGTCACGCTCGAAGAGAATGTTCTTCGGCAGCGCGTCACGACGGACATCACCACCAATGGTGGTCAATTCGACATCATGACCATCGGCATGTACGAGGCGCCAATCTGGGGCTCCAACGAATGGTTGGTGCCACTGGATAACCTTTCCGAAGAGTACGATGTCGGCGACATCCTGCCGGCGATGGCTGGCGGCCTGTCCTACGACGGTACCCTCTTCGCAGCGCCGTTTTACGGCGAAAGCTCGATGGTCATGTACCGCACGGACCTGATGGAGGCTGCTGGCCTCGAAATGCCAACTGCTCCCACCTGGGATTTCATCCGCGAAGCGGCTGCGGCAATGACCGATCGCGATAACGACATCAATGGAATCTGCCTGCGTGGAAAGGCCGGTTGGGGCGAAGGCGGCGCGTTCATCACCGCTATGTCGAACTCGTTCGGCGCTCGCTGGTTCGACGAGGACTGGAATGCTCAGTTCGACACCGAAGCCTGGTCCAACACGCTCAACTTCTTCAAAGACATGATGGATGCGTCCGGTCCGACCGGGTATGCAACCAACGGCTTCAACGAAAACCTGTCGCTCTTCAACCAGGGCAAATGCGGCATGTGGATTGACGCCACTGTGGCCGCATCCTTTGTGACCGGCGACGACTCCACCGTTGCAGACTCTGTTGGGTTTGCCCTTGCGCCGGACAACGGCCTTGGCAAGCGTTCCAACTGGTTGTGGGCATGGGCTCTTGCGATCCCCGCTGGCACCCAGCAGGTCGAAGAAGCCACCACCTTCATCGAGTGGGCAACCTCGAAGGAATACATCGAGCTCGTCGCTGAGAATGAAGGTTGGGCCAATGTTCCTCCGGGAGCACGGCAGTCGCTGTACGAAAACCCCGAATATCAGGCGGTCCCGTTCGCGCAGATGACGCTCGATTCGATCCTGTCGGCGGACCCCAACGATTCCACGGTTGACCCTTCACCTTATGTCGGCATTCAGTTTGCAGCCATTCCCGAGTTTGCGGGCATCGCAACCGAAGTCAGTCAGGAATTCTCGGCTGCCTACGCGGGCCAGCAAACGGTTGAAGAGGCTCTTGCCAAAGCACAGGCGCTGACCAACGACGCAATGGAAGCAGCAGGCTACCGCTAGTCGTCCTTGCCAGAGGCTTTCTCGTAAAGCCTACGCGCATTCAAGCCGGAGGGCGGCGCCCTTAAGCCGCCCTCCGCACAGATTGACCTCCCCCCAGAATACCCACCGTCACCCTTTTGGACGGGCGCGATCCTTTTTTAGGGACCCGTGCCAGTCAACGCACGAAGTGTATTCAGAGGTATCGCCGAGAGGTTCTGCTATGGCCACCAAAGCATCTCGCTCCGCCGCTCGCATCATGATGGCGCCAGCCGTTGTCCTCCTATTGGGATGGATGCTCGTGCCGCTGATCATGACGCTATACTTCTCGTTCAAGCGGTACTTGCCGCTGCGAGGAGACAGCCTCGAACGCGGGCTCGACTGGGTGGGTTTTGAAAACTACGCCCGGTTCATCTCATCGAGTTCGTTCTGGCCGTCGGTTCAAACCACGCTGGTTATGGTTGGCGGGGTGTTGGTCATCACCGTGGTACTCGGCATCCTATTGGCGTTGTTGCTCAACCAGCCAATTTGGGGCCAGGGCGTTGTGCGCATACTCGTGATCGCGCCTTTCTTTGTCATGCCGACCGTTTCGGCACTGGTGTGGAAGAACATGTTCATGGACCCCGTAAACGGGATCCTGTCGCACTTGTGGCGCTTCTTTGGGGCCGAGCCGGTCTCTTGGCTGTCAGATGCGTCGTTGCAGTCGATCATCCTGATCGTGTCTTGGCAGTGGCTGCCATTCGCCACGCTCATCCTTTTGACCGCGATCCAATCATTGGACAGCGAGCAGCTTGAAGCCGCCGAAATGGATGGCGCGCCGCCGCTTTCGCGTTTCTGGTTTCTCATCCTGCCACACCTGTCGCGCGCAATCACGATCGTGATCTTGATCCAGACGATTTTCCTTCTGTCGATTTTCGCGGAAATCTTCGTCACAACCGGCGGTGCCTTTGGTACCCGGACGCTGACCTACCTGATCTTCCAGCGCGTCATTGACAGCCAGAACATCGGCCTTGGGTCCGCTGGCGGTGTCTACGCCATCATCCTTGCCAACATCGTCGCGATCTTCCTCATGCGGATCGTCGGCAAGAATCTGGACCGATAGGGGGATACGCCAATGGCACGTGCAATCACGACGCAACGCAAGATCGCGTGGACCGCCCTGGCTTGGACCGTCGGCCTGATCATCTTTTTTCCGATCTACTGGACGATCCTCACCAGCTTCAAAACCGAAGCCCAGGCGATCAACGATCCACCGCTGTTCTTCTTCTTTGATTGGACCCTGGAAAACTATGCCGTCGTGCAGGAGCGCTCGGACTATATGAGCTTCCTTTGGAACTCGGTCATCGTCGCCGGTGGTTCCACTTTGCTCGGCATCATCGTGGCTGTCCCGGCGGCTTGGTCAATGGCCTTCGTCCCCTCCAAGCGTACCAAGGACATTTTGCTTTGGATGCTGTCCACCAAAATGCTGCCCGCCGTGGGTGTGTTGTACCCGATTTCGCTGCTGTTCATTCAGTTGGGGCTTCTTGATACCCGCATAGGCCTCGTTCTGGTGCTGATGCTGATCAACCTGCCGATCATCGTGTGGATGCTTTACACCTACTTCAAGGAGATCCCGGGTGAGATCCTCGAAGCTGCACGCATGGACGGCGCAGGTTTGAAAGAGGAAATCCTGTACGTCCTCACGCCCATGGCCGTGCCGGGGATTGCGTCCACCATCCTGCTGAACTTCATCCTCGCTTGGAACGAGGCGTTTTGGACGCTCAACCTGACTGCTGCCTCAGCCGCCCCCCTGACGGCCTTCATTGCGAGCTACTCAAGCCCCGAGGGCCTTTTCTTTGCCAAGCTGTCGGCGGCCTCCACCATGGCCATCGCGCCAATCCTCATCCTTGGCTGGTTCAGCCAGAAGCAGCTCGTGCGTGGCCTCACGTTCGGCGCCGTCAAATAAGGACCTACGATCATGGGAAACATCGTGCTCGACCAAGTGGAAAAGTCCTTCGGCAATGTGAAGGTGATCCATCCGCTTGACCTGGAAATCAATGATGGCGAGTTTGTTGTCTTTGTTGGTCCGTCCGGTTGCGGAAAATCCACCCTTTTGCGGCTTATCGCCGGCCTTGAAGACATGACCGGTGGACATATCCGCATCGACGGCAAAGACGCCACAAACGTACCGCCGGCAAAGCGCGGCCTCGCGATGGTGTTTCAGTCCTACGCACTTTATCCGCACATGTCGGTCCGCAAGAATATCGCCTTTCCGTTGCGTATGGCCAAGATGGATCAAGCAGAGCAGACCAGGCGTGTTGAACAGGCTGCCGCCGTGCTCAATCTGACCGACTATCTCGACCGCCGACCGGCGGCCCTTTCCGGTGGTCAGCGCCAGCGCGTCGCCATTGGTCGCGCGATTGTTCGCGAACCTTCCGCGTTCCTGTTTGACGAACCCTTGTCGAACCTTGACGCAGCTTTGCGTGTGGGCATGCGCTTAGAAATCTCCGAGATGCATGATCGGCTCAAAACCACCATGATATACGTGACCCACGATCAGGTGGAGGCCATGACGATGGCCGACAAAATCGTTGTGTTGCAGGGTGGCGTCATTGAACAGGTCGGTAGCCCATTGGAGTTGTACCGTGCGCCGCGCAACAGGTTTGTTGCGGGATTTATCGGTTCGCCGAAGATGAATTTTCTGGAAGGTGAGGAAGCCGCAAAGCACAGCGCGCACACTATCGGCATCCGCCCCGAGCACCTCACGCCTTCGGCAACGGAGGGGCCGTGGAAAGGCACAATCGGGGTCTCTGAGCATCTGGGTTCCGACACCTTCTTCCATGTCCATATGGAGGGCCGGGCGGAGCCGATCACGGTGCGTGCGGGCGGCGAAGTGGACATGCATCATGGTGATACAATATTCCTGACACCGGACGCCGAGCGGGTCCACAAGTTCAGTGCCGAGGGCCTTCGGATCGAGTGATGCGGCTTGCAGGGAAGAACGCGCTCATAACAGGAGCCGCTCGGGGTATCGGACTTGCCTTTGCGACGAGCTACGTTGCGCAGGGAGCGAAGGTCTGCATCGCGGATATCGATTTTGATCGAGCGCAGAAGTCCGCTGAAGAAATTGGAGCTTCGGCGGTGCGGATGGATGTCAGCAACCCCGAGAGCATTGATGCAGGGGTCGGCGAGGCTGTGTCACAACTCGGGTATATCGATATCCTGATCAACAATGCCGCGATCTTCACCGCTGCTCCGATTACCGAGATCAAACGGGAAGACTACGACCGCACCTTCATGATCAATGTTGCCGGTACACTGTTCACCATGCAGGCCGTTGCCCGCCATATGATTGATCGCGGAATCAAGGGTAAGATCATCAACATGGCTAGCCAGGCGGGCCGCAGAGGCGAGCCGCTTGTGGCAGTCTACTGTGCCTCAAAGGCAGCGGTGATCAGCCTCACGCAGTCCGCAGGCCTCAATCTCATTAAGCACGGCATCAACGTCAACGCGATCGCGCCTGGTGTTGTCGATGGAGAGCATTGGGAAGGGGTGGACGCGCTGTTTGCGAAGCTGGAGAACAAGCCTGTCGGCCAGAAGAAAAGGGAAGTGGGGGCGAGCGTTCCGTATGGGCGCATGGGTCGTGCCGAAGATCTGACAGGGATGGCTGTGTTCCTCGCTTCGAGCGAAGCCGACTACATCGTTGCGCAGACTTACAACGTGGATGGTGGCCAATGGATGAGCTAGCGTCCAAGCCTGACGGTCAGCATCTTCAGCTGTGCAACGATATGTTGGACCAGCTGCCCGCGAGCATCGAACGGCCGCGCTACGATCGGGCACAGCTGACCGCCGGTATTGTTCATATCGGCGTCGGGAACTTCCATCGCGCGCATCAGGCCTGGTACCTTCACCGGCTCATGCAGATGGGCGAGGCGTATGACTGGGCGATCATAGGCGCAGGCGTCCGCCCTTATGATACCAAGATGCGTTCAGCGCTGCTGGAGCAGGATTGTCTAACCACCCTCATCGAGCTCGACCCGTCGGCGACATCAGCGGAAATCGTTGGTTCAATGAGCGATTATGCGCCGGTCGAAGACGGCAATGGCGCCCTTATCGCTCAACTGTCCGATCCTTTCATCCGCATCGTGTCACTCACGGTGACCGAGGGCGGCTATTACATCGATCCGGCGACTGGGGCATTCGATTGGCAAGACCCCGACATTCAACACGATGCAGCGAACCCTGCCGCACCACGCACAGCTTTCGGTGCGATCATTGCAGCGCTGCGATTGCGCAAGGATGCGGGAGTAGGCCCCTTTTCCGTTCTGAGCTGCGACAACCTCCAGGGCAATGGTGCAATCGTCCGACAGACCATTGTGTCGCTCGCCCGTTTGAGCGATCCCGCGCTTGCAGATTGGATCGACGCCAGCGCGGCGTTCCCCAATTGCATGGTTGATTGCATCGTGCCCGCCACCGGGCCCGCCGAACGTGCCATGGTCAACCGTTTCGGTTTGGATGACGCGGCGCCCGTGACCCACGAAAACTTCCGCCAATGGGTGATTGAGGATGCCTTCTGCGCCGGGCGCCCGGATTGGGACAAGGTTGGCGCGACTTTCACGGACGATGTTCACGCCTATGAAGCTATGAAGCTGCGCGTCTTGAACGCTGGTCATCAGGTGCTCGCAAACGCTGGCGAGCTTCTCAGCGTTGAGACGATTTATGGATGCATGGCACATCCGGCTATCGGCCCGTTCTTTCATGATGTGATGGGGGCCGAGGTTCTTCCACATGTTGACCCGGTGCCCGGTATGACGCCCTCAGCCTATCTCGAGCTGATCTCGACGCGTTTTGCCAACCCCGCCATCCGCGATACGACACGTCGCGTGGCTTTTGATGGTTCATCAAGGCACACCGGTTTCCTCTTGCCGACAATCCGCGATGGTTTGGCAGCCGATGCACCCGTGGAAGGATTGGCGCTTGTCGAAGCGTTGTGGGCACGCATGTGCGAGGGAACGCGTGAGGATGGATCAACGATCGAGCCGAACGATCCGCATTGGTCGTCCCTGCAGAGCGCAGCTGGGGAAGCCCGGAACAATCCGATTGCATGGTTAGAGCAACAGGCGGTTTACGGCGACTTGTCCCGGAACAGGCGGTTTGCGGACTGTTTTGGTCGCTGGCTGCAAATGGTCTGGTCCGAAGGAACGAGGAGCGCAATTGAGCTCTACAGTACTACCAGTTCATCGGTGATCGGGCGCCAACAAGCACTCTAGTGGTTAGAGCATTACGCATGCGTACGCCTTGCGGTATCCATCCGCAGATCGAGCTTGGTCTCGTTTGTTTTGAACCGAGAAGGCAGGCTTGCTCTTGTTTGGTATCACTGCACGCAGCTTCCTATCATTGTTTCGCCAGCGCAGCTGGAGTTTCCGCTTTGCTGCTCGCTCGGCCCGCGATCGCCGCAACCACAACCGCCATCGCATAGGCTAGTTGTCCGACGATACAGATTGTTGCGGCGTGAGCTATAGCGGGGAGAGGCCCGCCCCCCGAGGCCCAAGAAAGGGACAAGACCAGTGTACTGAGGCCAATGAGAGCAGCCATAGCGACCGGTGCTTTCAGCGGCAGCATAACCAGTCCAAACCCGATCGCGATTCCGATGATATCCATAGCACCCTCCATTGCACTGAGGTTGGTTTTCACCGGTTAAAGCCGGCTTAATTTTTGTGTCAGGCGGGCCGCGCCCCAGCGGCGTCCCTCAAGTTGTTTTGTCGAGTTTTTGGATCTCGCCTTAAAAAGGTTGCTTAGCTCGTCACGGACGTGGATACGCTAACAACCTGAAAAGCCGCGTGAATCGCGCGACTGTCGGCACGGTTCTGGGCGATCTGTGATGGCCCAGCGAGACGCCTCATGCCGTTTACCTTAAGCCAACTAATTTTTCGTCAGCGTTAATCAAGAGTTTGTTTTTGGATGCGGGTGCTGTTTACGCTATGGACAACTGAAAGCGCGTGATGTTGCGTTGCGGCATAAGTGCGAAATGAGTGGATAGTGCGTCTCGTGAATATGTCGCCCTCGACCCAATCTGCCTCCGTTGAGCCGCGAGCGTCTAGCCAAGTCGGCCGATGGTTTGCGGTGCATACGCAGCCGCACCGCGAGCTTCCGGCAGAACAGCGCCTGCAGGCGCAGGGGTTCACCACTTTTGTGCCGAAAATCGACCGGACCATCCGGCATGCCCGCAAGATAAGCCAGGCGCAGCGACCGTTCTTTCCCGGTTACCTGTTCGTTCAATTCGACCCCGAAGCGACTGCTTGGCGCGCCATCAACGGAACGGTTGGGATTAAGCGATTGGTCATGCGCGGTGACCGCCCCGCCCCGATACGTCGAGGTGTGATCGAGACGATGCTGCAGTCGGTAGACGAAGCGGGGCACCTGTTGTTTTCTCAACCCCTAAAGCCGGGCGATAAGGTCCGGTTGATCAACGGCCCCTTTGCCTATCAGCTTGGGGAACTGCAGCAGTTGCGGGCAAATGATCGCGCCCGCGTGCTTCTGTCGATGCTCGATAGCACTGTGCCAATCGTGACCCGGCGCCAGGATCTGGTACCGGCAGACTGACGGTTAGCGCCAAGCGTACCCTGCTTGCCGTCAAATACAGTTGAGACGATGGGTGGAGCCTCTTCACCCAAAGTGCGGCAGCGTGGAAAAACCGTTTGCCGATAAGCGGAGGTAAGAGCCTTTGACGCCGATCACGCCCATCATCCTTGCCGGTGGAACCGGTACGCGGCTTTGGCCGGTCTCGCGCGAAACGTTACCCAAGCAGTTTTTGCCGCTGCATGGCGACCGGTCAACCTATCAATCGACTTTGGCCAGGGTCGCGGATGTGAGCGGCTTTGCCCGACCCGTCGTTATGACCAACGATGCCTACCGCTTTCATGCCGAGGCTCAGGCTCGCGCCATGGGTATTGACGTTGATGTAATTCTGGAACCTGTGATGCGGGACTCGGGCCCAGCCATCGCCGCCGCTTCGGCCTTTGCGGCAAACCGTGATGGGGGTGATGCAAGCATACTCGTGCTTGCGGCTGACCATGTTGTGCTTGACGATGATCTCTTCGCCGAGGCGGTCGAACACGCTAAGCCTTCATGTGACGCGGGCCGCATCGTGGTTTTTGGTATCCAACCCAATGCGCCCAAGCCTGATTTCGGTTACATCAAACCGATTAGGGCCGGAGAGGTGTCTGATGTGGAGGCGTTCATCGAAAAGCCGGAACCGGCACGCGCGGCTGAACTCATCGCGGCAGGCGCTTACTGGAACGCGGGCTACTTCATGATGCGTGCCTCTGTCCTGGCGGACGAACTGGGGCACCATGCACCCGACCTCGCACAGGCCGCCTCGTCGGCGGCAGCGAAGGCGGAGCCCGACCTCAACTTTTTCCGGCTCGATGCTGAAGCGTTCAAAGCTGCACCTAAGATCTCGTTCGACTATGCATTGATGGAGAAAACCGACAAGGCATCGGTTGTGCCGGCCCACTTCCGCTGGTCGGATATTGGCAGCTGGGACGCGCTTTGGCAGATCGGCGACAAGGATGACGCTGGAAACGTGACGACCGGCGATACCGTGGCGCTCGACACGAAAGACTGCATCGTTCACGCGGACGGCTCTGTGGTTGGCCTGCTGGGAACGCACAACCTTGCGGTCAGTGTCACGCGGGATGCGGTGCTGGTGGCTGATCGATCACGCTCGAAAGACGTCAGGGAATTGGTTGCCGAGCTAAAGGCCCGCAACTCTGCGCAGGCCACCGAACACCGATTGGTGCACCGTCCTTGGGGTAGCTATGACGCTATCGACGAGGGTGCGCGTTTTAAGGTCAAACGCATCACCGTTAAACCGGGCGCTGCCTTGTCGCTGCAAAAGCACGTTCACCGCGCTGAGCATTGGGTCGTGGTGCGCGGTGTCGCCGAGGTGACAATTGGCGAGACCGTAACGCGCCTTGCAGAAAACCAATCGACCTTCATCCCGCAGGGTGCCGTCCACCGCCTGAAGAACCCGGGCCGTATACCCTTGGAACTGATCGAAGTTCAGACCGGCTCGTATCTGGGAGAGGACGATATCGAGCGGCTTGAGGATACCTTCGGTCGGCTTTGAGCCTCTCGTTGCTCGCGCTATGGCCCGCCCGGTTACTAGATTTAGAGTGCGTTGATGGCTAGCGATCCCTTCTCTCTGGACGGGAAGACGATTTACGTTGCCGGCCATAAAGGGATGGTCGGCTCTGCGCTGGTGCGCCGTTTGGCAGGTGAGGGGTGCGAGCTTTTGACCCGTGAACGGGCAGAGCTCGATTTGACCGACGGTCCACGCGTACGCGCGTTTATGACAACCCACCGCCCTGACGCGGTCGTCTTAGCTGCCGCCAAGGTTGGCGGGATACTCGCAAATGCGTCGGCTCCGGCGACATTTCTTGCGCAAAATCTGGCCATTCAGCAGGCCGTTATCAACGCCGCGTTCGAAGCTGGTGTCAGACGCCTCGTGTTTGTGTCCTCAAGCGCTGTCTATCCCAGAAACGCTCCTCAGCCGATGGCCGAAGATGCACTTCTGACCGGGCCTCTCGAGCCAACCCATGAGGGTTATGCCATTGCTAAGATCGCAGGGATGAAGCTGTGCTCGGCGTTGCGGACCCAACATGGTGCTGATTACTTTGCCGTAACGCCGACCAATTTGTATGGACCTAAGGACAATTTTGACCCGCAAAGCAGTCACGTCGTCGCGGGGATGCTTCGCAGGGCGCACGAAGCCAAGCTGTCCGGCTCTGCGTCTCTTACGATTTGGGGAAGTGGGTCGCCGCGACGCGAGTTCCTGCACGTTGATGATTGCGCCGATGCGATCGTGCACTTGCTCAAGGCCTATAGCGGCGAAGGCCACCTCAATATTGGTACGGGCGAAGATTTGACGATTGGAGACCTCGCTGAGCGGGTCGCAGCCTGCGTGGGCTTTTCCGGTGAGATCGTGACGGACCCTTCAAAGCCGGACGGTCCGCCGCGAAAACTGCTGAACGTCGATCGGCTTCGTGCAACTGGCTGGAGACCGAAAATTGCACTGACCGATGGGCTTTCGGCGACTTACGAGTGGTTCTTGAGAGCAGCGGCGTCGGGCGGCTCCGGAACGGGACAACATGCGGTTGCCTGACCACGCGCTGATCGCCAACCGGGAATGCGCCGCCTATGGCATCGCCCCCGCCCTGTTGTGGATACCTCGTTGACCTATCGCGCCGATATCGACGGATTGCGTGCCATCGCTGTGTTGGCTGTGATTGCGTTCCACTTCTCGGTTTTTGATTTGCCCGGCGGCTACCTTGGCGTCGATGTCTTCTTCGTCGTCTCCGGCTATTTGATCACCAGGATCATCTGGGCGGAGATACAGGCAGGTACGTTTACGCTCGCCACCTTTTACGAGCGGCGCATCCGGCGCATCATGCCATTGCTGGTGGTCGTGCTGTTGTGCTCCACGGTCGCGGCGCTATTCATCTTGTTGCCGAGCGATCTTGTACGCTTCGCGGTCAGCTTGATCGCGACCTTAGCATTTGTGGCAAATATCTACTTCTGGCGCGACACGAACTACTTCGCTCCGGCAGCTGATGAAAAACCGCTGCTGCACATGTGGTCGCTGGGGGTCGAAGAGCAGTTCTATATTCTCTTGCCAGTCCTCCTGATCGTCGTCGCGCGATTTGCACCCAAATGGGTCGCGGCTGTCATCCTCCTTACAGTGTTGACGTCTTTGGTAGCCAACACAGCGTTGAATGTAATCGGTGGTCGAAGTCCGGCCTTCTATCTCTTGCCGACGCGAATCTGGGAGCTTGGCCTTGGGTCGTTGCTGGCTGTCCTGCCTAACCGGACAAGCCCCTCTTCGCTTGGTGCCGAGATAGCTGCCATCGTGGGCTTAGCCCTGGTGATCGCGGGGATTGCGTTTGCCGACCACATTCCCGGACCTGTTCCGGCAGCGGTACCGGTTGTGGTGGGAACAGTGCTTATGATCTGGTCCGGAGGCACCGCCAAGACACGTATTGCGACGGCTTTATCGGTTACGCCGGTGCGCTTTGTCGGCCGCATTTCCTACGCGCTATACCTGTGGCATTGGCCGGTGCTGGTTTTTTCGACCTATTACCTTGTCCGCGAATTGAGCCAGATTGAAACGCTGGCGGCGATTGCGCTTGTGTTCGCGCTCTCGGTGGCGTCGCTGTACATGGTTGAAACGCCTGCCCGAGACAGGCGGCGTTCGTTCCGGGCCGTTGCCGCGGCGCTGAGTGTCGGTGCGGTTGTTCTGGTCGCGGGAGGCGTGGCCACGATCATGATGTCCGGCCTTCAGGGAAGACTGCCAGTGCAAGCGGCTGTCATCAACGAGGCTGCCGGGACGAACTACCGCTGCGCGGTCACAGATTTTGTTCCCTTTGGCTCGTCTCGTGCCTGTCGATTGCACGTGCCATCGGGTAGCCTTGCAGAGGCGCAGATTGTTCTTTTTGGCAACTCGCACGCGCAAATGTACGCGCCACTGATTGAGGAGGCGGCGCGCCAGACGAATGCATCCGCCATTCTGGTTCCGATGAACGGCTGCTTGCCGATCACCAACATCAACATATCGCGAGGCTGCATCGGCCAAGCCGAGCGCAACATCGCCGCAATCGAGTCCCTGCCGGAAGCTGAACGAACACTTGTTGCCTTCAACTGGGAGGTCGACCAACGGGAGCATGTCTACGCCGATGGCACGCCGGTGACCGATTTCCACGCCGAATTGATTGCTGGCCTGAACATGCTCGTCGATCGGTTAGAAGCCGCTGATATCGAAGCGCAGCTGGTCGGCCCCATACCCGTGCCTGGCTACGATTTGGCATCGCAGTACAGTCGGGCTCTCGCTTTCGGTCATACCTTCTCGCGTCCGCTGGCAGTTCCGTACGCAGACTTTGAACAGCGCCATGCAGATGCTGTTGCGTCGCTCAAAGAACGGCTGGGCGTAAGATTCGTGGAACCGCATTCCGCATTGTGTGACGACACTGAATGCAACTGGATAATCGATGGGCGGTCGATCTTCTCGGATTCAAACCACATCGCCATGGGCGAATTGCATCGTTTTCGGCCCTTCTTTGCCGAAGCGCTCAACTAGGATGGGCCACCATGTGGGCGTTTCGATCGACGGATAAATACGGTAGCTAATGGATCGCCGCAGCTTTGATTACATGCTGATTGGTGCGCAGAAATGTGCAACATCGTGGCTCTATTATTGTTTCCGCGACCACCCGGAAATCTGTGTTCCCACCAAGAAGCTTGAGAAGGGCTACATTGGCGGCAACATGTTCGAGGAGATGGGGGAAGACTGGTTCTTCGACCGCTTTCACCCATCAGACAACCAGCGGGTTGGCGATATCTCGGTGGAGTATCTATGGGACGAGAATGCCGCTGCCGCGATGAAACCCTTTGCGTCGGACGCGAAGTTTATCATCAGTCTTCGGCACCCGGTGGATCGAACGGTCTCCGGCTACTTCTGGTTGCTGCGTAAGGGCGATATAGAAAATCGTCCACTTGAAGACGGTCTGGGACCAATCCTTGACGCTCAACCGGGCTTTTCAGAGCCTATCGAAGGCCCACTTGGACAAGCAGTCGGACGCAGTCTGTACGGACCGCAGATCCAACGGTTTATTGACCTTTACGGTGCCGAACGGATCAAAGTTGTTTTGTATGAACAGATCGCCGCAGCTGGGTTACAACAGGTGCAGGATCTGTACAGCTATTTAGGGGTCCGTTCTGACTTTCGGCCACCCAGCCTTGGCTCGGCACCCAAGCGCAACTCCTACAATAACTGGCTGCTGGCGATCGAAAGCTCGACTAAGAGCAAGGCTGTGGCCAAGCTCTGCAATTATGCTCATCAGGCGCTCACCACGGTGTCGTCACGCAAAGATATCGTCCCTGCGGTGATGCGATCACAGCTTAACGCGCTTTTCGAACCCGCCGTCGCAGAGACATTGGATGTGCTTAGGCAACTGCCTGCGGACCAACGACCCTCTGATGACGCACTGAGCGCCCACTGGATGCAGGGCCGACACTGACATGATGACCAGACCCGTGATCGTTCTAGGGGCACCGCGCGCGGGGACGAGCGTCCTGGGTCGGCTTCTGGAAGCTCACCCAAAACTCGTTCATGTCAAAGAGCCGCGTCTTGTTTGGCGATACGGCAATGATGGCCTTTCGGACCTGCTTCCGCCAGAGGCAGCACGTCCCGAAGTGGTTGCTTATATCCGCAAGTATTTCGAGGGCCTGTTGGGGGATACGCCTGGCGCGCGCATCATCGAAAAGACGCCGAGCAACTCCCTTCGTGTGCCCTTTATCGAGAAAGTCTTTCCCAACGCGCAGTACGTCCATGTGATGCGGGACGGATACGAGGCGGCGCTATCGATCCATTGGCATTGGCACAACTTAACGGTCGGTGTGGGTCAGGGTCGGCGGGGCTCTCAGAAAAGCATCTTGCGGCAGCGGCTTGAAGAAGCGCACCCCAGTCAGCTGCCGCATTATCTTGGTGAGTTCTTTATGCGGCTTCTGCCGAACGGGAAGGGCAAGCCCCGAACGCTTTGGGGGCCACGTCTGCCGGGTTTGAGGCGCATGACCAATGAGATGGACTTGTTTGAAGTAGCGGCTTGGCAGTGGCGCATGTGTGTCGAGCGCGCCTGCATGGACGGCCGGCCGCTGGGACCTGATCGCTACCTGGAATTCTACCTCGATGATCTGAATGAAGGTCGCCTGGAATCGATCTTCGAGTTTCTCGATCTCGATTATGCACCACAGGCGCGCGCTTTCTTCCGCGAGGAATTCGAACCCGCTAAAAATCTCAAGAGACGCGATATGCTCGACGAATTGTCCGCTGAACAGAAGCACGGCTTACGCCGCGTCGTGGAGCCGACAGCTACCTGGCTTTCAGAAGGCCAAAAGAGCAATTCGTTGGTCACTGCGCCATGAGCTACCTTCTGATGCGGGCCGTGAGCAAACCCGGGTGGGCCGCGCGCAAAGCCTACCTTTGGGGCCGCAGCATCGCAGGGCTGCAACGCTCAGACGTGGTGATGGCATTCTACCCCAAGACGGGGAGCACGTGGGTGCGGATCGTGCTGTACAACCTTTTGGCGGCGCAGCGTGGCCTCGTGGCGTCGGACTTTGATTTCGATTCCGTGGATGCATCCATGCCAGAGTTCGCGCACCCCAGTTTCTTCCGCGCGTCGCCCTTTCCCGATGTGGCGCGGACGATCAAGACCCACCGGCCATACGTGCCGTTCTGGCGCGGGCATAAGAGTATCGTGTTCACGCGTGAGCCGCGCGATACGATGGTCTCGTTTCTTCACTACGCTAACGCGAAGAAAGAGTTCGGTTTTTCGGGCGGGCTCGACGATTTGTTGCGTCACCCCGATATGGGGCTCGACAGCTACTTTCGCTTCTACTGTTCATGGGTCGACAAGGCTGGTCTGATCGTCAGCTACGAGGATCTGCGCCGTTCACCGGTTGAGACGTTCCGGTGCCTTCTCGATTACATTGGTATTGAAGCAAGCGAAGACGAACTTGAAGCCGCGCTGGAGGCTTCAAGCCTTGAGAAAACGCGCAAGGCACAGGCGCAGAGTTCCAAAGCCTTCCAGTCGAAGTTCGCCGAGGGGTTTGTTTTCGCCCGAAAGGGCTCCGTCGGCGAAGGCCGGCAGATATTCGGCGCGGATCAGGAAGCCTTCTTCCAAAGCCGGCGTCGTCATTGGGGGTTTGATCTTTATGACTGAAATGACCGAAGAGGATGGCTCTGCAACCTTGCAAAAGGTTCTTGTAACGGGGAGCAGCGGGTTCATCGGTCAAGCGCTTTGTCGCCGCTTGCTCGCTGATGGCTTAAGCGTGCTGGGGCTCGATACGCGAGAGCCCGGCCAGGCAGCCGCATGGGAGCACCGCACGATCGACGTGATGGATAGCGAAGCACTGAGCGCCGCCTTTGAACAGTACCAACCCGACGCAATCATTCACCTTGCTGCGCGTACTGATCTCGAAGGCAAGACGGTCGAGGACTATGAGGTCAACAGGCAGGGTGTTCGTAATATCTGCGACGTGGTCGCCGCGACGCCATCGGTCCGGCGCTCAATTTACACATCCTCTCAATTGGTTTGCGCAATCGGATCAACCCCGAAATCGGATACCGACTACTCTCCGAACACTGTTTACGGAGAGAGCAAGGTTGCCACGGAAATGGTTGTCCGCGAGACCAATGGCGGCGACGTCTGCTGGTCCTTGGTCCGTCCTACAACGGTATGGGGCCCGGGTATGAGCCAGCACTACCAAACAGTGCTACGGATGATCGATAAGGGGCTCTTTTTTCACTCGGGTTGGGGCGCGCTCTACAAGTCATATGCATTCATCGACAATATCGTACATCAGTATGTCCAGCTGCTTCACGTGCCGCGCGAGACGATCAACGGCCGAACTTTCGTTCTGGCAGACTACGAGCCTTTCTCTTTGCGCGACTATTTGAACGCGCTGGCAGATGAGCTGGGGCGGCGGCGGCCCGTTACGGTTCCGTTGCCTGCAGCGCACATGCTGGCCTTTGCAGGCGATGTGCTCAATCGTGTTGGCGTCCCGTTTCCCTATAACAGTTTCCGCTTGAACAATATCCGCACCGAGTACACCGTTGATGTGTCGAAAACCGAAGAGGTGTGCGGTCCGGTGCCGGTCTCTTTTCCGGATGGTGTTAAGCGGACGGTCGCGTGGTTTCGCAGCGCGTAGGGTAATAGCAAACCGAGAATGTACAGCCTCACCATCCTGATCCTGGGTCTTTTCCCGACGCTTCTGCTATTTGGAGCAGCACGGCTGGACGCGTGGGGCATAGGCCCTTCGCCGCTCACGATTATGGGTTGGACATGGTTGTTCGGCTACACACTCAAAAGCATCTATTTATCGTTTGCGGTGGTGTACGACTTGCCGTTCCGGCCTGACTGGATTGCTGCCGACATCGTTGATGTCGGGCAGATGATGATCACCGTGGGCGTCATCTCGATGATAGTGGGCTACCTGGTATTTGCCAGCCACATCGCACCGCACCGGACCAGAACGCTGCCGCCTAGACCGTGGCCCGTTGATCCTCGCCTGGTGTACTTCCCCTTCATGGCCATCAGCATGGTGCTGCTTGCCATCTTCTTTTACCGCATGGGCTTCGTGCAGCAGATCGCCACTGGTCGGTTCTTTGCATCCAAGTTCTTCGTCGATGAACAAGGTGTCCGCCACTCTTTAGGGTTCCTATCGGTTGGCGGCGACTTCCTATTGGTGTTGTTCATCTACTACCTCGCGATGGCAAAGAGGCTGACCTGGGTGAACGTCTACACCGTCACGATGGCGTTTCTTTTGCTTACTTTGTTCCTTGCAAGTCGACGGAACGTTGTCATTGCGCTGGTGGTGTTGGCCTTAATCGTCTTGGCCATTCGATCGGTGGACCGAAATCTTCTCAAACGATTGATGCGATTGGCGTTCATTGGGGTGATTTTTGCATCCCTGTCGTTGGCGAGCCAGGTTCGCGATGCCTCACGGGAGGGATTGGCACTGAGCCAATTGAACGTCCTGCACGCTATCCGCGCAACCACCGTTCATGCGTTCGAGGGCGCCTACTTTATCGACCCAGCGAAAACGGCCGCCATTGTTGATAAAGTGGATGCCACCAATCGGTTTATGGGCCTCAGCTTTGTAGGCTTTATCATCGCGCCCATTCCACGCGTTCTGTGGAACGATAAACCAAGTGTTCGGGTCGGCCCGTTCGTTGCCCAACAGCTTTTCGGCTTCAATAGCCAAGCCGGTGTTCCACCTGGAGCGGTGGGCGAGTTCTACCTCAACTTTGGCCTGATGGGCGTGGTGCTGGGGATGATGTTGTTCGGTGCCGGGTTGGCGTACTTGTGGTGGCGACATCGCAACGCGGTCGATCCCCGTTTCACGATTGTTCGCTACGCTTTTTTGATGGTGGCTGCTATTTATTTCGTGAACGTCGAGTTCTCCGCAGCGATCGTCATCTTCATAAAGTACTACATCGCGATCCTGATCGCCGAGCAATATTGGCGCTTCCAGCTGGCGCGTGAAGGCCGCTTGGGTATTGATCATATTCCCAGACACATGCCCGTCTCGCCCGTGCGGCGTCCCAGAGCTGGCTTGGTGGGCGGTGCGGGTTCGTTTCGTTAATCGTCGATTGTATCTGCGACCGTGATTGGCTTCGCCGGAACGCCAACAACCGTCGCCCGATGTGGCACGTCTTTGGTGACGACCGCACCAGCTCCAATGATTGCGTGATCGCCGATGGTAACGCCAGGCAGGATGCGGACGCCCATACCGATGTGGACACCATCGCCGATGAACACCGGCGCGTAATGGGTTGGCGCATCTTTCAGGTGTACGCCGCCGGATCGGTCATAGGTGCGCGAATAGATGATCACGCCAGCGGAGATGCCGCAGTGCTCCCCGATCGATATGCCGCCCGCAGCAGCAAGAATGGAGTTGTGAGAGATATGGGTGCCGCGCCCAATCCTGCACCAGCCGTCCGAGCTGGTATTGACTTTCACGCCTGAGCGCAGGGCAGTTCCCGATCCCATCTCAATCGCAAAGGGCGAATCGAGCAGGACCCCACGGCCAAGAGCGGTCAGGCCGTACCCGTTGCGCAGACCGACCAGCCTTCCGCGAAGGCGTTCTTCCGCTCGCAACGCTTTATCGGGAAAAGCAAATCCGATGGCGTACCCGCCCAAGCGGGCGGCCAGTTCGATGACCCCCAATGGGAGAGCGTGCCGGAGTGCCTTCATTGTTTTTGGTGCACCGCGCACGTCTTGGTTTCGTCGCATTGACTCGCTTCCCATCTGCTCGATCCTACCATCTCGGGTAGTATCGATAATACCGCCCCTGTCGTAAGGGCAAACGCAACATGCATGGCTCCCGAGCCGCTCTAGGAGAAACGCAATGCTAGGCCGTATAAGGCGCTTCATTAAGGGACGGTTGATGGATCGCGATCTCGCCAATCAGTCCATGGAAGAACGGTTCACAGGTCACTATCGATCCGGTTGGTGGTTCGACAATGGTGAAAGCCTAAGTGGTTCCGGCTCTACTTTGGACGCAACTCAGCGCATACGCGAAGAGTTGGTGCCCTTTATGCAAAAGTGGGACGTAGAGAGGCTTCTTGATGCACCATGCGGCGATTGGAATTGGATGCAGCATGTGCCTTTGCCCGCGGATGTGCATTACCTGGGCGCGGACATCGTGCCTGACCTGATTGAGGATATGCGCGCAAGATACAGCTCGGAGCGCGTTGAATTTACTCAGATCGACATTACCGCCGATCCACTGCCGCAGGCTGATATGATGATGTGCCGGGACGCCCTTTTCCATCTCAGTCACGCGGATATCTGGCGCTTCGTTGACAATTTTCTCGGCTCCTCCATTCCGCATCTGCTGACGACGCACATGCCCCAGATCGAAGAAAACAGAGATATCGTGACCGGCAAACATCGTCCGCTCAATCTTGAGGCGGCTCCGTTTAACTTTGAGCCGCCCGTCGACAAGTTTGCCGACTTCACACCACCGCGTCGCGAGAAGTACATGGCGTTGTGGACGCGCGAACAACTAGAGAAAGCCCGCGCGGCCGCTTAGGCCTCGTTCGCCCGAAAGCACAATGATACGCGTTCTCTCGAATTATGGGCGGCTGATCGCGACCTTTGTGATCGGCATCGTCATTGTGCGCATCATGGCCGAGATCGGTCCTGATGCAGCGCTGATTTATTTGCTGCTGATTTCATCGACCGGCATTGCGGCGATGTTCAAGTTCGCGCTGCAAAACGCACTGGTCCCGGCCCTTGGTCTGTCGATCGACGGAAGCGGCGAGCACGATTTTCAAAAAGTATATTGGACATCGTTCGTACTTGGTGTCGGTGCGGGACTGCTGTCTGTTGTGCTGTTTGCCGGCTTCTGGCTGGTATCCGATCAACTGAACTTCGGCGCTTTGTCGCAAACCACGATTGCGATCGCTCTTTTGGGTACGGCGGTTCAGACCTTCGCGTCGTCGGTCGGCATCGTGTTCCTGAACCTGCTGCTGGTCGAACGGCGGTTGGTTGCTTACAACATCATGCTGGTCCTGGACCGCGCACTTATTCTGGTCGCAGCTACTGTCATCATTGTGCTTCCACCAGCGACCTCGGTCGATGATAAGCTTCAACTCTTTTATGCTCTTGTTGGCGGGCTGACGATTGTCCTTCAACTCGGCATCTATGTGCTCGCAGTGCGTGGCGAACCCCACCTGAGGTTGCGCAGGGCGCCCTTGGTGCGTCAGACGACTGCTTGGATCAGCGCTTTTATCGGTTGGAACGCTGTCGTCGTCATCGCGTTTGCGTTGTTCACGCGCTGGCCGCCCCTTGTCGTCAACTGGTCGCTCGGCGAGTTGATGACACTGACCTTGAGCATCGTGTTGTTGTTGATTGGGTATCAACGGCAGCTTTCGATGGGTTTGGTCGTGGGGTTGGATGCGATGGTTGCGCGGCTGATGGGTACCGAAAACGATGGCGAAGCCAGCAGCTTGATCCTGCGTTGGACCTATATTCTGACCGTTTTTGCGACGTTCTCGTGCGCGCTCATTGGCCTTTTCGTTGAGGCGATTTTGGCGCTGTGGTTTGGCGATTCCTTGAGTGAGTCGGGGTGGGTCCCGGCGATGTCGGCCGATCTCTTCCGGATCATGTCGTTTGGGATTGCCGCAAGCATTCTATCGGAAGGCTGGATGAAGTTCCTCTCCGGGCGCGGCGAGGTCCGCGCATTCGCGCCGCCGCTTCTGATCGCCGGTATTATCAACATTGTGGGTGTCATCATCGCCAGTACGCTTCTTGAAGGCCAATCGGCTCTGATGGCGATTGCTCTGGTCTTCTCCGGGAGCTTTCTCGTCGTCAATTTGGGGTTTGTCGCGGTCCAAACAGCTCGCCGTGCCAATGTGCGGTTGAGTGCGTTTTACGCTGTGATCGCCGGTCCAGCTTTGATCGCGGCGTGCGCCGCGGCCCCGGCGCTATTCCTCCACAATGGCGGATGGACGATGACGAATGCCGCCGTTGCGCTTTGTATTCTTGGCGTTTGCGCGCTTGCAGCTTTGTTGACCATGCCGCGTTTCCTTGCGCGCCTAAGTCCAGCCTGAGCGACCAGGTGTCGAAGTCCAAACCACTGCAGATTGCGATTTTCGGCCAGATCGACGGCCCAATCGGCGGTCAGAGTCGCCTGACCATGGCATTTCGCGACGGTACAACGGGAAACCCTGTAGTTTTTGACTTCCACGGCCACAAGTCGGCGCTCGCACCACTGCAGATGGTTTGGCAGTCGCTGCAGGTTTTGTTTCTTACGCTGCTGGCCCGCATTGATGTTGCCTACATTGCGATGTCCCGCACAACTTTCGGCATGATGCGGGACCTTTTGCTGTTGTTGCCCGTGATCATGTTGCGAAGACCAATCGTTGCGCATGTGCACGGGGCCGAGTTTGAGGATTTTTATCGCCACAACGCGCAGTTCGCCCGGGTTAAAGCGTTCTACCTTCGGCACGTGACCGCTTTTGTCTTCGTTAACGAGGTATTCGTGCCGGTTGATCCCGAGCTGGCCGCCCGCTCGACCTTCGTTCGCAATCCCATCCCAACGTTCGCTGTGAAAGCCATTGCCCGTCGGACGCGGGAGGACGAACGTGACGCTTTGCCCAGCCACCAGGAGGAACGTGCGGACGACACAGACAAAGCGAAGGTGGCGCGTCGCTGTTTTGGTTTCATTTCGAGCTTTGATCCTCAGAAAGGGATCGACCTGTTTCTTGATGCAGCGGATCGCTATGCTGACCGCGCTGACTTTGTGATCGCCGGTGGGCCAAGTCACATCGATCGGGCGTATGGTCTGCGCCTACTTGAGCGGATCAATACGATGCCGTCCATACGGTACCTTGGCTACCTCTCTGATCCGACGCCCTTTTACGACGCCTGCGACTTCATGATTTTCCCGACCAATTTTGCGTCGGAAACATCCTCATTGGTCGTTATTGAGGCCCTGGCAACCTGTACGCACCCGATCGTCCGTCGTCACAATCGTCTTGTCGACATCTTCGGAGCTGCGCCGGTCAGTTGGTTCGATGATGCAAGCGGGTTGCATGCTGTGATTGACCGGGTGCTCGATTGGGGTCCCGACCACTTGCGCGCGCTCAACGATCGGGGCGCGCCATGGGTCCAATCCTATTTCCCAACCGAAGACAGCTGGGTTTCACAGGTCGATCAGATCGTTACGCAGGCGGCCAATGGCGAAC
This sequence comes from Pseudomonadota bacterium, assembly GCA_039024915.1. Classification (NCBI taxonomy): domain Bacteria; kingdom Pseudomonadati; phylum Pseudomonadota; species Pseudomonadota bacterium. The sequence continues at coordinate 137,858 of JBCCPK010000004.1, forward strand.
GTTCTTCACGTTCCTGGTCAAATTCCAAATGATTTCGGATAGCACAAGCGGCCCGTCCCACGCTTCAAGGGACCAATGCTGGCTGGCAGCTCACCCCTGTTAGTTTACGTAGTAGTAAAGCAACATCTATTCCGCGAAACAGTTAACGCTAGGCTGAATGCTATAATTGCATTTGGGCAACGCTCAAAAACAAGTCAGCCGGGAAAGATTACCCACCTTGTTCATTTTTTTAAAACCGCCTACCACTGACGTCGCGGTAAACTGTTGACCATAAATCTGGAGACCTACGATGGCTCTTAGTGCGGGTGATATCGCAATCGTCGGTATACAAACTGGCAACCCTGATCCTTGGGCATTCGTCGCTTTAGTCGATATCCCTGCTGGCGAAGAGATACTTTTCACTGACCAAGGCGTAAAGGCGGATGGTACGTTCCGAACAAACGCCAATGAAGGTGTCATAAAGTACACCGTGCCTGCGGGTGGCATTACCGCAGGGACGGTTATTACCTTCACGAGCGTTGGTGGAGATTTTTCAGCGGAAAGCGGCAACTTCGGGCTAGGCGATAATGGCGATCAGCTCATCGCCTATCAGGACGATGGTTCCGTGACGTTCCTGTTTGCGTCGCAGACGAACAGCTCCCAATTTCAGGCGGACGCAACAAGCAACCGTAATTCGTCAGTTCCCCCTGGACTGGTCGAAGGTGAAACTGCCGTTGCCTTGGGTTCCGGCCCGATCGATGGCAATGACTTCGACAATGCTGCCTACACCGGTACGCTGTCGGGGACACGCGAAGACCTGCTTGCATCGATCGGCGACCCTGCAAACTGGGACAAGACCGACGGCCCAGTCACCTTCACGTCGGGGCCATTCACGGTTGTCACGCAGCAGACCTTCCTCGGAACGCCTACGCCAAATGAAAACTTCGTCGGCGCGCCGAGCAGTGACGATACCGTTGACTACAGCGGCAGTGCAAATCCGCTGGGGGTCCTCGTTGATCTCGACCCCAGCCTGTCCAACAACCCGCCTTTCTCAGCGGCGGGTCGTGGCGATTCGACGGGCGACAGCTTCTCAAGCATTGAGAATGTGATCGGCACCAACTTCGAGGACTCCCTGCGCGGCGACAATGTCGCCAACACCTTGGAAGGTCGCGATGGCGATGACGCCATGGCGGGCCGTGGCGGCGATGATACGCTGCTCGGTGGTGATGGCGATGATCGCTTGTTCGGCGGTGATGGTGCTGATGTCCTGGACGGGGGCGACGACAGCGATACCGCCGTTTACCGCGATGCGACTGTTGGGGTCAGCGCAAGTCTGTCAGCTCCAGGAGGGAACTCCGGATTTGCGGCTGGCGACACATACATCAGCATAGAGAACCTCGAGGGTTCCCTGTTTGGCGACATCTTGGTCGGCGATGGAGGCGACAACACGCTTTCCGGGCTCGCGGGATCGGATGTCATGGCGGGCGGTGGCGGCGACGACGTTCTGCTCGGTGGCAATGGCGGGGACAATTTATCGGGCGACCTTGGCAACGACGTGCTATCCGGCGGCCTGGGTATGGACCTTCTTTCCGGCGGCGCGGGAGATGACATCCTCCATGGTGGCGCTGATGCCGACACCTTCGACTTCGATGCCGACGGTAGTTTCGACCGGGTGCGCGATTTCGAGGACACCATCGATCTTCTGGATGTTCAGGATTTGGGCATCACCGCGTTCTCAGACTTCGATCGTGTTTTCGACGCCGCCAACGGCAGCGCCGTCCTGATCGAAGGTGCGACGACAATTGTGCTGCAGAATACGGCTGTCGCAGATCTATCCGACGCCGATTTCATCCTGCGGCCCAGCGCCACCTTCATCGCAACGCTTGGTGGCGTCGTTGAGAACTTTCCAGGCTCGCCCGGAGTTGAAGACACCGTTGACTACAGCGCCAGCGTGGATCCTCTTGGCATTCTGGTTGATCTGGATCCTTCCCTCGCAAATAACCCGGTTTTCGCCGCGGCGGGCAGGGGTGAATCGGCTAACGACACCTTTACAAGCATTGACAACGTCATTGGTACCGATTTTGCCGACTCGATCCGGGGTACCAATGATGAAAACGAGTTATTTGGCGGTGGAGGCGACGACCTCATCGCTGGCCGTGGCGGGTTCGATGCGTTGTTTGGGCAGGATGGTAACGATCGCCTGTTTGGTGGCGCAGATGGTGACGTGCTTGATGGCGGCGATGGCAGCGATACTGCGGTGTATCGCGACGCTACGGCTGGTGTCGTTGCTGACCTAGCTGACCCGTCCGCGAACACCGGTTTTGCGGCACAGGATACCTATATAAGCATTGAGAATCTCGATGGATCGGTATTTGACGACACTTTGATCGGTGACCGTTTCGCAAACGAGATAACCGGTAACAATGGTGACGACACCCTCATCGGCGCGAAGGGCAACGACACGCTTGTTGGCGAAGCTGGCAATGACACCTTGGACGGCGGCGAGGGAAGCGACACCCTCAATGGCGGTGCCGGCATCGATATCCTCACTGGCGGTGCGGACGACGATACTCTCACCGGCGGTACTGACGCGGATACATTCGTGTTTGACGCCGATGGTAGTTCCGACATTGTCAAAGACTTCGAGAATGGTGTCGACCTGCTTGATGTGCGCGAGCTGGGTATTACCGCCTTCTCTGACTTTGACCGCGTGTTTGATGCTGCCAATGGCAGCGCCGTCCTCATCGAAGGCGCGACCACGATTGTGCTTCAAAACACGGTCGTGGCTGACCTTTCCGATGCAAACTTCATTTTGCGGCCAAGCAATACGGTAAACGCGGGGCTTGGCGTCGTCGAGAATTTTGTCGGGTCTTCGGGTACCGAAGACACCGTGGATTACAGCTCGAGCCCTGACACAGTTGGTGTGCTGGTGGATCTTGATCCCTCGCTGGCGAATGATCCGGTCTTTTCCGCAGCGGGACGTGGTGATTCAACCGACGACACCTACACCAGCATAGAAAATGTCATTGGAACTGACTTCGCCGATTCGATCCGCGGATCGAACGATGACAACGAACTGTTTGGCGGCGATGGCAACGACATTATGGCCGGTCGTGGCGGGTTCGATGCGGTGCGCGGTGAAGACGGTGATGATCGCCTGTTCGGCGGTTCGGATGGCGACGTTCTGGATGGCGGAGACGGTAGCGATACAGCTGTCTATCGCGACGCGCCCGTTGGCGTGCGTGCCGACCTTGCCGACCCGTCGACAAACACCGGCTTTGCAGAGCAGGACACCTACATCAGCATCGAGAATCTCGATGGGTCTCCATTTGATGACACGTTGATTGGTGACCGCTTTGCAAACACGCTACGAGGGAACGACGGCAACGACAGTCTTGTTGGCGATGATGGCGCGGACACCCTCTTAGGCGAACTGGGTGACGACACCCTTGATGGCGGTCTTGGTGAAGACATCCTCATTGGCGGGCTGGGCACTGATACTCTGATCGGGGGCGCGGATGATGATCGGCTCAGCGGTGGAGCGGATGCTGACATCTTTGTATTTGGCGCCGATGGCAGTCTGGATGTTGTTCGCGATTTTGAAGATGGAAGCGATCAGCTGGACGTGAGCGCGCTGGGCGTCACAACGCTTGCCGATTTCGATCAGGCGTTTCAGGCGGCCAATGGCAGTGTCTTTCTTGAGGAAGGCGGCACCGTAATCGTGCTTACGAATACGCTGCTAACCGACGTTGACGATACCGATTTCATATTCGTGTAACGCCATCACACTTTTTGCAGGCACCTTTTGGGCGGTGAGACGTGTTCTCATCGCCCTTTTTCGTTGCGTCCTGATTGAATTGGATGTTGTGGCCGCGGTGCCCGCTGCGTTCACGCACTCAGAATTGTCTGTGTCTGCCCCTTCAGCCTCACGCAGCTGAGCCTCCCCGTGATGTAAGCGCCGGTGTCCACGTTGATGCGATTGGGCAGGATTTCAGGCTCTTCCACTGGCGTATGCCCGTGCACCACACAGGCGCCGTGCCATTTCGGCGATGACAGGAACTCATCCCGGATCCCCATCAGATCGTCCGGTTCCTGCTTATCGAACGGCACGCCGGGCCGGACCCCGGCGTGACAGAAAAAGTAGTCATCCTGGCGATGGTGAAGGGGCAGGCTATCAAGAAAGCTTCGATGCCGCTGGGGAACAGCTTCAAGCCAACGTCGATGCAGGGGCCCAAAGCTTTGCGGTGAGAGCGGCAGCTTAATCTCGACCCCATAGGATCGCATCGTTTCCAGACCGCCAAACTGGCACCAAAGACCAGCTGCGCTTTCGTCGTGAAGTGCACCGTGCATGAATTGCTCATGATTGCCGCGCAGCAAGATCGCCCCGTGAAGCTCGCGCCGAGAAATAAGCCGGTCGATCACCTGACTGCTTTGCATACCGCGATCGACGTAGTCGCCTAAAAAGACTTCCTGAACCGTATATCCGGTGTGTTTTGTGCGATCGCTATCGATCCGCGCAAGGATTGTATCGAGGCAATCCAAACGGCCATGCACGTCGCCCACTGCGTAGATGACATGACCTTCCGATAGCGACACTTGAGTTTTTTTTTGGCCGAACGGCCAGAAATTTATCATATTTTTCAGTGCTATGGGCGGATAGGCGCAGCTTTCGACAAGTTCGTTTAAAATTGCGCTGATTGCTGCAAATGAACCCAAACCGCCGCCGCGTACAACCCCACCCATCGAGTTCGTCAACCCGAGTGGATATGGGGAGTTGGAGTGATGTTGACGCGTGTACTGATGACCTGCGCGGCAGGTTTGATGATGATGGGAGCGGCGACGACGGTATCGCAAGCGCGAGTTGTTCTGCCGCAGGCGGTGCCAATGCCGCCAGCAAGTTCGGAAATGCGGCTCGGCCGCAATACCTTGGCACCTTTCGCCCATGTGCGGTTTTGCCAGGTCAATCGGTCTCAATGCGCCGTGCGCGGCGCTGCAGAGCGTGTGGAGTTGACGGCCGATCGCTGGCAGCAGCTTCGGCGGGTCAACGCGTCCGTCAACCGCTCCATCAGGCCTCGGCATGACCGCCGGGCCGGTGCCATTGGTGACCATTGGGCGATATCGCCCGCCTATGGTGATTGTGAGGACTACGCTCTAACCAAGCGCGCCCATCTTTTGCGCATGGGCTGGCCGTCCTACGCTCTTTTGATCGCGACCGCCGATGTGCGGGGTTTCGGGCATCACGCCGTTTTGGTCGTGCGGACCAGCTCTGGCGATTACGTGCTTGATAATCTCACCGGCCAAATCAAACCGTGGCGCTCGACGGGTTATCGTTGGGATAAGATGCAGTCGCCGACCAACCCACGCCACTGGCTACAGGTGTAAAACAGGCTTGCAGAGAGCCCGCACTCTGGCCGGTATGTCGGCTTTTGCTACAACTAGTCGCCTAAACGAAACATTCGCCGTGCGCTTGCAACGCACGGCGTTTTTCTTGTTAGCTACTACCGAGTACGCCGCGACCAGACGGAATGTATCGCGGCTACTCACGGTGGACGTTTGGTGCGTTTTTCAAGCGGGTTGGCACGGGCGTGTTCACTGCATCTGTCATTGTCGGGCTTTGACCATAAGCGGTGTCATACGCATCCCTGTCCCTCGCGTACCTTGCAACGCTGCGCTGGCTTTTCGTGGCTGCAGTGGCGCTAGCGGTCATCCCGAACGGATCGGTTGATCCGACTTTCTTTTACGCAAACTGCGTGACGTTTGGTCTTCTGCTTGCCCTGTGCGCCTTTATCCGGGTTGATAACCGACGGCTGAAAGGATTGGTCGGGCTGGGTTTTTCGCTGATTTTGATGATCTGCGTCTACGCTGGCATCCAGTCGATGTCGCTAACCGATCATCCTTTCGCCAATCCTGCGTGGTCGGACGTTGCCGCACTCGGTCTCACGGATCGCGGGGCAATTTCGGTTGCACCAGGCGAGACGATCGCCGCTTTGCCATCGCTGGTCGTGCCGCTTTTGGCGTTGATGCTGGGGCTTATCCTTCACCAGGACGATCACGCCGCCCGAGCGCTTTGGAACCGCCTGGCGATCATGGGCGGCATTCTCGCTTTGATCGCGTTGGTGCGGCACGAGTTCTTCGCCGATGCGCATCTGTTTGGGACCCGCCCCCGGTGGGACGGCGCGCTGTCAGGGCACTTTTTTAACCGAAACCTCACCGCAGCCTTCTTTGCGCTCGCCAGTTTTGCGACCCTGGGCATGGTGCTCATGCACGTCGCGCAGATGCGCTGGTCATCGATCGTTCAGCGCCTTGCAGGGCTTCAGTTCTTCGGTGAGCGCAAATACATCTACGCAGCCGCCGGTGGTGTCTTTTTCTTGGCGAGCCTGATCGCTTTGTTTTTAACCCAGTCGCGCGCGGGAACCCTCCTCACGATGGGCATCCTTGCCCTTTGCATACTGGTCATTGCCATCAGTCACCCAAGGTCACAATCGAAGCAGGGTACGTCGTTAAGGGTCGCCGGTCCCTCAAAACGCTGGCTGCTTGTGGCCGCGATCACGGCCGCCTGTGTTGTTGTCTTTTTCACCTTTGGCGGCCGTACAATTGTGCGCATGGATCAGGCGGGCTTCGATATTCAGCGGCTGTGCGCTGCGCGGGGCACCTGGGCAGCGATCAGGGATTTCCCGGTTTTCGGCACCGGTTTTGCAACGTTCAAAGATGTTTTCCCAATTTACAGACCGGCGGACTGTAGCCCGGTCGGGGTCTGGTCGCAGGCGCACAATTCATGGCTTGAAGGTTACCTTGGCTTTGGCCTTCCGTTCGCCGTGTTCATTGCCCTGGGCTCATGGGCGTTTGTGCGGACCGTTGTTTACGGGTTTCGCGTTCGACGTCGGCTGCGCTCAATTCCTGTCCTGACCGTCGGGTGCATGACCTATATCGCGCTGCATTCTATGGTTGATTTCCCAATCCAGATTACCGGAATCGCCGTCTACTTCTCGGCGATGGTTGCCGCAGGGTTTGCAATATCGCTTGCGCGTTAACCAAGATGCCGTACAGTTAATCACAAATTAACCATAACGTTGCCTTAATTTTGTTGCGCGAAGGGCACAGTTGCCCTTACGCGTTCGGAATTGCTCATTGCTTCCTTGCTATTTCCGCAGTGCACCCGGCTATAAAGAAAAGCGGCGAACTATCTGCCGGTCGGGCGCGTTGGAGCGAGTCGGCCCCTAACTAGAGGGTTACCATGCTGCGAGACCTTTGGACGCGTTTTGGGCGCTTAAGCGCGGTTATACTGTGTGGTGCCGCGCTGGCGGGTTGCGAAACGCTGCCGCGTTCCGGTCCCGACGATGGGCTCATTCTTTCCGCCGCCACCGCTTCGGTCGTTGACGAAACCGGCGAGGCGCCGACGATTGACTACGCCTTTGTCGATCTCACGAGCGCAATGACGCCGTTTCTTTCCGTTGAACAACCCGGCGCTGGTTTCAGTACCTTTGGTGGTGGGCGCGGACCATCTCCGGAGATTTTGATCGGTGTTGGCGACGTAATCCAAATTACGATTTTTGAGTCCCAGGGCGGCGGACTGTTCGTGCCGGACGACGAGGGTAGTGCCCGTACCGGTAACTTCGTTACGCTTCCAGAGCAGCGCGTTGATCGGCGCGGGTTCGTTACAGTCCCTTATGCGGGCCAGGTGCGGGCTTTAGGACGCGCGTTACCCGATATCGAAGCCGACATTGTTTCGCGCATTATCGATCTGGCCATCGAGCCGCAGGTCACGATTTCCCTGGTGCAGCGAAATTCAAGCAACGTCACCGTTTCGGGCGATGTGAACGCACCGCTTCGGTTTGAGTTGCTGGAATCCGGTGAGCGCATATTGGACGCTCTGGCAAGAGCGGGCGGTCTGTCCTCCGAAGACCATGATTCGTTTGTAACGTTGGCTCGTCAGGGTCGAGCGGCGACGATTTATTATCCAACCCTGCTCGCCAGTCCGAACGAGAACATCTTCGTTGCGCCAGGTGATGTGATCACCGTGACGGAGGAGCAGCGCCGCTTCATGTCCTTTGGCGCAACTGGATTAACTGGCGAGTATTTGTTCGACCGGGCAAATCTTGAGTTGACAGAAGCTCTTGCGAAAGCGGGTGGATTGCTGGACACGCGCGCCGACCCCGCTCAGGTGCTGATCTATCGCCACGAAACGCGCCACAATCTTGAGCGTATGGGTGTCGATGTAAGTGAATTTGACCCCTCAGTGAGCCAGATCCACACGATATTCCGGGTCAATTTCCGCAAACCGGATGCGTACTTCATCGCTGGGCATTTCGAAATGCGTGATGGTGACGTCATCTATGTTTCCAACGCCGACTCGGTGGAACTGTTCAAGTTCCTTGATCTCATCACCGGCATCACAGGCGCCGCCGCTGAGATCACCAGCGATATCGATGGAACGATCAACAATGTGGACGCTATCTTCGACTAGATATTGCGCAAGCGGGTTGTGCCCGTGATGCAGTTCCGGATTGGCTCAACAGGACGGCTGGCGAGAATATCGCCAGCCGTCTTCGCGTGCGGACTTGTATGGTCCGTGATCGGTCAGCCTGGCGTCGCCTACGCCAATGACTGGCAACTGATCAGTTCGCCGGGTGAGTGCTCCTATGTCTATGAGCGCATCACCGACGAACGGACGACCCGATGCACCGCTTCGGCCATCATCATGAATACCGCAACGTCGCAGATCACCCGGTGCACCGCGTCCGTCGAGGGCAATCAGTTTCTCGCACCCTCAGTCGAGGAAAACGTTCCCGAGGAGGTAACGTGTTGGACGACGCCGCGCGTCATTAATGGAGAGGGCCCTTACGCCATATCGTCCCTCGACGATGCTTTCATTGAAGAGAACACGCGGGTGCGGCGGCGTGGTAATTTCGTGTGGTCAAACGCCTTCTGGGTCTACGCTACATCCGGGACCTTCGATATCCGTCTGTGCGCAGCCAATCGTGCGGTCCAAAATCCGGATCTGGCCCAGCGGTGTTCCCAAAGAATTAACTGGGCCTCCGATCAAGACAGAGCGTCGGAAACCGGTAATTTAGATCCCTAACCTTATGAAGTGTCATCATTTGTTGCCTTGCACGTAAGCGGTAATGAGCTTAATGTTGTGAGGTGTGTGAGACGAAAAATGCTTGGAGCTTGATCATGTCCGGTGCGCTGACCCCTAAGTTGCGCCTTCCAGTTGTTGCTTTTGCGGCTGCCGCAGTGTGTCTCACCGGATATGCCGCGCCCGTATTGGCGCAGGATGCCGGCTCTGACGACGCGCCGTCGCGCAGCTGTCTCGCCGACGGCGCTGGAGCGTCGCAGGCGGCAATCGATGCATTCTTTGGAAATCCGGCCAGCCTGCTTCAGGAAAATCCACTGGGCGGACTTTCGTTGTCAAATGATGTCCGGTCGCTCGCGACAACAAATGTCGACACGGTGCCGGTTATCCTGGCGCTGGAAGCGACCGCCACCTTGCGCCAGGCTCGCGCTATTGGTGCCGGCCTGGCTCGCGCAGCGACCTTGTGCGTGGCGACCAATCCAGACTTGGCTGCCGAAATCCAACTTGCCGTTGCCGCAAGCGACAATGAGGCACTGGTAACAGCGTTTCTCACTGGCGCTGGCGATGAGGACACGGCTGCGGTGCCGGGTGGTCTTGGCGACACCACAGGTGGTGGTGGCCCAGCGGCTGCGGGTATCACATCGAACCCCGGTGGCGGTGCGGCGCCGGTTACGCCTGCATCAGCTACAAACGCAGGAGCCGGTCCCGGCGCATTTGGTGGCGGAAACGCCGGCGATGATAACGACACAGTCGTCCAAAACAGCCCGACCTGACGTCGGACGGGGTTATTGGTAGTAGCGTATTATGCTTCAACGCTCGGATGTGCGCCGTAATCCCGCTGGCGATGCATACTGGCAGGACGGGCCTCCCGCGCTTGATCTTGAGCGCTATATTGGCATCATCCGGCGCCGTTGGAAGTTGGTTGCCTTCGCCTCGCTCATCAGTCTGCTGTTTGGATACGCGTATCTGGTGACCGCCGTACCGATTTATTCGGCCAGCACCCGTTTGCTTATCGATACGCCGGAAACGCAAACCTCCCAGGAGGTGTCGGGGGTATCTGAAGGTTTCTTTGAAAGCGGAGAGATTGACAGTCAGGTCGAGCTGATCCGTTCGGAAGCTATTTCCGCCCAAGTGGTGGACAGCCTTGATCTTCTCAACAACCGGTTCTTCTGGTCACGCCAGCGGTCACCCGGCGAGGTGGTTGTCGGTTGGTTGCGCTCCGGATCGGGCTTTGTTGCGACTCAGGTTGAAAATGGATTGGATGCGACGTTTTCGCTTTTTGGTGGCTCCGCCGATGAGGGAGGTACCGACCAACTGTCGTCGCTGCTTGCCACTGCATCGGACAATGAGCGTCGCCGTGAAGAGGCTATCAAGACGCTAGCCGACGGTTTGAGTGTTGCACGGGTCGACCGGACCTACGTGGTCGCTATTGCTTATCGATCGCCTTATCCAAACCTGGCAGCCGAGATCGCCAATGGATTTGCGAACGCCTACATCGATGATCAGCTTGAATCGAAGTACAACGCTACCCGCCGTGCAAGCGAATGGCTTCTAACACGAACCGAGGAGCTTCGAACGCAAGCCGCTAGCGCGGAGCAGGCGGTAGAAGCGTTCCGTCAGGCAAACGGTTTGGTGGCCGCCAGCGGTTCGTTGATTTCGGAACAGCAATTGGCCGAGATCAACGGCCGGCTGATTGCAGCGCGTGCCGACGTTGCTTTGCAGCGTGCACGCTTTGAACGCTTATCAGAGATTGTCGACAGCAATGACGCTGGAGCGGCCGTTGCGGAAACGCTTAGTCAAACGATCACATCGGATTTGCGGGCGCGTTATCTCGAAGCAAGTAAGCGTTTTGCGGAAATCAGTGCGCTTCTGGGAGCTAACCACGCCCAAGCAGTTCGCCAACGCAACGAGATGTTCCAGTTGCAGCGGCTGATGTTTGAGGAGCTCAAGCGTGTCACCGAAGTGGCGGGCAATGAGCTCCAGGTTGCGCTGAACCAGGTTTCGGTTCTTGAGGACGAACTTGAGACATTGGTCGGTACGTCCAACCAGGCCAACGAAACACAGATCCAGTTGGGAGAGTTGGAGCGCAACGCAACATCGTTGCGTGCGCTGTACACGTCCTTTTTGGAGCGCTACCAGGAGTCGCTGCAAACGCAATCATTTCCGATCTCCGATGCACGTATCATAACCCCGGCTGAAGCGCCCAGCTTCCCCAGTTCACCAAACCGCATCATCACGCTGACGATGGCGCTTTTTCTCGGCGCAGCCGCTGGGGGAGCGCTGAGCATGCTCCTGGAGTTGCGTGATCGCGTGTTCCGTAGTGGGGAGCAAATTCGAACGGGCCTTGGCCTTGAATTCATTGGGATACTTCCGGTCGTGTCGGCAAATCGAGCCACGCGATCGAGCGTTAAGCGCGCGCGTGCCGGAAAAGGCAAGCCTGCGGGCTGGGCGCGTAAATTACCGCTACCGGGCGCAACTGTTGAGCCGCTTGACGACCGTGATCCGCTGACGGCAGCCGGTGAGGTTGATGAGCTCGAGCACGATCCGACGCCGCTTGAAGTGCGCGATATGGTGATGAACTACGCCGCCGCCAATCCGCTCTCAGGCTTCTCCGAAACGCTGCGATCGGCCAAGGTTGCTGCAGACCTGACGATTTCGGGCGCGTCGGTAAAAACCATTGGGATTGCATCTGTTTTGCCCAATGAAGGCAAGACGACGGTCTCGAAGAACCTCGCGAGCCTGACAGCGGCACAAGGGGCTAAGGTTCTGTTGATCGACGCTGACCTTCGTAACCCGGGCCTGACGCGTTCTGCCGTGGGTCGGACCGTAGAAAATGGACTGGCTGAGGTTATTCTTGATGGAGCAAACTGGCGGCGCGTTATTCGGTCGGAGGAGGAAACCGGCCTGGCCATTTTGCCGACCAATCCCAATCGCCGCGTGCCCCACACCAGTGATCTGCTGACCTCGCCGGGGATGCGGCGGCTTCTGGCGGACGTTCAAGCCGAGTATGACTACGTGTTTTTGGATCTGCCGCCGATCGGACCGGTTGTCGACGTGCGGGCCATGGCGCCGCTGCTTGATGGTGTCGTGTTCGTCGTCGAATGGGGCAAGACTGATCGCAACCTCGTGGAGAATGCGCTGTCGTCTGATGCCCAGCTCTACGACAAGATTATCGGTGTCATTCTGAACAAGGCCGACAAGGAAAAGCTCAAGCTGTACGAGAATTACCAATCGGGCGGCTACTACTACAACCGGTACAAAAAGTACTACACCAGTTGAGGCGAGGCAGATGATCCTTCGTGGGATTGTTCTGTGTGGTTTGGCCGGTTTGATTACCGTATTCGGATTGGCCTACTGGGCAAGCGCGCATCGCGCTTCCGATCGCATCGAAACAGTTGAACTGTTTCAGCGTTTATCGTCGGGACCGACATTTGGCTTGCGGGAAACCGCCCCGATAACGGCTGACTTCGCGGCGGATATCGCATGTCAGGTTGATCCCCTTGCGCGCTACATGGCGCTTAGCCTCTCCACAGCGGAGCTCTATGTCGCGGCGTTACCGTTGGGCGACACAAGCGTCGAGTCGGTGGATCATGCGGTTACGACTGGGGAGCAGATCGCGCGGTCTTTGCTTGCTTGCAACCCGACCTCCGGCGAAGCTTGGTTCAGGTTGACCATGTTGACGGTTTTTGCAGAAGGTTGGAGCGCAGACGCGATTGATCTGCTCGCACAGTCGCAAACCTATGCGCCCTTCGAAGACGATCTGGTGAGGCGGCGCGTGCAGACGATCTCGGTACCGGCGGGACTGCCAAGCGAACTCTCCGGGCGGCTTGAAGGCCTGATCGCGCGCGATCGTGCCGTGGTCGATCCTGCCTCCTAGCAGCGCCATGCAACTATTGCGAGTAGCGTAAGGTCCTAACGTAAACCGTAACGTCATATCGTACCGACCGATCTGCCGCGCATGTGGTCGAAAAGGCCGAGGCCGTAAGACTCTATAACAACAGAATGAATTGGCCATTCTCTCGAGAGAGAAGCTGAAAACAGACGAGCGCCCATGCGGCCCGATCATGCTTTCTTGTAACATAGTTCACGTTTTATTGCGCCGCACCAAAACAACCTAGGGATGGTGGTCGCAGAAATGCTTTCCTGAGAAAATTTATCTCATCCCTATGCAGTGCGTGAGGCTTGCAAGCGGATAAATGTGTGCGCGCAGGAAAGTTGAAGGCAAGTTCTGTGGGACGGCTGCACCTGCTCATCGATTGCGTTCTGGTCGGTATCGCTGCCGTCATCGCATTCTCTTTACGTGATCAATCCGTTTTTGCTGCGCTTGAGCGGCCAGGGCTTGGTCTGTATGCGGTTGCCTCGATCGGCTTTGGCCTGGTTATTTTTTCTGCCACGCGGGTTAGCCGGGGTGTGTGGCGCTTCTTCTCATTCGTCGACATTTTTCGGGTCGTTGGCGCTGCAGGCATTGCGATCCTGCTGGCATGGTCGACGACGTTTTTGATTGACCGTTCGGAACTGATCCCGCGCTCTGTTCCTGTTCTCCATTGGATTTGTGCAGCATTCCTGATGTGTGCTGCGCGTGCGACGGTGCGGCTTTCCTTGCGCCCGAGTTTTGGGCGTCGGGACGTCATCCCCGTCAGCGCTTTGCAGCACGTCTTGGTCGTCGGATCGGACGAGCTTGCCGAACTGTACATCCGCTGCGCAAAACGCCTCTCCCAAGGTCGTGTGGCCGTGGTGGGGCTTTTGGCGGAAGACGGAGCAGTTGCCGGTCGATCGGTCTCCGGCGTGCCTGTTCTGGGTTCTCCGACAGACATTGCCAATCTCGTCAACACCCAGGCGATCCATGGTGTGTTCATCGACTCGATTGTCGTCGCTCAGCCCTTTGAAAGCCTCAGCCGCTCGGCTCGAACGGCCCTGCGCGACTACGAAAAGCACAGCGGTCGCGCGCTCGATTTCTTCGAGGACCGGCTCGGGTTTCCGAAGGTGGGTGATCAGATGGCCGCCCAGACCGCGGCGGTGGCGCCACGGCAATACCAGACATCGGGCTCGTACCATTTGGTCAAGCGTGCGCTCGATGCGGTTGCCGCATTTGCGCTTTTGGTCCTGTTTGCCCCGCTTATCGCTATCACCTGGCTCGCTGCGCTTATCGATGTCGGCGCGCCTGCGTTCTTCTGGCAGCTGCGCCCGGGCTTGCACGGCAAGCCGCTGCGCGTCCTCAAGGTGCGTACCATGCGTGGTGCGCATGATGAACGTGGAGCGCGTATTCCTGATCAGAACCGGTCGTCTGCGATTGGTGAGGCGCTTCGGCGGTATCGCCTTGACGAGCTGCCGCAGCTCATCAACATCCTCAAGGGTGATATGTCTTTCATCGGCCCGCGCCCTCTGCTGCCCGTTGATCAGCCTAAAGATGCGTCAATTCGGCTGAGTGTACGCCCCGGGCTAACCGGTTGGGCACAGGTTAATGGTGGCCGGATTTTAACCCCTGAGGACAAGGCGGCTCTCGATGCCTGGTATGTCGAAAACATGTCGTTCGCGCTCGATGTGCGGATCGCCGTCATGACCCTCCAAGTCCTGCTGTGGGGCGAAAAAGACCCTCAGGATCAGGTGCTGCGCAGCGCCCACGGGGCCGTGGCACGCCAACGTCTCAACCTGCCATCGTAAACGGCAGCCGGTAGCGGCCTGAAGGCTTGCTTCCTGCAGGCGTGCGCAAATGTGCGTCGGCAAACCTCTTCCCCTTGTCCCAGCGATCGAGAGCCGCCATGGTCGGGTGCGCTGTTATTGATCATCACGGACTGGCTCCCTCGGACATGACCGCACCGCTCAGCTTTGACTCCCTTCGATCGCAGGTCGCCGAGGGAAGCGTCGATACCGTTCTGGCGTGCATGGTGGACATGCAAGGCCGGCTGATGGGCAAGCGCTTCCATGCGGTCCATTTTGTCGAGAGCGCCTACCGCGAGACCCATTGCTGCGACTACCTGCTGGCGACCGATCTGGAGATGGCAACACCCGACGGGTATGCCGCGACGAGCTGGCAGACCGGCTATGGCGATTACATCATGCGCCCAGATCTGACGACCATCAGGCCAATACCCTGGCTCGAGGGGACGGTGATGCTG
This sequence comes from Pseudomonadota bacterium, assembly GCA_039024915.1. Lineage (NCBI taxonomy): Bacteria > Pseudomonadati > Pseudomonadota > Pseudomonadota bacterium. The sequence continues at coordinate 153,026 of JBCCPK010000004.1, forward strand.
CTGTGCGATGTGATCGACCATCACACGCACGATCCGGTTCCTCACGCACCGCGCGCACTGCTGCAAAAACAGATCGCGCGCGCCGAGGCGCTGGGTTTTACGCCGATCATGGCGACCGAGCTTGAGTTCTTCCTGTTCGAGCAAAGCTACGACGCTCTGCGTAAGGATGGTTATCGCGACCTACAGCCGATCAGCGGCTACAACGAGGATTACCACATCTTCCAGACCACCAAGGAGGAAGGTGTGATGCGAGGGGTGCGCAACCATCTGCGCGCGGCAGGCGTGCCGGTTGAGGGCAGCAAAGGCGAGGCCGAGGCGGGTCAGGAAGAACTCAACATCCGTCATGCTGATGCGCTCGCCTGCGCCGATCACCACACTATCGCGAAGCACGCCATCAAGGAGATCGCCTGGCAGAACGGTCGTGCGGCGAGCTTTCTGGCCAAATGGCACCAGGCGCGGGTTGGCTCTGCTTCCCACGTGCACCAGTCGCTTGAAGCCGGCGGGAAGCCAGCCTTTCATGACCCGGCGAACGCGCTGGGGATGTCCAAGGTCATGGAGCATTACCTTGCCGGACTGATTGCCTATGCCGCCGATATCACCTTCTTTCTCGCGCCCTACGTGAACAGCTACAAGCGCTTCGCCAAGGGCACCTTCGCGCCGACGAAGGCGGTCTGGTCGGTGGACAACAGGACGGCCGGCTTCCGGCTTTGTGCCGATGGGACGGACGCGATCCGCATCGAATGCCGGATCGGTGGTGCAGACCTCAACCCTTACCTTGCGCAAGCGGCCATGCTCGCTGCGGGTCTCAAGGGCGTTGAGGATGAACTGCCTTTGCCGCCGGCCGCGACGGGGGATACCTACGAGGCGACCGAAGCGCCGGAGATCCCGAAAACCCTGCGCGCCGCCACGGACGCCCTGACCGGTTCTTCGATGCTGCGGGACGCGATGGGCGAGGCGGTGGTGAACCATTACACCCGATGCGCCCAATGGGAGCAGGAGGCCTTCGACGCCGTTGTCACCGATTGGGAAATCGCGCGCGGCTTTGAGCGTGCGTGATGCGGCAGATACCATGAACCTCATTGCAAATTGGTCCTATCCAACCGCCATTCGTTTTGGGGCAGGGCGGATCGAGGAGCTGGGGCAAGCTTGCCGCGAGCTTGGCATCCAGCGGCCCTTGCTTGTCACCGACCGCGGTCTTGCCGACCTGCCGATCACGATGCGTGCGCAAGCACTGCTGGGTGACGCCGGGCTCAATACTGTGCTTTTTGCCGATGTCGATCCCAACCCGACCGGTGAGAATGCTGTCGCAGGCGTCGATGCGTATCGCGCGGGAGAGCATGATGGGGTTGTTGCGTTCGGCGGCGGCTCGGCGCTTGATCTTGGCAAAGCGGTCGCGTTCATGGCCGGCCAGACCCGACCGATCTGGGATTTCGAAGACATTGGTGACTGGTGGACGCGCGCCAACGCCGAGATGATTGCGCCCATCCTTGCGGTGCCAACCACGGCGGGCACCGGGTCTGAGGTCGGCCGGGCATCTGTGATCACCAACACCGAAAACCAGGAAAAGAAGATCATTTTCCACCCCAGGATGCTGCCGAGCGTCGTGATCTGCGATCCGGAGCTGACTATTGGCATGCCGCCTGCCATCACGGCGGGAACGGGTATGGACGCGTTTGCCCACTGCCTCGAAGCCTACTGTTCCCCGCATTACCATCCGATGTCCCAGGGGATTGCGCTCGAGGGGATGCGGCTTGTGTTAGGCAATCTGCGAACCGCCTATGCGCAGCCGTACGATCTCGAGGCGCGGGCGCACATGATGAGCGCGGCAGCGATGGGCGCGACGGCCTTCCAGAAGGGCCTTGGCGCGATCCATGCCCTGTCGCATCCCATCGGCGCGGTGCACCACACCCACCATGGCACAACCAACGCGGTGGTCATGCGCGCGGTTCTCGCGTTCAACCGTCCGGCAATCGAGGAGCGGATCGTGCGCGCGGCGGCTTACCTCGGTATCAAGGGCGGGTTTGATGGCTTCGACGCGTACATAGCATCGCTTCTTTCGGAGCTCGGGATCCCGACAAACCTCGCCGCGCTCGGGATCAGCGATCCGGATATTGACGCCTTGACCGATGCGGCCCTGCGTGACCCCAGCTGCGGCGGCAACCCGGTCGCCATGGACCGACAAAACACGCGCGCGCTGCTGGAGAGCTGCTTCGCGGACTAACAGCCCTCATCTCAGGCGTGATCAATCTGGTCCGCGACTTGCAATGCCGTTGTACGAAGAGCCTCAGCCTTTGGCCCGCCAATGACGGTTCGAATGCACCAGCGAAGAAAGTGACCATCAATGCGACTGTGGATCAAAAACCCCCTGGCCGTCCTTGCCGATGATGCTGGCGGGGGCCTCGTGATCGAGGATAGCCGGATCGTGGAACTTGTGCCCACAGGCAAGGAGCCGGCGGAACCTGTCGATGAGGTGTTCGATGCCTCGCGCCACGCGATCATTCCCGGACTGATCAATACCCACCACCATTTCTTTCAGACCCTAAGCCGCGCGCATCCTGCGGCGCGTGACAAGGAGCTGTTCCCCTGGCTTCAGGCGCTCTACCCCATCTGGGGAAACTTGAACCGCGACATGTTCCGCCTCGCGGCGAAGCTTGCCTACCGGGAGCTTCTGCTTTCGGGCTGCACGACGGCGATGGACCACAATTACATGGTCTTCCCCGGAATGGAGGATGCAGTTGATATCGAAGTGCAGGAAGCGCAGGAGCTTGGCATTCGTGCGACTGTGACGCGTGGATCGTTGTCGATCAGTGTGAAGGATGGGGGCGTTTCGCCCGATCACATCGTTCAGGATGCTGATACGATCCTTGCCGACAGCGAGCGTGTGCTCAACCAGTATCATGACGCCTCGGACGGCGCGATGATCCAGATCGCATTGGCCCCTTGCGCACCGTTCAATGTCTCCCGTGAGATCATGCAGGAAAGCGTGGTTCTGGGCGAAAAACATGATTGCGCGCTGCACACCCACCTCGCCGAGACGACGGACGAGGAAGAGTACTGCAAAGAGGTTTTCGGCTATCGCCCCATCGATTGGCTGGAGGAATGCAACTGGCTGCAGCCGCGTGTTTGGCTGGCGCACGGCATCCATTTCACCGATGATGACTGCAAGAAGCTTGGCCATCACGGCGTTGGCGTCTGCCACTGCCCAACTTCGAATGCGGTGCTCGCATCGGGCTTCTGCAAGACGCTAGAACTGGAAGCAGCGGGCAGCCCTGTAGGCCTTGGTGTCGATGGCTCCGCGTCCAACGATTCGTCCAATCTCATGGAAGAGGTCCGCCACGCCTTGATGGTCAACCGGCTTGGCTATGACCGGGCTGACACCGTGACCCACCGCGACGTTCTGCGCTGGGCGACCAAAGGTTCCGCGCGGTGCTTGTGCCGCGACGATATCGGCGAAATCGCTGAAGGAAAGCAGGCCGATCTCGCCATGTTTATGCTCGACGAGCTGCGTTTTTCCGGTAGCCATGATCCCATCGCCGCGCTGGTCCATTGCGGCGCCAACCGGGCGGACCGGGTGATGGTGGCAGGGCAATGGCGGGTGATCGATGGTGCCATCCCAGGCTTTGATGAGGCGGCGTTGATCCGCGAGCATTCAGCGGCGGCCCAGGCTTTTTCGCCAAGCTGAGCGGACGATCTCAACGGCCGATGGCTGGCAGGAACGCTGCGTCACGCGATTGCAAAAGGACGCCAGCTTAATTGTATACAACGCGGCTCAAATTGCTTAAATAATAGGCATTATGGTGGTTTGCGGAGCGCAAAGCGTTCCTTTGACCGGCGCTAAGACGCAAAAACGCAAGCCCGGCAAGTCTTAACAGCCGTTAAGCCTCTGGCACACATCTTGCGAATCTCTTTGGCAGCCAATCGGCCTTGGCCAATTGGCTGATTGTGCGGCCTCGCTCACGCAACCTCTGGTCCTGCCCCCCTGAAACGTGCTTCGGCACAAGGAGTTCGAAGATGTCCCTTAAGTCCCTTTCCCGCCGTACGCTGCTCAAATCGGGTGCAGCCGGCCTTGCTGCGGCCGCGCTGCCTACACCTTTTATTGGGTCGGCTCAGGCCGCCGACATCACGCTCGGTGCCGTCTATGTTGGCCCGCGCGATGATTTCGGCTGGAACCAGGCCCACGCGGTCGCGATGGAAATTCTCAAGGGCGTCGATAGCGTTACAGTGATCGAGGAAGAGAATGTTCCGGAGACAGACGCCGTCGCGCAGTCGATGGAGTCGATGATCAACCTCGATGGCGCCAACCTTATCCTGGGGACCTCGTTCGGCTACTTCAATCCTTTCATGGTCGACCTCGCGACCAAGTACCCCGATGTTCAGTTCCGTCATGCCGCACCGCTTTGGAACGCCGATGAGCACCCCGAGAATCTGGGCAGCTATTTCTGCTACCTCAACCAGGCTCACTATGTGAATGGCGTCGCTGCGGGCCTGTCGACCACCTCGAACCGCATCGGCTTTGTCGCCGCCAAGCCCATCCCCACCGTCTTGTCCAACATCAATTCCGTGCTGTTGGGTGCGCGGTCGGTCAACCCGGAGGCGCAGGTGCAGGTGATCTTCACCGGTGAATGGTCACTGCCGGTGCGCGAAGCGGAAGCCTCCAACGCCCTGATCGATGCGGGCTGCGACGTGCTGACCTGTCATGTGGACGGCCCGAAGGTTGTCATCGAGACCGCCGAAGCGCGCGGCGTCAAAAGCTGCGGCCACAACGCCTCGCAAGCGGCGCTTGCGCCGAACGGCTTCATCACCGGTGCGGAGTACAAGTGGGAGACCATCTACTCCATGTTCGCCAACATGCTCGGCAATGGCGAAACGCTGCCGAATGTCGTCGTTGGCGGCTACCACAACGACATGCTGCGCAACACCGCCTATGGCGCTGGCGCAACGCCGGAGGCGATCGCGGCGGCAGATGCCGCTATCGCGGCGCTGATAGCCGAAGAGCCGATCTATGTTGGGCCGCTCAACGATAATGAGGGCAATCTTGTCATCGATGGAACCAAGGACAATTACGATCCTGAGCTCGACGGTATGGGCTTCCTCCTCGAAGGCGTCATTGGTTCAACGACTTAGGTACAGCTGCGCGATGCGCTGACACGTCATTGTCCGCCGACCCGCGTTTCGGGTCGGCGGTATCCACCTCTTCATTCGTTCCCAGTGAGCGCCCCTGCCCATGGCTGATGCCGACACCGTTTCCGCGCCCGCCTCCGCACCCTTTGTGGGTGAGCGCGTGCGCTCGGTCGCACAGGCCTGGCTCATCCCCGCAGGCGCTCTGGTTGCATCGGGTCTGATCTTCTCCCTGTTTCTCTTGGTGCTCGGCAAAAGCCCGGCTGAGTATTTCTCGCTCGTCTGGAAGGGCGGCTTCGGGACGGCCTTTTCCATCCAGAATACCTTGCAGCGCGCGGCGCCGCTCATCCTGACCGGCCTCGCTTTCGCCATCCCCGCCCGTATCGGACTGGTGATGATCGGCGCGGAGGGCGCGCTTGTGATCGGTGCTTTCGCGGCGGCGGCGCTCGCCATTCCGCTGGTGACGGCTGAAGCGCCGCCTGTTCTCACCATGCTCGCGATGGTGTTGGTTGCGATGGCGGCGGGCGGCGCCTGGAACGCGATCGCCGGGTATCTGCGCCACGCGCGCGGGGTCAACGAGACCATCTCGACGCTGCTTCTGACCTACATCGCAATCGCGATCATGAACTTCTTCGTCGAGGGCGCCTTGCGCGACCCCGGTTCGCAGAACAAACCGTCCACCTTGCCAATCGGGCAGGATTACATGGTCGGCGATATTCCCGGCACCTCGGTCCATTGGGGCCTGATCGCGGGGATCGTCCTGGCGATCGGTCTGCAAATTCTGATGTCGCGCACGACGTTCGGTTTCGCGGCACGCATCACCGGCGGCAACCCGCGTGCTGCGCTCGCTCAAGGCCTGCCGGTGGGCAAGCTGATCGTGATGTGTTCGCTGATCGCGGGCGCATGCGCCGGGCTTGCGGGCTATTATGAAGTCGCCGCCATCCATGGGCAGGCGAACGCCTCGCTCGTCGCGGGCTATGGCTTCACCGGCATTCTGGTGGCGTTCCTTGCGCGCCAGAATCCGATCATGGTGATCCCCGTCGCCATTCTTTTCGGCGCGATTGAAGCTTCCGGTGGGCTGATCCAGCGGCGCATGGACATGCCCGACGCAACGGCCCTTGTCCTGCAGGGTATCATCTTTGTGGTGCTGCTCGCCAGCGACACGCTTTACGACCGATTCGCGATCTTCCGTGCCAAAGCGACAGGAGATCGGACATGAGCGGCGACGAGCTGACCACCATTCTGATCGCCATGCTGGGTGGCGCGATCCGTGTGTCGACGCCCTTTATGTTTGTGGCGCTTGGCGAGACGATCACCGAGAAGTCGGGCCGCATCAATCTGGGCCTTGAGGGCAACCTAGTGCTTGGCGCGATGGTCGCCTACGCCATTTCCTTCCACACCGGTTCGCCATGGCTGGGCGTCCTCGCGGCAGGCTTCTCCGGCGTCTTTCTTGGCCTGATGCACGGCACGATCTGTTCGCTCAAACGGGTCAATGACATCGCTGTTGGCATCGCCATGATGAGCTTCGGGATCGGCTTGGCGTTTTTCTTCGGCAAACCCTACATCCAGCCGTCCGCGCCACGCCTTGAGAACATCCCGATGGGCGGATGGGCGTCGAACTCCGCGTTGGAACAAGCCTTGCAGATCAACCCGCTTTTCCTGATCGGCATCGCGCTCGCGGTCTTCCTGTGGTGGGCCTTCGCCAACACGCGTGTCGGGCTCGTGTTGCGCATGACCGGCGACAGCGAACCGTCTGCGCGGGCCATGGGCATCAATCCGATCCGCGTGCGTATTCTGGCGACGGCGGCAGGCGGCTTCCTCGCCGGGGTCGGCGGCGCGTTCCTGTCGCTATCTTATCCCGGTTCATGGAACGAAGGTCTGTCCTCGGGGCAGGGGCTGATGGCCGTCGCCCTCGTCATTTTCGCCCGCTGGAACCCGCTGCGCTGCATTCTCGCCGCGCTTCTGTTTGGCGCTGCCGGCGCCATTGGACCGGCGTTGCAGTCGGTCGGCATCTCGCAGGGCTACTATTTCTTCAATGCCGCCCCTTACATCCTGACACTTTTCATCATGATCGCCACAACAGGCGGCAAGTCGGCGCGCGAAGCGCCCGGCGAGCTGTCTATTGCCAAGTAACCCCCAACAAGCAGGAGACCCGTCCCATGAGTGCTCTTGGTGGCCTGAACAAAACGCCCAACGGCGTCGTCATCGGCATGGTGCAATTGCAATTGCCGGTGGTTGAAACCCCCGCCGACGTCGCAGAACAGACGCAAAAGATCGTCGAGATGGTCGGCAAAGCCCGCCGCAACATGGCAACGATGGATCTTGTCGTCTTTCCCGAATACGCGCTGCACGGCCTGTCGATGGACACCAACCCCGAGATCATGGTTTCGATGGATGGGCCAGAGGTCGCTGCTTTCAAGCAAGCCTGCATCGACAATGCCATTTGGGGCTGCTTCTCCATCATGGAGTACAACCCGCACGGCAACCCTTTCAACACCGGCATCATCATCGACGATCAGGGCGAGGTGAAGCTCTATTACCGCAAGCTCCACCCGTGGGTTCCGGTCGAACCGTGGGAGCCCGGCGACATGGGTATCCCGGTGATCGAGGGTCCGAAGGGCTGTAAGCTTTCGCTCATCATCTGCCATGACGGCATGTTCCCCGAGATGGCGCGCGAGTGCGCCTACAAGGGCGCGGAGATCATGCTGCGCACAGCCGGCTACACCGCGCCGATCCGCGACAGTTGGCGCTTCACCAATCAGGCGAACGCCTTCCACAATCTCATGGTGACGGCGAACGTCTGCATGTGCGGTTCAGACGGCACCTTCGATTCGATGGGCGAGGGGATGATCGTCAATTTCGACGGTACCGTTCTCGCGCATGGCACCAATGGCAGGGCCGATGAGATCATCACCGCCGAGGTGCGCCCCGATCTGGTGCGCGAAGCGCGGATCCACTGGTCGGTCGAGAACAATGTCTACCAGCTTGGCCATCGCGGCTACACGGCGGTCGACGGCGGCGCGCAGGACTGTCCCTACACCTTCATGCACGACATGGTTGCCGGTCAGTACAGGCTGCCATGGGAAGACGAGGTGGTACACAAAGATGGCACCTCGTGCGGGTTCGAGAAACCCACGCGCAAGTATGGTGAAAAGGCTATGCCGGACGGTTCCCTGGAGGCAGCCGAATGAGTTCGCCCATCCTCACCGATGTGACCCGCGCGGTGAACGCCGACCCCTATCCCTGGCCCTATGATGGCGAGCTGACGACCAAGAATACGGCTCTCGTCGTGATCGATATGCAGACCGATTTCTGCGGCAAGGGCGGTTATGTGGACTCGATGGGCTACGATCTCGAGTTGACCCGTGCGCCGATTGAGCCGATCAAGACCCTGCTCGCGGTGGCCCGCAAGAAGCGCATCCCGGTGATCCATACCCGTGAAGGACATCGGCCGGATCTTTCTGATCTTCCGGCCAACAAGCGCTGGCGCTCGCAGCGCATCGGAGCGGGGATCGGCGACCCCGGTCCTTGCGGGAAGATCTTGGTGCGCGGCGAAGCAGGCTGGGAAATCATTGATGAACTGGCGCCGTTAGAGGGCGAGATCATCATCGATAAACCCGGCAAAGGGTCATTCTATGCCACGGACTTGGAAATGCTGCTGCGGCAACAGGGCATTCGGAATTTGATCCTGACGGGCATAACCACAGATGTGTGCGTGCACACCACGATGCGCGAAGCCAACGATCGTGGGTTCGAATGTTTGTTGGTCGAAGACGCTTGCGGCGCCACAAAATACGCCAACCATCTGGCGGCCATCGATATGGTGAAGATGCAAGGCGGCGTGTTCGGCGCCGTGGCCCCGTCGTCCGCGGTCATTCAGCCCCTGGAGCGCGCTGCATGAGCCTTGCGGAGGATCGGCTGGGCCCGCGTGCGAAGGGTGCTGCTTTCGGGATCGAAACCGTTGCCATGCGCAAGCAGTTCGGCAGCCTGGTGGCGCTTGATGACGTTTCCATCAAAGTGCAGCCCGGCGAGTTTCATGCGCTTCTGGGTGAGAACGGTGCCGGAAAATCAACCCTCGTTAAGTGCATCATGGGTTTTTACCAGCCCACGTCCGGCCAGCTTATCGTCGACAATCACGAAGCGACCATTCGCGCGCCTGCCGACGCGCAGGCCCACGGGATTGGCATGGTCTACCAGCACTTTACACTGGTGCCCTGCCTGACGGCTGCAGAGAACATGGTCATTTCGCGGGCCGATACACCCGGCATCATCAACTGGGCGAGCGAGAAGCAGGGGCTGGAAGCCTTCATGGAGCGCATGCCCTTCCGGGTGCCGCTCGACACGATGGTCGCGGACCTGTCAGCGGGCGAAAAGCAGAAGCTCGAAATCCTCAAGCAGCTCTATCTTGACCAGCATTTTCTCATCCTCGACGAGCCGACGTCGGTCCTAACGCCGGGCGAAGCGGACGAGATTTTGGGTCTTCTGCGCGGGATGGCGGAGGCGCGTGAGATCACCGTTCTGATGATCACGCACAAATTTCGCGAGGTGAACGCCTTTGCCGACTCGGTGTCGGTGCTGCGGCGCGGGCGCTACGCGGGTGGTGGTGCCGTGAAAGATCTAACCGTCGAGGCCATGTCGCGGATGATGATCGGCGATGCCACCATGCGCAAAATGGCCGACCGCGCGAAGGATGTTGCTTCGGACAATGTACTGGAGATTGCAGGGCTTTCGGCGAACGACAATGACGGCATGCCGGCGGTCACAACGGTCAATCTCAAAATCAGGGGTGGCGAAATCCTCGGGATCGCCGGAGTTTCGGGCAATGGCCAGAGCGAGCTTCTTGAAGCGCTTGCCGGCCAACGCGAGACGACGACCGGCCAGATCATCATCGGCCAGCGGAATTTCGATGCGAGCCGCAAAGACTATGCCGATTTGAAGGTGTTTGGCTTGCCGGAGGAGCCGCTGAAGAACGCGGCGGTCAAGCGCATGTCAGTCGCCGAGAACATCGCGTTCCGCAATTTCGACAAGCCGCCCATGGCGGGGATCGGCTGGTGGCTCAGGCCGCCAGTGATGCGCAAGGCGGCGCAGGAACTGATCGGGCGCTACCGTGTGAAGACGCCATCGACCGAGACCCCGATCGAGAACCTGTCGGGTGGCAATGTGCAGCGCGCTGTCCTCGCGCGGGAACTGTCTGGTGACGTCAATGTGCTCATTGTGGCCAACCCTTGTTTCGGGCTCGACTTCGCCTCGGTCGCTGAAATCCGCGCGCAGCTCATAGATCAGCGCAACAAGGGCGCTGCCATCCTCCTGATCTCGGAGGACCTCGATGAGATTCTGGAACTGTCCGACCGGGTGGCCGTGATGTCCGAGGGACGCATCACCTACGAAGCGCCTATCGGCGAGACCGATCGCCAGACCATCGGTGCCCATATGGCAGGGCACTGAGACGATGTCCGGTTTGTCGCGACAACTTCGCGTTATGGCCGAGCCATATGGCTGGGCCTTCCCAGCCGACAAAACCGCCCTCGTTGTGATCGACATGCAGCGCGACTTTATCGAGCCGGGGGGCTTCGGCGATGCTCTGGGAAACGATGTCAGCCGCTTGTCGGCGATCATTCCAACGGTTGGACAACTTATTGCCCTTGCCCGCCGAGTGGGGTTGACCGTCATCCATACCCGCGAAGCGCACCTGCCGGACCTTTCGGACTGCCCACCTTCGAAGATTGCCCGTGGCGACGCGCCGACGCGAATTGGCGAAGAAGGTCCCATGGGGCGCCTTCTGGTGCGCGGCGAGCCGGGTAATCAGATTGTTCCTGAGCTCGCGCCAATCGATGGTGAGTGGGTGATCGACAAGCCGGGAAAGGGGATGTTCTGGAAGACGGGGCTCATGGAACGGCTGGAAAAGGCTGGGATAACCCATCTCATCTTCGCCGGTGTCACCACCGAAGTCTGTGTTCAGACCTCTATGCGCGAAGCCAATGATCGCGGGTTTGAGTGCCTGTTGATCACCGACGCGACCGAAAGCTATTTCGAACACTTCAAGCGGGCCACCATCGAGATGATCACAGCGCAAGGCGGCATTGTTGGTTGGGCCGCGCCGCTGTCGGCGCTTGAAAAGGCGTTTGAAGAAACGGAAGTTCCAGCGTGAACGAGACAGAAGCCGACCTCGATCGCCTGATTGAAGAGATGCTGATCTATCTCGACCTGCCCCTAGATGAGGCGTACCGAGCGGGCATCAAGCTGAATTTGCAGGCCGCCCAGCGCATTGCTGCGCCCATGCTTGCGGTTGAACTCGATGATGAGGCGGAGCCAGCGCCGGTGTTTCGCGCGTGAGTGGCGACGATCTACCTTTACAGAACGCCGCTGCAATCGCTGGCGCTGTCACGTCCGGGAAGACGACAGCTGCCAAAGTGGTCGATGACTGCCTTCATCGAATCGACGCTCTGAATGGCACGTTGAACGCCTTCACGGCTGTGACTGCGGAGCGTGCAAAGGCGCAGGCGTCTGTCGTTGATGCCGCGCTTGCGGCGGGACAACCCGTTGGCCCATTGGTTGGCGTCCCGTTCGCGGTCAAGAACCTGTTCGATATCAAGGGACTGCCAACTCTGGCGGGGTCGAAGATCAATTGGGATCGCGCGCCCGCTCACGCGGATGCGACGCTTGTCCAGAGGCTCGAAGCGGCAGGTGCGATCCTCGTCGGCACGCTTAATATGGGTGAGTATGCCTATGATTTCACAGGTGAAAATGCCCATGACGGACCCTCCCGCAACCCACATGATCCGGCCCACATGTCCGGCGGCTCATCAGGTGGATCGGGCACCGCCGTTGCCTCTGGCATGGTCCCGCTGGCACTGGGGTCGGACACCAACGGGTCGATCCGCGTGCCCGCAAGCCTGTGCGGACTGTTCGGTCTCAAGCCGACCTATGGGCGCCTGTCGCGAGCGGGGACCTTCCCATTTGTCGCTAGTCTCGACCATGTCGGCCCGCTCGCAAGATCAGTTGAGGATCTGGCGTTGAGCGCGTCCGCCATGATGGGTGCCGATCCTTCTGACCCGGTTTGTGTCGATCGACCGGAGACGGTGCTGGAGGCTCGCCCCAGCGGCATTTCCGGACTGCGCATCGCCAAGGCCGTCGGCTATTTTGCGCGCCAGGGCCATGATGAAGCCTTCGCGGCGGTTGCGAAGGTCTGCGATGCCCTCGAAACGTCGGCAACCATCGATGTTCCACTGGCTCAGGAGGCCCGGGCCGCCGCCTATACCATCACGATGGCTGAGGGCGCCGCGCTGCACCTCGACCGGCTGAAGAAACACGCGGCTGACTACGACCCCGACGTTCGGGACCGGCTGCTGGCGGGCGCGATGATCCCCGGCGCCTGGGTCACCAAGGCGCAAAAGTTTCGCCGGGTCTTTCAGGCGCAGATGTACGCCCTTTTCGAGGAAGTCGACGCGCTCATCGCCCCCGCTACTCCGTGCGTTGCGCCAAAGATCGGCCAAAAGACTTTCACGCTTGATGGCGTTGAGCTGCCCGTCAGGCCCAATCTCGGCATCTTCACCCAACCGATTTCATTTATCGGTTTGCCAGTCGTCAGTGTGCCCATCTGGCTTGACGGCCATGCGCTCCCCATTGGGGTTCAGATCATCGCTCCCCCGTGGCGTGAGGATATTGCGCTTTCGGTCGCCCAGCATCTTGAGCGCGCCGGCGTCGCCCACGCGCCGATCGCGACGCACTGATCGCCAAGGCGGACTGCCGGGATGAGCACAAACGCCGAGAACATTCACAATGCCCTGGCCCAACAGATCGTCAATCGTGAGCTGCTGCCCGGGACCGCCCTCGATGAAAGCGCCCTTGCGCTTGAGTTCGGTGTCTCGCGCACACCCATCCGCGAAGCCTTGAGGCGTCTGAGTGCGTCGGGTCTGGTGCTGCAGAAGGCCCACCGTCAGGCAACGGTGGCGCAGCCCGATGAAGCGACGTTGGCAGGCATGTTCTTTGTCATGTCGCGGCTGGAAATCCTGTGCGCCGGCGAAAGCGCGCTTCGGATGACCCCAGCGCAGCGTCGCGATCTAGAAGAGCTTCATCGCGACATGGAGACAACGGTGCGGCGCGGCGACCTGGAGCGTTACGCTGGCCAGAATGAGGCCTTCCATTCCATGATCTATGAAGGGACCGGCAACGCCTATCTTGCCGAGATGACCACATCGACGCGCCTGCGGGTCCAGGCGTTCAGACGCGCGCAGTTTTCTGCCCTTGGACGACTGGCCGCGTCCCACGCAGAGCACGACCTGGTGGTCGATGCCATTTTGCGCGGAAACAGGAGCGCCGCCGAGGACGGTATGCGCGCCCATTTGGGACACGTGGAAGAGACTTGGAACCGCCTATTCGAGCGGATCAAACGTCAGGCAGCCGAACTGGACGCAACTGCTGCCCTGTAGGCACGCCAACCGCCATGGGCCGTGATGTCCACCGCGCCTTCAAGCGCGATACCCTCGGCAATGAATCCGTTGACATGCTGACCCGAAGCCAGGCGAACGGTCCCGATGCCAAGTGGTGGCGGTACGTCATTGACGAACGAGCCGAAAGCAGCCTCCGACAAGGACCAGACTTCCACAATGATGCTCGCGCCGTGTCCTTCCGCGACCCGGCAGAGGCCGGGCTTAGGCGGGACCGTGCCGTCAAGCGCGTACAGGGTATAGTCAGGCGCAGTTGTGGTTTCCGCCACGAGGCGTGCGTTGCGGCTGGTCAGCTGTTCGTTCAACGGCATGCCAGTGAGGTGCGCACCCACGACTGCAAGCAGTACATCGCCGGGGCGGGCCCCGAGGGCTTCACCGTCTGCGGTGTTGCCCTCCAGCGCGCTGGCGATGCCGGCAATGAATGCGTCCTGTCCAGCTTGTGCGATCAGCGTCAGAGAAGAGGACAGGCCGTCCGCGCGGTCGCCCACTGGTACTGAAATCGCTGCCAGATCAAGCAGGTTCACAAAGTTGGTGTAGGTGCCCAGGTTGGAGTTGAGCTGGACGGGCTCAGCCACCAGCTCCTCGACGGAGTAGACGGTCGGAATCGACGGAACGGCCAGGCAGTCAAGCTCGCCGAGTATCGGCTCAATCGAGCGCCGCAGATCGGCCAATTTGTAGATCGCGTCAAACGTATCGACAGCTGAAATCGAGGACGCGCCCGAGATGATCCCTCGGGTTACCGGGTGGAGAGCATCGGGAGTGCTCTCGATGAGCCTGCGGACGGCGTGGTAGCGCTCTGCGACCCACGGTCCCTCGTAAAGCAGCCGCGCCACGGCATAAAACGGCTCGAAATCAATCGGTTTGATGGTCGCTCCGAGGGCTTCGAGACTTTTGAGGTCGGCCTCAAAGGCGGCCTTGGCCAAATCGTCGCCAAAGAAATGGCGATCTTCGTCACGCGGTACACCAACGGTGATCGTGCCCCAGACCGGTGTGACCGGTGACGCCGCAGGGAGCGCGCGGGACAGGAAATCGGCGGCATCATAACCCTGTGCGACCGATGTCGCTTCAGCGGCATCCACTGTGTTGGCGGCGAAGATCGAGATTGTGTCGAGCGTCCGGCAGGCAGGTATCATGCCGCTGGCGGAGAGAAGTCCCAGCGATGGTTTCAGCCCGACGATGGCGTTCATCGCAGCGGGAACACGACCCGAGCCCGCGGTATCGGTTCCCAGCGCAAAGGCGACAATGCCCGCGCCAACCGCGACGGCCGAACCTGAACTCGAGCCTCCGGGAACAAGGTCGGCCCTTTGGGAATTACGAGGCACGCCGTAAGGCGACCGAACACCGACGAGCCCTGTGGCAAACTGATCGAGGTTGGTCTTGCCAATGCAGATCGCGCCAGCGGCTTCAAGCTTTGCGACCGCATAGGCCGAAATTGATGGGGTGAACTTGGCGGCGGGGCAGGCCGCTGTGGTGGGCATCCCTGCGACGTCGATATTGTCTTTGACAGCAAACGGCAGGCCAAAAAGGGGTTTTCCCTCTGCTCCGTCTGCTTCGAGTTGAGCCGCGAGGTCCAGAGCCTGTGTCCTGTCTCGCACGGTGATGAACATGGCCCGATCACCATAGGCATCAAGCCTATCATAAGCAGCAGTGACGGCCTCGACCGGGGACATCGCCCGCCAGTCGGCGAAGGCGCGCGCAGTTTCAGATCGGATCATGGCAACCTAGCGATGCTTGGGCAGATGGGCGGTATGGAGCGGCAGCGCATCAAACGTGCCAAAAAAAGCTCCACCGTTTGCGAACCCCGTACCATCGACCGCCTCGTGCCTTTAGACAAGGCCGGGTTTGCGCGGTTTTCGGCTCTTCCGATCCATTGGAGGGGGCGCTGGTCTCAAGCTCAGCCGGTCAGGCGTAGTGCTTACACTTGGACATCTTGCCCAGACCTGGATTGAGGCTGTTGGTTGGATCGCATTGCTTGTAGAAGTTCGCGAGATCGGGCTTCGCCTCATACAGATGCCCGACATTGTGCTCGGCGGGGTATTCCGCTCCGCGTTCTTCCAAAATCGCAAGCATCGCTGCCTTGATGGCTTTGGGATCTTCTCCCTTGCGCACAATGTAGTCCTGGTGGAGTACGTGGCAGAAGAAGTGCCCGTAATAGAGTTTGTGAACCAGCTTGTCGCTGATATCGGCGGGCAGCACCTCGTACCAATCGCGGTCATCGCGCCGCAGGGCGATATCGAGCGCCAGAATATCTTCGACCTCACTGGCGTGGACCGCCTGATAGCGCACCGCCGCGCCCGCCGCCGCGAAACGGTGAAGGCCTGCGATTTTGCCCTCGCGGGGCGTGCAGGCGAACCAGTCGCCAGCGTCGCCCTGGAAATGCTGCTTCAGATAAGCTTCTGCCTCGTCGATGCCGTCATCGCGCATCTTGAGGATCAGGTGGTGCTCGAAGCGATTGCGGAATGCCTCCATGCGTTTGGGAAGCACGTTGGGCCACAGGCTCATCATTGCCTGCATGGTGCGGTCGATCAGGTTTTTTGGCACCAACGGTAGACGGTTAAGCCTCGCATCTACCCAGCCTTTGATGGCGAAGATGGTGGGGAGCTTGTCGGTGCCAAGCTTATCGATCATCACCAGCGTATCTTTGCCGTAGCGCTTGGAGATGTCGTAGACGTCGGCGTGCATGTATTCGCCTGAGACTGGCAGCGTCTTGAAGTTTGCCAGGACGTGGCGACGCAGCGCCGTCAGCTGGGCGGTATCATTGGTGGCGATGTAAAAGGTCTGCTCGCGACCAGCCTTTGGATAGGTGTCGAGCCGGACGGCGAACACGGCAAGTTTGCCAGCGCATCCTGCGGCTTCATAAAGTCGCCTCTTATCTGCATTGAACCGTGCCGGCGTCGGCTCATCGATCTGCCGGACACGCTCATCGTACTCGGTGTCGGATGCCTTGCGGTTGGTCGCATCAATGTCCTGGGGGTCGTAGTCGCCCGCCTCTAACCGCGTCAGGATGGTTTCCGGATCGTCGCCCAGCGCGATGCCGAGATTGTTGACCAGTTGCAGCTGTCCATCCTCACCGATCCGGGCGTGGATCGACAACTCAGTGTAAGATGGGCCACGCTCGATGAGCGCCCCGCCTGAGTTGTTGCACACACCCCCAATGATCGAAGCGCCAATGCACGATGATCCGATGACCGAGTGAGGTTGTCGGTCGAGCGGCGCAAGCTTCTTCTCCAGGGCGAAAAGCGTCGAACCTGGAAAGCTGATAATCTGTTTGCCATCATCGAGTAGCTGGATGTCGTCCATCCGATTTGTGCTGATGATGACGACATCGCGGTCATAGGTCCCGTTTGGCGTCGAGCCCTCTGTCAGGCCCGTGTTGGCGGCCTGCATGATGACGATGATGTCAGCGTTGACGCACGCCTTGAGGACCTTCCACTGCTCAAGCAGCGTTCCGGGCCGCACCACAGCGATGGCGGTCCCCTCGCCAGAGCGGAAGCCTTTGCAGAACCGCTCCATGGATTTGGGGTTCGTGATGACGTGCTGTGCGCCGACAATCGACTTAAAGTCAG
Source organism: Pseudomonadota bacterium (assembly GCA_039024915.1). Lineage (NCBI taxonomy): Bacteria > Pseudomonadati > Pseudomonadota > Pseudomonadota bacterium. The sequence continues at coordinate 170,157 of JBCCPK010000004.1, forward strand.
CGACCAGATCGTCGGCGACAATTTGGGGCGGTGATGTATCGAGTGCTAAAGCCATGGCGGGCAGTTTACCGAGACATGCACGCGCTCGCCATGCGCAGAAAGCCTATCCTGCGCCGCGGCCCTGATTAAGCTGCGTCGGACTGCGCGGCGTAGTCGATGACGCCGTTCTCGCTGATCCAATCCTCAAAGCGATCTGCCGGGATCGGACGTCCCCCGAGATAGCCTTGATAAGAGTGGCAGTTGGTGCCGCGCAGAAATTCGCGTTGTTCCGCTGTCTCCACACCCTCCGCAACTACACGCGCATCGATGGCTTCGGCCAATTCAATGATGGTGAGAAACAGCGAGTCTGCTGCATCATCGTCACCAACGCCTTCAACAAGGCTGCGATCGATTTTCAGGGTTTCAAAGGCCAGTTCCTTGAGGCGGGAAAGATTGGAATACCCCATTCCGAAATCATCGATCGCAAGCCGGATGCCGAGAGCGCGGAGCATGGCCACCTGCTGAACGACGCGCGCATTTTCTTCCATGGCGGTGCCTTCGGTAATCTCGATCTCAAGCGCATCGGCAGAGGCGCCGTAAAATTTGAGCATGCGGGCGACTGCGTCGGCGAAACCTTCCTGATCAAGCTCTTCGATGGCGATGTTCACCGCAAGTGTCAGCGGGTCCTTTCGACGTGCGTTAATCCGCGCGGTGGCCTGGATCGTCTTGCGAAGCATGATCTGCCCGATGATCGGCATCAGGCCGGCAGCAGCGGCGACCAGCAGGAACTCGCCCGGCGCAATCAGACCGCGGACCGGATGCTGCCAGCGGATAAGCGCTTCGGCGCCGATAACCCGGTCCGAACTCAGATCGAACTGCGGTTGCAGGTAGAGGTCGAATTCGTCCTCATGGATCGCTCTCGTGAGATCCTGCTCAAGGTCGAGATTGGCCTGCAATTGCGCGAAATTCGAGTGATCATAGAAGGCGTAGGTGCGACGCCCTGCGCTTTTGGCCTGGTACATCGCGATGTCCGCAGCCTTGAGAAGGTCCTCGCGGCAGTTTGCATGGGCCGGACACAGGGCGATGCCGATACTCGTCGATGCCGTCAAACGCCGACCATCCAACACAACCGGCTTATCGAGCGCTGCAATGATCCGTTCGGCCAAACGCTCGGCCCTGTCCGCAGGAACGACAAGTGTGAATTCATCGCCACCGAGGCGCGCGAGGATCGCTTCGTCGGCGGCCAGATCGATCTGCGCCATGTCATTGGAGCCCACGACACGCTGCTTCAATCCCAGATCGGCCATGCAGGAGCGCAGACGATCAGCAAACTCTCGTAGCAGCAGGTCCCCGATGTGATGGCCATGCGTGTCGTTGACCAGCTTGAACCGGTCGAGGTCGAGGAACATGACCGCAAACTCGGGATGGTCCGCTTGACGCGCCAGCTTTTCGAGATGCATGTTCAACCAGCCGCGGTTGGGGATACCGGTCAGCTTATCCTCATAGGCGACGCGATGGATTTCCGACATGGACGTGCGGATCGTCTGGAGCATCGTGTTGAACGACGAGGAAAGTTCCTCCAGCTCATCGTTGCTGCGGATATCGAGCACCTGGTCGAGGTCCCCGTTCGCAGCGCGCTTGGTTGCCACCGTCAGATCGGTCAAGGGGCCGGTGAGGTGACGCGCCAGAAGATTGGCGAGCCAGCTTCCCACGATGATGAAGATGAGTCCGGCCCAGAGGTTTGTCTGCCATACGGTTCGAACTTCGCCATTAAGGGATTTCTGGCACAGCTCGAGAAATATGGCGCCAATGGGCTCACCAAAATGCATCAGCGGCGTCGCAACGCTGATTTCACCGTCACCGGTTGAGCGGACCGTTTGCCGGGTCGCGAATGCTTCGGCGATAAAGGCATTATTGGCCATGGATGCCCGAGCGGCTTCCTCATTGCCGGCGATTATGAGGCGCCCGCGCGGCCCGACGATATAGATGTTGTTGATATCGTCTTGCTCGTAGAGTTCTTCAAAAAAGGCCGATAGGTCGTTCTCCGCCCTGCCGGCAAACTTGGGTATCGACACCTCGGCCACGATGTCCGCAAGGTGCTGCGCTCGCAGATCCGTCCGTTGATCGATTAGGCGAAACTGGGTCTCGACGTTGAGCAAGATGATCAGGCCGACAAAGGTCGTGGTCATTGTAAAGAAGATAAGCCACAACCGACGTTTCAAGCCGTAGGAAGCCGATTGTTTCCATGATGAGAGGCGCGCCATCAAACAGAGCCCGTCTCAAAAAGTGAGAACGGTTGTCCTTCGGCACACCATGAACCTGCACAATCGGTCCCGCCGCAGCGTCGCGCGCGCGTCGGCGCCATGCTGGCAGCGGAAAGCATACCTGTGAAAGGCGTCATGTGGCTTTGGGGCAAAGGCCAGATACCCATTGTCTGCATGCTCAGGTTCAACGCCGCGGCTAAACCAGAGTGCGATGAAACGGTGTTCGCCATGGTGCTGCCACTCGTCGATCTTTTCTTTACTCGAGGCTCCAACCCTAAGCGGGAAAGCTAAAGCCTCGGTTGGGAAGTGCGGTGAACCTGACTTGAAGGTGCCATGTGCTTGATCGTCCCAAAATCGAACACTATGCGCGCTTCAGAATAGTGCCGGCAGCATCCGCATATCTACGAATGTGACAGTTAGATCGGGCAGGCGGGTGGACAGCACCGTGCCATTGCCTATGCTGGAGGGATGGAAGCGCGTGGAGGCGTCGGGCCAATGAGGGCTGGATGCTTCCCACCCACGCGCACTGCCAGACGTGCGCAAAGTCGCACCGGGGAGACACAATCATGAAAGTTTTCGTCGCTGCAGGCTTCGGCCTCGCCACCGCTATCGCTGTATCCACCCTCAGCACACCAGCGATTGCGCAGGAATGTCCGCTGGACCGTGCTGTGAACATGGCCGGGCTCGGATATGAGTCGCACGCCTTCCACACAGAAGTTGTCGCGACCATTATGCGGGAGGGCTATGGCTGCGAGGTTGAAATCATCCCGGTCGAAACCTTGGCCGGTTTTACCGGGCTTGCACGCGGCGACCTTGATGCGAACATGGAAATCTGGACGGCCAACCCGCCGCCGGCCTGGCAGGAGGGTTTGGACGCTGGAACTCTCGTTGATCTCGGGCCAAACTTCCCCGCGGCGCTTGAGGGTTGGTTTGTCCCCCGCTACCTCGTTGAAGGACCGGACGCCCCCGCCCCAGACCTTCGTACGCCAGCCGATCTGGCGCGCTACGCAGACTTGTTCTCCGACCCCGAAGACCCCGACAAGGGCCGCTTTTACAACTGTGTTGCTGGCTGGGTTTGCGAAGAGATCAACACCAAGAAGCTCGAAGTCTACGGGCTTTCCGACTTGTATACGAATTTTCGGCCGGGGTCCGGCGGTGCAATGGCAGCCGACATCATCTCGCGGGTTCGGCGCGAGCGTCCGGTCGTCTTCTATTATTGGGCACCAACCGGCCTCTTCGGTCAGGTCGGCGGTCAACTCGTTCAGCTGGAGGAAGCGCCCTTCGACGCAGAAGTCTGGGAAGCCATGAAAGCCAGTGACGAACCGACGGAAACCACCGCCTATCCGTCTTCCCCCGTTCACGTGGGAGCGAATGCTGAATTCGCTGCAGCCGCGCCTGAGCTTGTTGAGTTGCTGACCAACTATGAGACCAGTGTTGTCGAAACCTCGCAGGGGGTTGCGTATATGCAAGACAATGACGCGGACGCCGATGAAGCGGCGGAGGAGTTCCTGCGTACGACGACGGCGTGGGAAAGCTGGGTGCCAAGCGAAGTTGCCGAGCGCGTGAAGTCCGCACTTTAAAACGAGGTTCTTGAGGAGCTTCGTCATGGAGTGGAATGGTATTTTTCCCGATTTTGGTCGCGCGGTACGCCGCTCGACCAACGACTTCGTCGAGTATCTGGTCATCACGTTCGGTGATCAGTTCGAAGCGTTTTCGAACGCCATTCTCGGCGTGCTGGTCTGGCTGGAGCGGCTTCTTCTAGGGCGCACCGAACCGGAAATTCTGCTGTTGATCGTTTTCGGTGGTCTCATCAGCTTGTTCGTTTGGCTTATCAGCAAGAGCAGCGTTTTTGCGGGCGCTGTTTTTGTGATCGAGGCCGGGCTGTTTTTCGGAGCTCGGATCACACAGACCGTCGGAGAGGATACCGTTCAGCCCTTCGAATGGCTGTGGATGCAGGAAGTGCAAATCATTGCGCTGATCATGTTGATCGCCTACGCGGCCAGCCGGAAAGCCGGGCTTGCCCTCCTCATGGGCGCGGCGATGTATATGATCGGCGCTTTCGATCTGTGGGACCAGGCGATGCAAACCATCGCAATTATGCTGGTTTCTATCCTCATTTCCGTCGTCATCGGTGTGCCCGTTGGCGTTCTTATCGCCCGTTCAGATCGATCCCGCGCCGCGATCAATCCGCTGCTCGACTTGATGCAGACCATCCCCAGCTTCGTTTACCTTATCCCGGCGGTTATGCTGTTCGGTCTGGGCAAGGTCCCCGCGATCATTGCCACGGTCATTTATGCGGTGCCGCCGCTTATTCGTCTGACCGATTTGGGCATCCGGCAGGTGGACGGCGAAGTGGTGGAAGCCGGGCGCGCATTCGGCGCTACGCGGTTCCAGGTTCTGCGCGATGTCCAGTTGCCGCTTGCGATGCCCTCGATCATGCAAGGGATCAACCAGACCACCATGATGGCGCTGGCGATGGTTGTGATTGCCTCGATGATTGGCGCACGTGGTGTTGGCGAGACGGTGCTTTTGGGCCTTCAGCGCAACGACCCCGGGCGCGGGCTGCTGGGTGGGCTGGCGATTGTCATTCTGGCGATCGTCTTTGACCGGATCACGCAGGCTTATGGTTCCCGTATGCAGGCTTACCGTGCGGCCGGACATTGATGACGGTGCCGTGCAGAGTTCCGCGTTCATCACCGAAAGGAAGACGTTGTGTCGTTGATTGAAGTGAAAGGTGTCACAAAGATCTTCGGCCCCGACCCGGCGTCGGCCCTTGGTAAGGTCAAGCAGGGTATGGGCAAGACGGAACTCTTGGCTGAAACGGGCCATACGCTGGGCATCCATGACGTCTCCCTGTCGATTGGCCAAGGCGAGATCTTTGTCATCATGGGCCTGTCGGGTTCAGGCAAATCGACCTTGATCCGCCACTTCAATCGCTTGATCGATCCAACCGACGGACAGATCTTGATAGAGGGCGAAGATGTGCTGTCGTTAGGCATTGCCGAACTGGAACAGTTCCGCCGAAAGCGCATGTCGATGGTGTTCCAGCGCTTTGGCTTGTTTCCGCACCGCTGTGTGCTCGACAATGTCGCCTATGGTTTGGAAGTTCAGGGCGTCGGTACAGATGAACGCTACGAGAAAGCCCGTCAGTGGATCGATACTGTGGGCCTTGAGGGGTATGAGGATCAATATCCAAGCCAGCTGTCTGGCGGCATGCAGCAGCGGGTTGGCCTCGCCCGCGCTTTAGCTACAGATGCGGACATCTTATTGATGGATGAAGCGTTCTCCGCTCTCGATCCGCTGATCCGCTCGCAGATGCAGGATCAACTGGTCGCGTTGCAGGACGAGTTTCAGAAGACCATCGTGTTCATCACGCACGACCTCGACGAGGCGCTGAAGATCGGTGACAAGATCGCAATTCTGAAAGATGGCGTTCTCAGCCAGGTTGGGACGCCTGCCGACATTCTCATGTCGCCCGCCGATGACTACGTCGCCGAGTTCGTGCGGGATGTGAACCGTGCGCGCGTGCTAACCGTTGATGTGGTGACCAAGCCGCCAAAGCTGCGACTGACGGACGAGAGCATCGAAAAAGCGCTCGCCGCGCTTCGGCGTACAGGCGAAGAGTTTGCGTATGTGCATGCCGCGTCAGGGACGTATACCGGGTATGTCAGCGAAGATACGCTGGAGGGCGCAATGGCGGTACCCGGCGACCGCAGCCTCGCTGAGGTCGCCATAGCTGGGAACACCGTCGCCGCACACAGCTCGCTGGAGGATGTGCTTCCAAAGGTGCTGGATACCGAATATCCGGTCCCTGTCGTTTCTGAGGATGGGGCTTTCGAAGGCGTGGTCTACCCAGAGGAACTGGGCTCGATCCTTGCAGCTCAACCCGCTGCCAACTCCAAAGCTACGGCCAGTAACGCGTCCGACGCGGCCCATCGTACCCCAGAACCAGCCTGACGCGACCGCACCGACTGGGCCGGTCCATCAACGCTGGCTGAATCAGTCGTCGCCCCAGAACGAGAAAGCACCGTGCCGGCATCAGTATCCACGCCACAGTTCCATATGATCCACGGTGCTGCCCAGCCCGTTGCGCCTTTTTCGCATGCCGTTGAAGCCGAGGGCTGGGTGATACTGACCGGCCAGATGCCGACGGATCCAGATGATGCGGACGCACCCTTACCGCCGGGCATACAAGCGCAGACACACGCGGTGATGCGGAACCTTGAAATTGTGCTCGCTGGCCTTGGTCTCGATCTGAGCCATGTCTTGCAATGCCGGTGCTATCTGACCGAGTTTGAGCGCGACTACCCCGTCTTCAACGATACCTACCAGACCTATTTTCCCCAGAACCGTCGGCCCGCTCGCACGACGGTCGGGGTAACGGCACTGGCAGTTGGCGCTTTGGTCGAAATCGATATGATCGCGCGACGTCCGACAAGCGAGACGTCCGGTCCCGTGCTGCCGCAGGTTGGCCAGTGGCCATCCGGTGGTTAGTGCTGCGGGTTTTGCAGCGGACGTTGGCGCAGTGTGATGGGAGATGGCGTGCGCTTAAACGATGGAACGGCTCATGAACCGGATCGTGTCTGACAAGGCGAATTACGATGCCGCTTATCGCGGCCATAGCTGGTCACTGCCAGCGCAACTTAATATGGGCGCGCAGATCGCCGATGAACCCGTCGACCGCTCCTACGATGCCCCTGCCATAATCGATGGCTCGAGCGGGGAAGTGCTGACCTTCGGCCAGCTTTCCGCCATGGCGGCAAGGCTCACAGGTGCCCTCATGCGCGAAGGGGCAAAACGTGGCGATCGTGTTGCCGTGATTGCACCGCAAGGCTTCTCGACGGCCATTGTTCATGCTGCAATCCTGCGCGCCGGCCTTGTGGGCGTTCCGCTTTCTGAACGTTACGGGCGCGATGCGCTCGAGCATCGCTTGAATGACAGCGGCGCGTCCTTTGCGTTTGTTTCGCCATCTGGCCGCGACAAGCTGAACAGTATTGCTGGTGGCCTCACGAGCTTGAAGACCGTGATTGATGTCGACAGCGAACCTGCCTCCACCACGTCCCTGGAAACATTTATTGGCGATACTGCAAGCGCTGCGGCTGTCGCCACAACGCCTGACGACCCGGCGCTCATGATCTACACATCGGGCACGACTGGTCCGGCCAAAGGCGCACTGCACGGTCACCGGGTCCTGGCCGGCCATATGCCGGGTTTCTCCTTCGCACATGGAGACAGGATCGCGCCTGATGCGGTGTTTTACACCCCAGCGGACTGGGCGTGGGCCGGGGGGCTGCTCAACTTGCTGTTTCCGGCGCTTTCACTGGGGTTCCCCGTCGTTGCCTACGCCGATCCGGATGGGTTTGATGCCACTCAAACGCTTGAGACGATGCGGCTTCGGGGGGTGACGCACGCTTTCCTGCCGCCGACGGCGCTCAAGCTTATGCGGGCTCACGCCCCAGCCGAGGCACTCGGTGAAAGCGGTTTGCAGTCGGTCATGAGCGCAGGGGAGGCGCTTGGCCGCGAGACATTCCATTGGGCTCGTGAGGCTTTTGGTTTTGCTATCGCTGAAGCTTACGGGCAAACCGAAGCCAACCTTGTGATTGGATCATCTGTAGCCCATGGCGCTATGCGCGAAGGTGCCACCGGACGACCGGTTCCCGGACACCGGGTTTATGTGGTGCGTGAAGATGGGACGGAAACCGAGCCCGGTGAGGTGGGGGAGATCGCGGTGGGCCTGCCCGACCCGGTCGCGTTTCTCGGCTATTGGCAAGTGGAGGACGCGACGCGCCGGAAGAAGCGGCAATCAGAAACGCTCGGCGCGTTGCTGATGACCGGCGATATGGCGATGCGCGACATGGACGGCTTTATCTGGTTTGTGGGCCGCGATGACGATGTCATTACATCGTCCGGTCATCGTATCGGTCCCGGGGAGATTGAAGACTGTCTGACGAGCCACCCAGCGGTTTCGATGGCGGCGGTGATTGGCGTCCCCGATCCTGTGCGAACACAGATTGTCCGGGCATTTGTGGTTTTGCGCAACGGGCACAGGGACGATGACGCGATGGCTCGCGATCTGCGAGCCCATGTGCGCGCAAACCTCGCCGCTCACGAATACCCGCGAGAGATCCGGTTTGTAGACCGTTTGCCCATGACGACCACTGGCAAGATCATCCGCCGCATGCTCAAGGGCATGGATTAACCCAGTGACCGTTGGCGCGGTTCTGGTTTAGGCGGTTACCGCTGGCTTTAGAGGGCACGGGCCATCGGCGGGTTTCCAATTACCCAGATCGAGCCGGTCGTCAAAACGCCAGCGGCCCCAGGGCGCGTTGGGTTTGGACTTGCTTAAAGTTGCCTTCATCCCCCGCGGATAGCTTTCAAATCCCAACGATGCCAGATGGCTCTTTTGAACGTCTCCATCGATCGCCGCGAAGCCCCAGCTTTCAAGCTGCGCAGCAAGCGCGATCGTCGCCAGCTTTGAGGTGTCACGTTCGGTGTGGAACATGCTTTCCAGCAGGAAAGTCTCATCAACGGCGTAGCCGAATAACCCGCCCACGAGTTCGCAATCTTTGTTCCACACCTCAAGTGTGTGCATGACATGGTCGTCGTACAAATCCAGCATGACCGCCATCATCCCCGGGTGCAGCCAGGTGAGCGGCACGCGCCCATCGCGCGGAGCGGCGCACCCGCTCAACACCCCAATCGGATCGCGGTCAAAGGTGAAGCGGTAGCGATCAGATCGCAGAATTCGGGCCATGTTTTTTTGGATGTGAAGACGGCCTGGCATCAGAAGGCAAATTGCGTTTGGCGCCAGCCATTTAGGCGGCATGACGTGACCGGATAGGTGCATGCCCCGCCGAAAGCCTTCGACGATGTGGTCCGTTTCGCGTCGCCCGAGCATGCCCGCAAGGTCGTCCATGCGCGATAGGCGATCTTCGGGGTTGGGCAACTGCGCTCGGCTTTCAGGTGAGCCAAAAGCATAGCGCAGCCACATGATGAGCATGCTTGGTATGGCCGGTAGACGTTTTGGCCGAAGCGTGTACGCGCCGGCGAGTACGGTACGCTTGACGGTCTGCCCGAGGGTTTCGCGTGGTATGGGCCAGTTGCCTGTGGATGCATCGCGGACACGCGATCGTGGCGGATATAGGACCTCATTTTCGCTCGTTGCCATAGCCGAATTCCTTGTTCCCTGCCTTTTAGCTTCCGCCCGAGCTGCGTGTGGACAGAGCGTTCAGAGACCTAAGCGCTCCCTTCGTTGCGGTGCGCGCGCGGACGCGAGCGGTTTCCGCCAACAAGATCGTTCGATAGGAGACGCTTCCGCCGGGGGCGAGGTCGATGAGAAGGTCTGCAAGCTGCCATCGGTGCGGCCAAAGACGACCCGCAATTACGCTATCGGAACCTGCCAGGCTGTCGATCTTGAACGGTTGGCCGTTCTCAGCGGCGAGGCCCAAAAGGTCTGCGGTCGCTTCGTGCAGGTTAATTGTTCCCGGAGCAAAGGGCCGCATGGCCTCGTCGTAGGCGGTTTTCCAGGGCATCCAGACGGGGTCTTTTTGAGCGCTTGAACGGATCCAGACCGTCGATGCGATGGCCTTACCATTGCTCAAAGTTGTGTAGACGCGGGCAGCGCGGTCGACGCCTAGGTTCAGGATGGCGGTACGGAAAAAGCCGTCATGGCCGATGGTCTTGAGGGCTGTTCCACGCTCGCCCTTCCAGCCGGAGGCTTCCAGTTCGAAGAAGGTATCAAGTGCGCGGGCGAGGGTCGGCAAGGTTGTGGCGCAAAGCAGTTCTGTGCTGCCATGCGCATCAAGGCGGCGCTTTGCTTTGCGGATGCTGGCGTTGCTCTTTTTGGTTTGTACATCGCGAAGGGTGGTTGATTGAGGCGATGCGATGTCGAGGCCTGCTCGCTCAAACCGCTCGGTCACTGCGTGGTTGAGGCCGCGCGCGTCCAGAACAGCGATCAGATGCTGCCAGAATGCGCCGTCGGTGCGCAGCATAGGAAGCCGCAGGACTGGCGGCCCGTTATCGTGCTGCATGGCAGCGTCGAGCAGTCCGTTTATTGCGGCTCGAGGATCGTCTGCATCAACCAGCGGTGTTCCAATAACGCTGTAAGGATGTTGCCAAACGCTCAAGGGTTTTGGCGTCGGCAGGGGGCCATATCGTCCCTCGGCGCGATGCACCGGCATCACGCCGATACTGAGCTGTGACTGAGGGTCGATGGCCGAACAATTGCCGGTATCGCGCGGGGCGAGATACGCAAAAGCGGGTTCAAGCACGGCCGGTTGAAAGAAGACGTTTGGCTCGACCGACTGGCCACTGAGCACGCGATAGCCGTGTGGACCCCGGGTTTGATCGGTTGGGGCACGCGGTTGCCGCGTAGACTGAACGCTGGTTGCGGCCGTGCTCATTCAGCGGGTCCGGGAGCTGCTTTCGGATCGGCGGGTGATGAGGGCTGCGGTTTGACATCGTCGGGACGGTTAAGCCGGCCGACAACGCCGATAAAACTGACTATGCCAAGATGGCGCCTCACCATGATCATCAGCAAGACACCTTCGCACAGCATGGCAGTCGCCGTGGCGATGGCTGCGCCGACCAGGCCGGTTGTCGGAATAAGGACCAAATTCAGACAAAGGTTGATACTGAACACCACGCCGTAGACCCATGCCGCCGTCTTTTGTGCGTTGGCCATCGTGAGCATGGCCTCCGCCGGCCCAAAGGCGGATCGGACTGTGACACCTGCCATGAGAATGGCGAGAAAAATCATGCCATCTTCGAAGCCATCGCCGAAAATGCCGAGGATAAACCGTCCTGCAAACAGGAGCATCACAGTCAGGCAAACGGTTGGCCAGAACATCCAGTTGATCGCGTCAGCAACGGTTCGCCGCAGCGCGGGGCCGTCGTTTGCAGCATGGTATTGCGCGATTTTGTGCATCGTTGCGACGCGGATGGCGAAGGATACGAAGTGCACAAGGGCAAGCGTTTTGGCCGCGGCGTAGTAGACCGCGACCTGATCGGGGGGGATAAACCAGCCGGCGACCAGGACATCGGTGTTGATCATCAGAAGGATGAAGCCTTCGACGAGAATCATTGGTGCGGCGGCGGCAATCCACGGGCTGATGGACCCCTCCATTGGGCCCTTGCCGATCTTCGCAATCAAGCGCCGTCGCATTGCGAGAAATTGGCCAATGGTGATCGCCCATACACCGATAACCGTCGCAATCATTGCGGTTGTCGCGGAGGCAGGTACCCCAACAGCGGTTATCGCAACGAAGAGTATCAAGATCAGTAGGGGACGGATCAGGAAAGGGGGAACGGTGACCAGATCCGTCCAGTCGTACGCCTGGGCGACACCGTCGGTGTTATCGACCCATGTCAGCATGGGCAGACAGAATGCAGCCAGGACAAGCGGCATTACAAACGCCTGACTGACGAGATCAGGGAACGCAAAAATAACCGCCACACCTGCTGCGGCGATAAGTGTTGAGAGACCAACGTTGAACCAGGCCCCCTTGACGATGACGCCGCGCAATTCGGCGATGCGGCCCTCGTCACGCAGTTGAGGTATGAAACGCAGCAGGCCGGTCGGAAAGCCGACGCCTGCGAAAACGGAAATGACGACGACCCATACCCAGATGATGGCGTAGACGCCGTACTCGTAAGCGCCGAGCATGCGGGCGAGAACGACCTGCCCCCCATAGGCAACCACCGCTGCGAGAACGCGCACGGCGAATGCGAACAGCGCTGACCGAGCCGCCACAGACCGGGGGCCGTCGTCGGCGAGAGCCAGATCAATTTTCTCTGCAAACGGGGCCACTTTGGCGCCGATCCCAGGCAGCTTGCCTGCCAGGTTTTGGAAATGTCCCACGCGAGTTTGTCCCTTCCGTCGGGAGCAGCGCTACCATTGGCGTCTTAAAGGCGCGTTCGCGTGAATGGTTGCCCAAGCGTAAAGGTTGTTCTTAACCGTATTTCAACGCTGAGAGGATTATGTCGCTAGCTAAATAATTGTCCAATTTTCCGTTCAGGTGCTGACATGAAATCGATGACCATCCGCCAGCGTATTCTGCTGTGCTGCGCTATCCCTCTCGTCGCAATGGTCGCGTTTGCCGGCTTCATGCTGAAGACAGCATGGAACGATTCGCGCAGCTCGGCGTTTGTCTCCGAAGTGCTGGTCAAAGCGAGCCTATTGTCTGATGTGGTTCACGGGCTGCAGGCCGAACGCGGACAGTCTGCCGGCTTTCTTTCATCGGACGGACAGTCATTTGCCTCGTCCTTGCCACAGCAGCGCGCTGCCGCAGACCGGGCCTATGCTGCTGTCGATGCTATGCTTGCCGACCTGAGCGGGTCGCTGCAGCAGGTTTTCGCAAGCTTCAGAGATGAAATACAGCGCGACCGTGAGCGTATCGTCGAGATGCGCACCCAGGTCGATAGTCAAGCGGCGCAGGTTGGCCAAATGGCCGGCGTCTACACCGAGGTTATTCATCATCTGATCATCGCCATAGAAGGCATTGAAGACTTTGCCAACAGTGGGCTCATGGCCGAGCGAATTGAGGCTTATGTCGCTCTTATTCATGCCAAGGAAGCCGCTGGCCTTGAGAGAGCGATGGGCGCTGCCGGCTTCGGTTCGGGTACGTTTACAGAGCCGGTCTACGCCCGAATGCTGACGCTGCAGGGGACTCAAGAAACTGACATCGCCATCTTCCAGCGTCTTGCGCCGGATAGCTCCGTTGCAAATTTCCAATCGATTGTCGGTGAGCGTATCGTACAGCCTTTGGATGCCGCGCGCGCCGTTGCGCGCAGCGCGCCATTTGGCGGGGATGTTTCCAGCGTGACGGCAGCCCGCTGGTGGGATATCTCCACAGCGCGTATCAATGCGATCAAGCAAGTCGAAGACGGTTTGATAGCCGATATCAAGAGCTTGGCTGCTGATATGCGAGCGGTCGCCATGCGGGTCTTCGTAATCGAAGCTGTGATTGTTGTGCTGGTATTGGTGGGTACCTTAGCTTTTGTCTTGAAGGTGGCCGGGCAAATCACCTCTGGAATAGGCCGGGTCTCGAATGCGATGTCCAAACTGTCGAACCAGGACTATGATTTCGATCTACCCGACAGTGATCGCGGCGACGAAATCGGCATCATGTCGCGTTCGGTCGAGGAGTTCCGCCAAGGAGCTCTGGAGCGTACCCGCATGCGTGAGGAGGTTGAGCAGCAACAAACCACGCGCCTCGAGCGGCAAGCGAAGGTCGACACTCTCATTGCCTCGTTCAGGACCGAGGCCGCAGCTTTGCTTGATGCGGTCGGCCAGAATTCCGATCAGCTGGCGGCGGCTGTCGATGCCCTCAATGGTGTCTCGGCTGCCTCCCGCGAGCAGGTTACCGGTACCTCCACGGCATCGGAGGAAGCGTCTGCAAACGTTCAGACCGTGGCGGCAGCTACGGAAGAGCTGTCATCATCGATTGAAGAAATCTCGCGGCAAGTCGTGCAGGCGAACGAGATTGTGAACCAGGCTACCGTCTCGGCAAACACGTCGAGCGATCAGGTTGTGCAGCTTGCGCAAGCCGCCCAGCAGATCGGTGATGTGGTGTCGCTCATTCAGGACATTGCCGAACAGACGAATTTGCTTGCCCTTAATGCGACCATCGAAGCGGCACGTGCCGGTGAGATGGGCAAGGGCTTCGCGGTGGTCGCATCAGAAGTGAAGTCGCTGGCCAACCAGACTGCAAAGGCCACCGAGGAGATCGCCACGCAGATTGCAGGCATTCAGGGATCGACCAGCCAGTCGGCTGACGCCATCAAAGGCATCGCCGAGACCATGCGGGACGTTCAGACCTACACCAATGCAATCGCCGCCGCGGTGGAAGAGCAGGGCTCTGCGACAGCGGAGATATCTCGCAACATCGCAGAAGCCGCGTCGGGGACTGGTCAAGTCGCCGAAGCCATGGTCACCATGAGCCAAGCTGTCGATGAAACATCGCAGTCGGCCGGTCAGGTCGATATGGCATCAGGTGAGGTTGCCGAGCGATCGGCGCGGTTGCGCCAGATCGTCGATCAGTTCCTCGATGAGGTCGCCGCCGCGTAAAGGGCTTGGCTATAAATCAAGCCGAGAAGCCACCGGTTTCCATGTACGCGATCTCTTCGGGCGTCGATTGGCGCCCGAGGATCGCGTTGCGGTGGGGGAAACGGCCAAATCGACGGATCGCATCCATGTGCAGCAAGGCATAGTAGTAGGCGTCCTGATTACCCAGTTGGCGGTAGATATCGCAGCACAGATCCTGCTGGCTCATATCCTCTGAATGCATATAGGGCAGATAGAAAAAGGCCCTGTCCATCCCGCGGTAGGCTTTGTCATAATTCTTCGCCCGGCTTGCATCGGCGAGGATGCAGGCGGCGTCATCGCTTGAAAACGCGTCGGCGGTTCCCCGGAACAGGTTACGCGGCAGCTGATCAAGGCAGAGAATTAGTGCCAGCGCTGTGTGAGGAGCGTCCTCCCACGCTTTGAGTTCGCCGGCGCGGGCTTGGGTCACCAGGTGACCAAAACGGTCTTTCAGCATGGCATCGGTCTCGTCAGACTGGCTGAACCAACCCGCTTCACCGATGTCCCACCAGGTTGCGAGCAAGTCCAATGCTTCGTCTTCACGCTCAATGCCCATTGGCCACTCCTTTTGGTGCGTTGTTTTGGGGGCCGGTTATGTTTTGGCTGGTGCCCAACAGCCGGCTTATGCGAGATGCTTACATGGACCGTGGTGACCTACAAATCGGGATGATCAGCAAGACGGTCGATTGTGTGGGGCAGAAGTGCCCGCTGCCGGTTCTGCGCGCGCGAAAGGCTCTGGGTCTCCAGCCAAAAGGTGCGCTTGTTGAAGTCCTCAGCAACGATCCGGTTGCCCTATTGGATATCCCGCATATGGCGCGCGAATGCGGCCATGAGCTGGTCGATCAATCGGTCGACGGCGAAGTGGCGCGCTTTGTGATCCGACGCGGTTGAGGCTCACGCGCCGCGCAAGCAGGCCGCAAAAAGGTTTTGAACTTTATCGGTCTGATCGGAGCGCGTGATGACGACGATGCGGCTCGTTGTGTCCGGGAGTTTGGCGGCAACGGCCTCGCTCACCGGTCGGGCGGGGTGCTGAAGCGGCCCGGCAGCGTGAACCGCCCAAGGCTCGGCGGGGTCGTCGGGATGGCTCTCGCTTGCAAAGTAGGCGATGCCTTTGACCCTGAGCAACTGCCCGGGCAGGTTCATGCCCAAAAGCTCCATGAACATCTGTACGGTTCTGCTTTGAAGCGGCGCTTCGGATGTCACGACAGTACTGAAGGCGTGATGGTGGTGGTGGTGACCGTGACCGTGATCATGATTATGATGATGGTCGTCGCTGTGGCCGCTAGGCGCATGGGCGGTTACATCATGGTGATGCGCGGTCTGGTGCGCCGCGTGCCGCCTTGGCTGGATGCCCTCCGCTTGGGCCAGCAAGTCGCTGAGCCACGCGGTATCGTTCGCCAGTTCTGATGTGAGCCTCTGCCGCGCTGCTGGGTTGCGCGCGTGCACGGCGGCGGCCAGTTTCGCGTACTGCACCTCGTCGACAAGATCCCTCTTGGATATCGCCAGAACATCGGCAACCGCGATCTGCGCCGTCGCTTCAGGGGTGCCGTCCAGACTTTCGGGATCCTGCGCTGCGTCAACAACTGTTACGATACCGCCCACCAGATAACGCAGCGATAGATAGGGATGTGTCGCAAACGCACCAAGGATGGGGGTTGGGTCGGCCAGCCCGGTTGTCTCGATGATGAGTTGGCGGAACGGCTCGATACGCCCATTGTCGCGTGCGCGCAAAAGGTCCTCAAGGGTTTGCACCAGCGGCCCCTGAAGGGTGCAGCATAAGCAGCCCGAGTTGAGCTCTTTGATGAGAAGACCTTCGCCGTGACCTGCGCTTTGAGCTTCCAGAAACAAACCATCGAGGCCGACGTCACCAAACTCGTTGACGATCACCATAGAGCCCGCCAGGGCCTCGGCATGCATCAAGGTATTGAGGAACGTGGTCTTTCCGGCACCGAGAAAGCCGGAAAGCACCACGACCGGCATGCGATCGGGGCGTTTCAACTCGGTGCTGATGGGAGCGGTTGTCGATGCGGGCAGGTTATTGATCGAACTCGATGCTAGTAGGGGCGCGGTATCGGCGCGGGCACGGCTCGCGGAATGGCGCGCCCGATATTTGTCCCTGTGGTCTGCGGCGTTGCCGAAGCCGCGACCGGTGGCTGGAGAATGACCACGGGTCCTTGGGCGCTTGGCGCGACCTGTCCCGGCGCGGCCTGCACAGCTGCGGGCGGTTGTGCTGCAGCGAGGCCGACAGCCGGACGAGCAACGGGGCTCGGTACAACCCAGCGGCCACGTCTTGCGACCCCAGGACCAGTTGCGCCGCCAAGAGCAAGCGCAATGGGGCGAGGCTCCCGGATCACCGGGCCGAGCAGGACGTCGAGGACATTGATTTCTTCTTCCGGTTGACCCTCGGCTGCATCAGTTACTTGTCCAGGCAGGACGACCGCGCTGGCATCGCTCGATGCGAACGCATTCCCAGATGCGCTTTGCGGTGCGTAGGCCGGTGAAGCCGTTCCATAGGCCGAAGCCAGTTCTTCAAACGTTGGCCGTACGCGGGGCCGCTGACATACGATCGGGCGCATCCGCGTTGCATCGGTTCGGACCTGTCCGCTTGGCCGCAGATCAGCCAACGCGCGGCCCGACGAGCCGAAAAGCCCCCCAGCTCGGCGGAAGCCTTCATCGAGATTGTTGGCCGTCACGACGGCACGCTCGAGCCCCGAGCGCGCGCCAAGCGTGACGGTAATCAGGGTGCGGCCACCACGCCGCGCGCCTGCAACCAGGTTGAAACCGGAGTCGCAGATGTAGCCGGTCTTGAAGCCAAACGCTCCGCGATAGCGCTGCAGCAGAATGTTGGAGTTCACCCAGTTTGCGCGGCCCAAGGTCACCGCCGGCATCGAATAGAAGTCTTTGCGGTTGGGGAAGTCGCGCAACAAGGCGAGCGTCAATACAGCCAGATCGTAGGCCGTTGTAACCTGTCCGCGGCTCGGAAGCCCGTGAGGGTTGGTGAAGGTTGTGCGCCGCATTCCCAACGTTTGGGCATAGCGGTTCATTTCCGCGATGAACGCTGGCTCGGACCCCGCGACGCTTTCGGCGAGCGCGACCGCGATATCGTTCGCGCTCTTGACCATCAGCACCCGTAGTGCGGTTTCGACGGTCAGCGTTTGACCAACCGCTAGGCCAGCCTTTGAGGGCGGTTGGTTCGCAGCATTCTGCGAGATGCGAACCGGTGACTGCATTGTCACCCGCCCTTCTTGCACGGCGCGGAAAACCACATAAGCGGTCATCATCTTCGTCGTGGAGGCAGGGTACCACGCATCAAAGGGGCGGTTGGAAGACAGGACGTTGCCCGAATTCACGTCAACTGTGATGGAAGGCCCCGTGTATGGGCCCAGGCCCGAAACTTGGGCGAGCGAGCTGCTTGCTCCAGCAATAACTGTGCAGGCTGCGAGCACGAACAACGCTAGCGCGCGCAGTGAGGCTATGGGGCGAAGGGGCAAAAGACAGGCGAGGCGAGCGGATGGCACGGCGGACTGTATCTCGTTGTATGGCGATTGAAGTGCGCGGTCGATTTGATTGACGCGCCAGTATTCATAACCCGTTTGGCCAGACGATGGCAAAGGCTGGATTATTTTAATGGTCAACCATGCGAGCGGGCTCTGTTCGCGAGGCATGCTTACGGGGTTGTCCTTAGGTTGATCGACGTATTAACACTGGGGCAAGCGAACCGACCGCGATCAAGCAAGAATTGTCGGACAAGGTGCGCAGCAAGCGCACGGGAGAATTTAAGGGAGAGCATGATGATCACATCCAAACCAAGCCGCCGTTCCGTTCTGGGCGCCGGGGCCTTGGCAGCTGCACTGACCGTGAGCGGCTTTGCTGTTTCGACGGCCAGTAGCCAGGACGCGCAGGACTATCTTTTGGCGACCGCGTCGACCGGCGGCACCTATTACCCGGTCGGCGTGGCGCTCTCGACGCTGATCAAGGTCAAGCTGCAGCCGTCCATGGGCATCAATGTGTCGGCGATCAACTCGGCGGGTTCTGGGGAAAACGTTGCGTTGCTGCGCGATGATGAAGCGCAGTTCGCAATCGTTCAGGGCCTATTCGGCGCCTATGCTGCAACCGGTACCGGTCCGCTGGCCGAAGCGGGTGTGCAGGAGAACCTGCGCTCGATCACAATGCTGTGGCCGAACGTTGAGCACTTCATCATTCGCTCGGAGAATGTCGACACTGGCACCGTTAGTGACGTTGAGGCGCTCGCAGGCGAGCCAATGTCGATGGGCCGGCAAAACTCCGGCACCATCGGCTCGAACCGGACGGTTCTGTCGGGGCTTGGCATGGACATGGAAGACATGTTCGAGCTGGTCTTTATGGGCTACGGCCCGTCAGCCGATGCGTTGCAGAACGGTCAGGTTGTCGGCATGTCGACCCCGGCCGGTGCGCCCGTTGGTGCCGTTTCCCGTGCGTTTGCTGCGATGGGCGACGACATCACCCTGCTCGAGTTCACCGATGAACAGATGGCGGCGGCTAACGGTGATTTCGATGAGCTGTGGACCCGCTACGTCATTCCTGCCGGGACGTATCCAGGTGTCGATGAAGACGTGAACACGATCGCGCAGCCTAACTTCCTGATGGTGCGCGAGGATGTGCCCGAGGAGACGATCTACCAGATCACCAAGACGATCTATGAGAATCTCGGTTTCCTTCAGGGCATCCACCCTGCGACGAACGCCATGAGCCTCGATGCGGCGATTGCCGGTTTGCCTTTGCCGCTGCATCCCGGAGCCATCCGCTACTATGAAGAGGCGGGCCTCACCATTCCGGACCGCCTGAAACCGGGGATGTGATCGCTTCGATCAGGCAGACAATCCGCCCCGCGCCGGCCACACCGGCGCGGGGTTTTTTTGACAAGCATGCCATGATGATGGCGCGTTGAAGGCGGAGCCAATGGCGGACGTGCAATCGAGCAAAGCAGCTCCTGAAGACGAGGATTACGTCGAGGATACGATGCGGCCGCTCGACAGCGGTCTGTTGGCATGGATTTTCTCGGGGCTCGCGCTCGCGGTTTCGATCTTTCACCTGTATGCGAACTTCCAAGGCACTCTGTCGACCTTCTGGTTGACGGGTATCCATTTCGCCGGCTTCGCCATGTTGGCCAGCCTGCGTTATCCGATGATCCGGACGCGGTCCCCTAAGGCAAAGCAACTCGTGCTTGCGATCGATATCGCGTTTGGCGTGATCGTATCGGTCTCAACGCTTTTGCTCATCGCATCCGAAAACGCGATATACGCGCGTGGCGTAACGCTTGCCCCGCAGGAATGGGTTTGGGCCATCATCGTGATCATCGGTGCGGTTGAACTGACCCGCCGCGCCACCGGCCTCATCATCCCCATCCTGATCTTGCTGGCCCTCAGCTACCCGGCCTTTTGGGGCCAGTATCTCGACAATGTGTTCCGCTTCGGTGGGCTCTCGGTCGAGACCATCGTGTTCCGTACCATCTTCACCGATGAGGGCATGTTTGGGACGATCGCCAACATTTCGGCGACGTTCGTGTTCCTATTCATCCTGTTCGGTGCATTTCTGGTCCGTTCAGGCGCCGGCGAGTTCATCATCGATCTGGCGCGCGCGGTTGCCGGCAAGCTGATCGGCGGACCGGGCTATGTCGCCGTTTTTTCGTCGGGCCTGACCGGAACGATTTCCGGCTCGGCAGTCGCCAACACCGTATCGACCGGCGTGATCACGATACCCTTGATGAGGCGGTCGGGTTTCCCGCCAAAGTTTGCTGCCGGTGTCGAAGCGGCGTCGTCCACCGGTGGCCAGTTGATGCCGCCGATCATGGGCGCGGGTGCTTTCGTGATGGCGAGTTACACCCAGATTCCCTACCTCGACATCGTAGCCGTCAGTTTCCTACCGGCGATCGTTTACTTCCTGTCGGTCGGCTTCTTCGTGCGCATTGAAGCCAAGAAGCTGAACATGCAGATCGCCGACGAGGATGCCCCTTCGGCGTGGGACGTCCTTAAGCGTGGCGGTCCCGCCTTTCTGATCCCGGTCGCGACGCTGATCGGTCTACTCATCTACGGCTTTACGCCGGTTTATGCCGCCATCTGGGCGATTGCGTCGGTCATCGTCTCAAGCTGGCTGACGCCCAACAAAATGGGGCCGAAGGCGATCCTCGAAGCGCTCATTCTTGGCGCCAAAAACATGATCATGACCGGCGTCCTGCTGGTGGCCGTGGGAGCAATGGTCAACGTCATCGCCATGACGGGGATCGGCAACACCTTTTCCCTGATGATCGCCGACTGGGCGGGCGGAAACCTCTTGATCGCCATCGCGCTGATCGCGTTGGCGTCACTCGTATTGGGGATGGGTTTGCCGGTGACGGCAGCCTATATCGTGCTCGCGACGCTGTCCGCGCCCGCGTTACACGCGTTGATCCAGAATGCGCATCTCACCCAAGCGCTGATCGATGGGACGATCCCCGAAATCGCGCGCATGAGCTTCATGCTGGCCGATCCGAACCTACCCGCGCTGCTGGCGGAACCGATGGCGCCCGAAGCGGCGCGGGCGGTTGTGCAGGATATGCCGCAGGAACTGTTGAACGTGGTGTACCCGCAGGTGCACGACCCGGCGTTGATCACCACCGCGCTTCTGTCGGCGCATATGATCATCTTCTGGCTGTCGCAGGATTCGAATGTCACGCCGCCCGTCTGTCTGACCGCTTTTGCGGCGGCGGCCATTGCCAAAACCAAGCCAATGGCGACCGGCGTTATGAGCTGGAAGCTCGCCAAGGGGCTTTACTTGATGCCGGTCCTGTTCGCGTACACGAATTTTCTGGGCGGCGATTTCCTTGAGAGCATCTTCATCTTCATGGCTGCCACGCTCGGCGTCTATGCGCTCGGCGCGGCTATCGAAGGGCATATGGAGTATCCGCTCAACTGGCCTCTGCGTATACTCACCGCCGTTTCAGGCGTCGCGCTGATGTGGCCGAACACGCCTCTCTTAGAGACAGCAGGGGCGTTGGTCGTGCTGGGCATCTTGGCGTGGAGTATCAAGAAGGATCGGGAGCGGCAGGGGGCGTGAGTTCGCGCCTTAATTTCTGCCATGTCTTCGCTGAATTATCTCTTCGAGGGTTGGCTCTGGATAGTCAGAGCGCTCAGCTTCTTCTGGATAGAGAGAGCGCTCAGATCCTAAAGAGAAGAACACGTTGTTCGCTGCTCGGTCTAATTCTTCACGCGTGAGAAGCGCTGCACCTCCATCTTGATTTTTGTTTCGAGCGTAATCAAAAAGACTGGTCGCAAGTGCATAGAGTAAGATAGCATCATAACAGTATTGATTTATAAGGTACTCGTTTAATTCTCTATCAAATGACTCTAGACGAGAATTTTGTATCTGATAATGTGATATAATCTGATAAGTTATTTCTGCCTCGGAGTTGTCAATGTACTCAAGTGCTAACTTGAGGGTAGTCATTTCATCTTGCGGACTATCAGGTAGATCGACCTGATCATGCAATAAATAATCCACACTATCCGTTGCATACCGACAAATGGCGCTGAGCGCGTCCGGCATTTGCGCTCTCGCGGCAAGCTTCTTCCTTAGCAACAAGCTTTTATGGCGCTCTCGTTCATCGGCGCGCTGGCCGTTCATGACCCTAATTGTCGAAAGCGCTGCAGCTAGCGCAATCATGGCAGCAATAAGTGTTTGCCACTCGTGGACATTCTTCCAGAAGTCTGACCAACCATACCGAACTAGCAAGGCCCAAAGGCCAGTGGAGCCACCAAAAAGGCCTCCAATAATCAACACCTCGGCCCATACTGGAAGTTCGTTTTTCTTCATGGGTTCAAGTTGCCGATTCGCCTGTTGTTGTCGAGAATTAGCAGGAAACTTTGGACTTACTCAATTTTCCTCGTATCTGCGCAACTCCATCTGCACAGCATCTGACAAACCCCCATACTGCTCGGCATTCGTATCCCCGAACGCTTCGTCCCGGTCGCTTGCGACGTCGTCATAAGCAATCGGCGCGGCGAACTGGCTTTCGGTGAAGTCGATGCGCTCGCCATTGATGCGGTTGTAGAAGTGCCAATCCTCAGGAATCCGGGTCTTGAGAATCTCGCCGCCACCTAAGGCGTCGCGCTGATGTGGCCGAACACGCCTCTCTTAGAGACAGCAGGGGCGTTGGTCGTGCTGGGCATCTTGGCGTGGAGTATCAAGAAGGATCGGGAGCGGCAGGGCGCGTGATGCCTGCTTAAGTCGTCTTCGTGAGGACGGTGTTGGTAATCCGGATAAGCGGGTGAATTTTGGTAGCGTTGGGATGGCCTGCGGGACGTATCCCGCAAGCCAAATGCATATTCAGCGTGCGCCGATCCGGACTTGCTCGCCGTCGAACGTTGTCAGGCTCAGCACAAAGTCATCCGTAGGATAGCACAGAGCCTGTTCTTCAAGCATGCCAATGGCGATTTCCTCGCCCATGCGCAGGCTGTCGTAATAGTCACTGTAATAGTGCACACCGGCCATGTTGCGCCCGATGGATATGTTCGCGGCAAGCTTGTTCAACTCGCCTTCAAGCGTCAGCGGGCACCCTTCGCCGATCTTCTTCATGGAAAGCTTGTTCCCATATTTGTCCGGCTCGTAATAGACGGCATGCGAGACCTTGGGGAAGAATCCGACCTTGCCGTCTGAATTGATGCCAAGCACAGTACCAGTATCGAAGAAGGCCTTTACGATCGTCGTGCAAGCGCCAGCG
The DNA here is from genome assembly GCA_039024915.1 of Pseudomonadota bacterium. Classification (NCBI taxonomy): domain Bacteria; kingdom Pseudomonadati; phylum Pseudomonadota; species Pseudomonadota bacterium. Next base: position 193,216 of record JBCCPK010000004.1, read on the forward strand.
ACGGTCGCATGTCCCGCACCATAAGTCGGGTGCATGGGCGAGCCTTCCTCGAAGGCCATAGGTAACAGGAAGTTGCCATTTGGCAGGTTCTTGTCCGGCCCGTTGAGCTTGCTGATATGTTCAAGCGTGGGAGCGAGGTCCCTGCACATACCGTTCAGGCAACCGCATAGACCGGGGAATGCCTCTTCGAGCTCTTGGGCCCGCGCGATCCGGCCCGCCAAGCTCTCCGGCCTCAAGCGAAGGTGGTTGTTGAACTTCTGGTAGCGCACCGCTTTCAAGGCTCGGGTGGCGACTTCGGTCACCAGCGTCAGAATGTGTGGTCCGCCCCAAAGCGCAAAACCACCTGCGTTCTGCGTCACGCCATCGGAGTTGCCGGGAGTGTACATGGGCCGCCCGCCAGAGAGTTTGGCAAAACTCTGATCGAACGGCGTTCCCATACCCAAGAGAATGAGCGTTGCATTCAGATAGGCCTGGTAAAGCGCATCGACATGCACGTAAGTCGCAAGGTCGCGCGGCGTGCAGATGAACCGGGTGTCGCAGCTCAGGTTCTGGCCAATGCCGCCATTGCGGACCTCGTAGCCGTCCTGCACGTCAAGCCAGCTGTTCCAGGTCGTCATGTAGTCATCGCCCTCAGCGGCAACGCGCACGCGTTGGTCGATGACCTGCGGACCGTATGAAATGTAGCCGTCCTCAACGTCGTGGCAGTCATTGCCGTTGCCGATCCAGAGGAACTGCGAGACGTAAGGGCCCTTCTCGACGCCCGGCGAAGAGCCGCGGAATGCCGTTTGGCGGTCGAGTTGCCCCGCATCGTTGACGGTCCTCGGGCGCCCTTTAAAGCCCTCGGTGCTGACATTGTGCATGTACGCCATGGCGTTCATTCGGTCGATGGAGGCGTCCAGTTCTGCGTCTTTCAGGCCGCCGCCAGTGTCGAAGCTTGTCAGCGGTACATCGCGCAGCAGGGCCAGTTCGTAGACTTCGGCCATTTCGAACGTCAGCTCATCGCTGCATAGTTCAGGCGCCGGGTCCATCGTAACGGCCTGCGCATCCGGACCTTCGAGATCGAAAACGACACCAGCGGTGGGTGCTTCCCACTTCCGGCGCATGTGCTCAGTTGGAACGAAGACACGCGATGTAAACGGCTCGGCGAAGCCCTCATCAATGCAGGTCCTGAACGCTTTGAAGTGACTTGGGTCCTTGACGACGCCGAGGCCTTCATCATGCTTCAGCCCTTTGGTGAAGCTCATGAGGTAATTGGCGTAGCCGTATCGTTCCTCGTCGGCGTTCGCTTTGTGAACGGGATGGGGCCTATGGCGCGCCATTTCGGCGGCCTCGACCCTAACGCGGTAGGCGGATTGTGCTCTATCAAGTTTCATGGTTTTGCCCTCGAAAGTGTTGGTTTGGATAGTTCTACAGACGGGCAAATGCTGAGGGTTTGAGTTTCAGTAATATGTGATTAAAATCACGCTATACTTTTTATTTATCCAACTATATAATACATAAAGAAATACAATACTGTATTTTACGTTCACATCATATCCGATGTGCCCGTTGCGATACTTTTGCAATTGCACCCTGATGCCTCGTGGCGTGCACCGCTGGCTGCTTTGTTCTTTCACTGCGGTTCCACCACCAAACGGCGAGCTAGCATCGCCCGTCTAAGGAACGTGACAGGGCTTGCGTGCCTGGGTTTGTGGGTCGGGGTCAGCTAAACAGGTCATCGCCGGGGTTGGTCGGCTGGATGAGCGGATCGGCCAGCGTGTAGGGATCGTAGTCGCTGGGCAGCTCGGTTTCATTCTTCGTCTTGTCGGGATCGTGAAGCTTGAACGGGTCCGACAGGCCATTGGCGGTGTCGAGTGGGTCGCCGCTTTGGTCGTCTTCGCTCTCGCCAAAGGTCCGCATCAACGGGTTTGAACCATTCATCAACTCCCATAGCGCGTCCTCAACCTGTTGGCTGGTCATCTCCGGCTGGTCGTCCTCATAGGGGTTGTCGACCTTGGCCTTCTTCACGTCGAGCGGCCCGATGAGGACAATGTCCTTCAGAAGCCCCTGGTCGCGGTCCTCCTTGCCGACTGAGTAGATGTAGAACGTCTTCGTGACTTTGGTGCTGTCCTGTGGGTCGGTGATGTCGATCTGCTCATAATCATACGGTTTGCCGCTTGCCTTGGCATCTCTTGCCTTCTGGGTCTCGATGAAGGTCGTTTTGGTATCGCTGTTTGTTTTCACGAACGTGCCATCGGGATAGGTGGTGCTGGTCTCCTTGCCGTCCTTGCTGACGGTGACGGTGCGCCCGTCGGGGTAGACGGTTGTTTTCGATCCATCGTCGTTGACTGTGGTCACAGGCTTCGGCGGGTTCTTGTTGCTGTTTGAAGTGCTGTTGCCGCCGCCGGTCGACACCATGGATCCATCAACGCCGGAAAGATCGGGCGCCGCATCGGGGTCTGCAGCACCGGGCAGGCGGCCGTTGATGACGTCATCGGGCGTCGAGCCTTGAGGCGTACCCAGACCTTTAAGCCCGGTCCCGAGATCGGGCATCTGACCACCGTCACCAAAGCTGCCAAACAGCTCCTGCATAAGCTCATCACCGGCAAGCCCCGCATTTTTGTCTGGCTGGTCAGGGGTCGTGGAGCCTTGCGGCACAGGCGTCAGAAGTCCCTGATCAATATCGGCTTCTGGGCGGTCGAAGTAAAAGTGGTCTTTGTCGAAACGGACGATCACGGCTGGCTCCTCACTTCATTTGGTGGGAGCGGGACAAACACCAAGAAAGGCCACAACCGATGTGGCCGATGTCACAGTCTGTTCATTGTTTAGCCGAAGAAGTATGGGCCGCCTGTCCGCTTACGTTCACGGTCAGCGGATCGCTTGGTACGCCCTAGGTCGTCCCAACCAGCGCAGCTTTAGCGTTAGGATCGGATGTATCTTCTCACCGCCTCAGACAGAACGCTGTATTGCGAGGCATTGGTATCTGCGAACGCCTCGTCCCTATTGCTCAGCTCATCGTCATAGTGGATTGCGGCCGGGAACTGGCTTTCCGTGAAATCATAGCGCTCGCCATCGATCCGGTTGTAAAAATGCCAGCCGTCGGGAATGCGCGTTTTGAGAATAGTGCCACCAAAATGGTCGTTTGCGACAAGCGCAGTCACTCCGCACTGCCCTAGCGCCGGATTGTCAGCGCTCCAGCGTGAGCTTGTATTGATGCTCCAGCCGTCCGACAGCGCATCACGAAACGTTGCGAGGTCGGTTGGACGAGGGCGGCGAACGGACATCAGGCTCATTTCCGCGAGAAAATCATCTTTTGTTGGGCCAGCTTGTCTTTTGGTCCGACCCAGGCATAGGCCATCAAGGCCGGCTCCTTGTGGGAAACCGTTATGCGGTGGCGCTGCCCGGGCGGGTTAAAGATCAGTGAGCCAGGGGCGTAAACGCCTTGATGGTTTTCCGATACAGCGCCTGAAAGGCAAATGTAGCTTTCCGTTATGCCGTCATGGGCATGGGCGGGATAGGTGCAGTTGGGTGCAAACAAAACAAGCCCGAGGATCACCTCTTCCGAGAGGACTGGCCCCGCTGGGCCGCACAGTTCAGCGTAAGCGTATCGGTCCTTGAGGCCGCGCGGGACCTTCTCATAGCCGTACTGCCAGTCGATTCCGCCGACGATCGCCTCAACCGATCGCAGCAAGTTGACATGTCGCTCACCCATTCCTTCATCAATCGCACGCCGCAAGTGTCCCACGACCGGCTTGGTGATGCCGCGGCCTGGTTTGAGCGTGGCGTTCGCCCCCATGACACGACTGATCGCCTCGCGGACCGCGCGTTGGTGGGCGCGGATCTGGTTGCTGCCGCCCGACGAAAGGTAACGGTATATCTCGTAGAACTCCCGCAGGAGGTAAATCCAGTTTGGATCGTCGCTCAGGCGCCAGCTCGACTCAGGTTGAGGCTGGGCGACCGCATCTGGGTAATCGGGTGTCTCGAGCATGACATGGCACTCCGGCATCATCGGTCTCCGGAGATAGGCCGCAGGCACCTATCGGACCAGAGCTAAATTCGGCAAGCGTTCTGAATTTCTTCCAAAAGTTGCTAATCACTTCTCAGCGGCTTCTGACCGGTCAGCAGCGCACGATTGTCCTGATACAAGGTGACAACGCGCTCGATCACCTGGCGTATATGGGCGAGGTGTCGATCATCGGCATGCATCACCAGGTGCTGCTCTTCGCGTAACTCGTCAATGATCGGACCCGCGCGCGAAAGCCCAGGATCGCTGTCGCCAATGAAGCAGGGCATGACACCGATGCCTGCTCCTGCCCGCACCAATTGGTAGATTGTTGCCACCGAGTTGGCGACCACACGGATCGGGTGTCCTTGTTCGTGGACCCACCTTGCCGCGGCATAGCGCGCCATCGCTGGGTCCATGGCGACCCATTCAAGGAGCTCGGGTTGCCCGGCACTCCAGCTCCGGTAGGGAGCAAAGCGGATATCGGACAGTTTTCGGCTTGCCAGATTTCCCGCCTGTGCAGATCGACTACGAATACCCAGTTCAACCTCCCTATGGCCGATATCGAGAACTTGTTCGGTCGTCACAAAACTGAGCTTGAAGGGGTCCTCCGGCTGGTTCAACCGCGCAAAGCGGTCGGCGAGGAACAGTGCTGTTCCCGTTCCAGCCGACAACCGCACCGCCGGCTTGTCCGCGCCCGCCAAAAGATGCTGCAGCAGCGGTTGAGCGGCTGTATGCATCGCACGAACCTTGGCAAACACCGTTTCGCCCTCGCGGGTGAGTGAGTAGCCGGTTTGCGTGCGTTCAAATAACGTTCGCCCGCACGCCTGTTCAAGTGCCACCATTCGCCGGCCAACGGTCGCCGGGCTGAGGCCGAGACGCCTTGCTGCCCCTGATAGCCCGCCAGTCTCGGCGACTTGGAAAAACAGTCGCAGATCATCCCAGTTCACATTTTTCATATTTGAAAAACTTGGTTAGGTTCCGTCCGTAGATTTGCGTCAAATAGCCTTTTACCTTTTCGTTTTCAAACGAAAGAGGTGAGATCATGATGCCGATCATTCCCCCGCTGAAACCTGAGACACTCGATGAAGAGGCGTTCTACGAACTTGGTCAGACCGTGCCGCGCGTGCCTAAATTCCTGATGCAAATGTGGCGACTGTTGACCGAGCGGTCGCCGTCTGTCGGGCGCATGGCGGAGCGTCATGACTACCAATCTGGCAGGCCGTGCGTGCCGCATTGATGTTACCACGAGGCGGGGTATGGTGGCGTGGAGTTTGCCATTGGAGATCCCTATGCCTGTCAACAACCGTATTGCCGACCGCTTGGGGTCCATTGCAGGTTGGCGACGGGAGCTGCACCAAAACCCCGAAATCATGTACGACTTGCCGCAGACCATGGCCTACGTCGCAGACAAGTTGCGCCAGTTTGGATGTGATGAAGTCGTTGAGGGGTTGGGGCAGACGGGCGTGGTCGGCGTTATCGGCGGGCAAAAGGGAAACGGACCGACGCTTGGTTTGCGTTCGGATATGGATGCGCTGCCCATCCTGGAGGAAACCGGTCTCCCTCATGCTTCCCAGACCGATGGGAAGATGCACGCTTGTGGGCATGACGGACACATGGCCATGTTGCTGGGCGCTGCCGAACATCTGTGTGAGACACGGGGCTTTGCCGGCACGGTTGTCGTTATCTTTCAGCCCGCTGAGGAAGGCGGGGCAGGGGCTAAGGCGATGATGGATGATGGTCTGTTTGAGCGCTTTGGGATCGAAGAGGTGTATGGCATGCACAACATGCCTGGCATCCCGGTGGGCAACTTTGCTGTTCGCGCCGGCCCGCTCATGGCGGCTACGGATATCTTTTCCCTGACCGTCACGGGCAAGGGTGGACATGCCGCGCGCCCGCATACGGGGATCGATCCGATCGTTGCATGCGCGCAAATCGTGACAGGTTTGCAAACCATCGCTTCGCGTAACGCCGACCCGCTGGAAAGCATCGTGGTCTCCGTAACAACGATCCACGCCGGGAAGGCTGATAATGTCATTGCCGAGCGCGCAACGATGACCGGTACAGTGCGCACACTTATTCCTGAAATGCGCGATCTGGCCGAGCGCCGCATTGGTGAGATTGCTAGTGGGATCGCCGAAGCCATGGGCGCGCGCGCCGAGCTGTCCTACGAGCGTAATTACCCGGTTGTCGTGAACCATGAGGCCGAGACCGATTTTGTTGCGTCTGTCGCGGAGCGCGTGGTGGGCAAACACAAGGTCAATCGTGATACGCCGCCCATGATGGGGGGCGAAGACTTCGCCTTTATGTTGGAAGAGCTGCCGGGTGCATTCATTTTCACCGGTAATGGCGAAGACAGTGCGAACCTGCATTCGGCGTTTTATGATTTCAATGACAACGTCATACCCGTCGGTGCGAGCTACTGGGTTGAACTTGTTGAAAGTCGCCTTGCAGGCTGAAAAGCGGTTTGGCTCGCAGGAGCCTTGCAGGCGGTGTTTCGTCCAAGAAGTACCGTTGGCGAAAGGGCGATGATGACGTGCTGGTGTATCATCGCTAGACAGCGGCGATGGACCTGCTGATCCCTTATCTGCCTGAAGGCCTTCCTATCGTTTCCGCTGGCATCCTTGTCGTCGCGGCCTTTTTCACCTCTGCGATGACGGCGGCGTTCGGGATCGGTGGTGGGGTGGCCCTTTTGGCACTGATGGCCAATATCGTGCCAGTGGCGGTCCTCATTCCGGTCCATGGCGTCATTCAGCTTGGTTCCAACGCTGGGCGAGCGCTGGTGTTGCGTCAGCACATTGTGTGGCCGCTGCTCGCTTATTTCGCGATCGGTGCCCTTGTTGGCGCACTTATTGGCGGCCAACTGGTGGTCGCGTTGCCCGATAATCTTTTGAGGGTTTGCGTTGGGCTATTTGTCCTGCTCTCAATTTGGGGGCCAAAGCCCAAGGCGGCTTCTGGGGGGCCGTTTGCTCTCACGATTGCTGGCGGCTTTGCTACGTTCCTGACAATGTTTGTCGGGGCGACAGGTCCATTTGTGGCGGCCGTCCTTGCGCCACGCCTCGACGATCGGCGTCTATACACCGGGACGCACGCCGCCGCGATGGTCATGCAGCACGGGCTGAAAGTGGTTGTATTTGGTTACCTCGGGTTCGCGTTCGGCGCATGGGTACCGCTTATGGTTGCGATGATTGCAGCTGGTTTTCTCGGCACGCTGGCTGGAACACGGCTCCTACACGCCTTGCCTGAAACTCTCTTCCGGACTGTGTTCAAGTGGGTGCTGACAGCGCTTGCGATACAGTTGATTGCTTCAGCTGGCTGGAACTGGTTGCGTTAAGCGCAATTACGTGCGGGGACCGCCTTGCGGCGACCCCGACACGTTGTGTGCATGTGCGGTTCGTTAATTGGTTTAGTTGGATAACGGCTCCGTCGGCTGCACCTTTTTTGGCTGCCCACGGTAACTGTTATTGGGCAGTGGTGCATCTCGTAAGGCGGCATTGTTGGGCGAAAACAGTGCGCCGGAGATGAACGTGGATGCGGTTGCCCCGCTCGTGAACGCTGTTTGCGTTGGATTGACCGACGCGTTTGCGGGGACTGAGAGCGCTGGGGAAAGTGAGGCCAAAACCGCTACAGTGATCAGAGAAGTCTTCATGGCCGATCTCCTGCCTTTCAGGGAACAGGCTCGGCGAGCGCAAGGAGGAAAACACTCGCCGAGCCAGTTGGTGTTAGCCGATCACACGGACCGAACGAATGAGCTTGTCATCGTCATTGATGTTCACGCGAACCGTGTCGCCAATCTGGGCGTTGGGCAGCGAGAACAGGCCTTGGCTGTCATCAAGCATGTGGCCCGTTGAGAGCGTCACGCCGCTGCCATCGACAGAGACGACCGATGCGTCAAAAGAGAAATTGTTGGTTGCCGAAGCAAAAGCCGGAGAAGCGGCACCAAAAGCGAGAGCAACTGCAGTTGCGGTCAAAGCGAGAGTTTTCATTGTTTTAGTCCTTTATGGTTTTGATGAAGAAAGTAACTTTCTTCTGTTTGGTTGATCGAGCGTTTGTTGCTCGTTCGATGAATTTGAAATTATCGTTTGCTGGAAAATACGCAATCCACGGAACCGTAACGTCGCGTCACGCGGTTGTGAGGGATTTGCGAGAGGCCGGTGAACGTCACCGCTGATCATGCTGCTGGATACGAACAGACACCCGGAATCGCAGACGCCTTTCGCCCACACGGTTCCTCACGAGGCGATCGCTTAGGTTCGCTTTTTGCGGCTAAAAGAAATTGCAAAAGCCGCAGCGCGAGCCGCTGAAGGCGCTCATAGCGGGGCCTGAAGTCGCGTGCGCGTGATCAAAAAACGCAAAATTTGCGCTTTCTTGGTTAGGTCGGTCAGGTAATTCATCCACTTTTTGCCGCTTCAGGCAGCACGCAGTCCGCCAACGTCCAACAGAAACGATATGATTGGCTCGACGCCCTTGCCCGCGCGCAGGTCGGTGAAAACGTGGGCACGTCCCGCCCGCGCAGCAGTGGCATCCGCACGCATACGGTCAAGGTCAGCTCCAACATGAGGCGCCAGATCGGCCTTATTGATGATCAGTATATCCGAGCGTGTGATGGCGGGGCCACCTTTCCTAGGGATGTCTTCGCCCTGGCAGACGGAAATGACGTACAGGCTGAGATCTGCGAGGTCCGGCGAGAAAGTCGCGGCGAGGTTGTCGCCACCTGACTCGATGAAGACAATGTCGAGATCGGGATGGCGCGTGCACAAGCGATCAATTGCGCGCAAGTTTATCGATGCGTCTTCGCGGATCGCCGTGTGCGGGCAGCCGCCGGTCTCCACACCCATAATGCGATCTGAGGTGAGAGCTTGCATCCGCACCAGCGCTTCAGCGTCTTCCTTGGTGTAAATGTCGTTGGTAACAACGCCGACGGAGTAGCGATCGCGCAGTGCGCCGCAAAGAGCTGCTGTGAGGGTCGTCTTACCCGAGCCGACAGGGCCGCCTATTCCGACACGAAGGGGACCGTTCATCAGCTGTGCCACGCCTCACCTGGGCCAGCCACCAACAGCGTAAACAGCCCAACGCCAATGGCGGTTATCAGCGGCGAATAAAGCCGTGCATTGAGCCGGGCGAAAGGTTGTTGCGCGTGTCTATTGGTGACCGCCGGCAGGTAACCTGCCACCCCACGGCCAAGGAAGACCAAGGTAAGCACCACCATCCCAAGGCCGACAAACCAATCGGGTAAGGGCAGAGCCAGAGGACCAACCCAGACGAGGGGCCATAGAGCGGCTAGCGCGATCAGGCCTGAGACCACCGCCGTTAGTGACTGGTCCGGCATCGCGTCAACACCATTCTGACCGAACACCGTGTGGCTCAGGGAAGTCTCGTCCGTGCCCGGCCATTTTCCGCCCAGCGCCCAATGCAAGTGTAACAGAGCAATGGCCATGAGCAGCAGTGCAATGACGTTCGCCAAGGCAATCATGACAGAAAAATCCTCGGTTCCAGCGTTTCATGTTGTCCGCTTGTGATGTCCGCTATGAAAGCCGATCCCCCCAGATCGTCAAGGGTCGACTGTTCTGCCCTTTCAGCGACCACCAGAACCGTTGTTTCCAGTCGGGCGAGCAGCTGCGCCGCGCCTGTTTGGCCGGTCACGGAAAGCCTGATCGCTGCCTGCAGCTGATTGGAAATCTGGGTTTGCAGGGACGCGGTCAGGGCCTCCAATAGGGGGATTTTGGCCCGTGCGCTGATGGCTCCAATCGCTACCGGAAGTGGCGCCTCACGCGGGGCGTCGCATATCGCCCACGGCTCCGCAGCGTGCAGGAACGCAGCGCCCTGGTCCACCGTTTCGCGGTGCCGCTCAGCTGTGGGTGCCAGCGCGCGCGCGAGAGCGGACAGTGAAGGGAGTTTGGACCCATTGGTACGATAAGCCGCGGCCAGGAGTACGGCATCATTCCACATGCTTCCCGAAGTCAGGATGGTCCTAAGCCACTCTTGCAGTGTCTGTTGGTCATGAACGCGACCATCGGCGACCGCCTGTTCGAGGCCGACAGAGTAGGCGAAGCCGCCGGTTGGAAACACCGGCGAAAGCCATGCCATCAATCGAGCCAGAGACAGGGTGCTCATTTTCCACCCAGCAGTCGGGCATCGACCGCGCCGCTCGCCTGATTGATGGTGACCGCCAAAGACCGCGGCTGGAAGGTATCGGTTGTCGCATTAAAGACCTGAACATCCATGGTCAGGCGCAAGCCGGTTGTGGGGTTGTAGTCCGACGTCATGTCCTCGAACAAAACGCCAGCAAAACCCGAGGACCCGTCGGCCGATACAACTTTGCATTGCCGGCCACCAAGCTCGTCGAGCGGCGGCGACAGTATGACCAGATGCAGCGCCCCGGCTGCTGGTTCGATCGTATCGGTGAGCGTAATGCGCACATCGCCGTTAGCGAAGGTTCGGCTGAAAACGTCCCAAGGCTCTACAATGGCTTGCGCCGAAGCTCGCCAGTCGCATTCCGCGACCGTCACAGCCTGAGCTGGTGTAGTAAGGAAGGCTGTCAAAGCGGCCGTGACCGCGACCCTAATCGTGGTTGTGATCATGGTCGTCATGGTGGTGGTGGTTTGCATGTGCATCACCATAAGCGCCACCTTCGGGATTGAAAGGGGCTTCGATCTCAGCAACACCCGCCCCCAAGCCTTCGAGCATCGCCTTGATCACGGCATCGCGGCGTATACGGATGCGTTTGGCGGAGATATCAGCAGCCAGGTGCCGGTTCCCAATTTGCCAGGCTAGGCTCAGCAGATGGCGCTCGTCATGTCCCGTGATCTCGTAGAGTGGCTCCGGTGATGCGCGCACTTCGATGACCCGGCCATCGGAAAGCAGGAGCCCCTCGCCATGCTGAAGAAGACGTGCGTCCGGTAGGTCTAGCAGGAAGGTTATGCCGCCGTCGGACTGCATGCGAAACCGGCGGCGATGTCGGTCAATCTGATCAAGCGTGATGTGGTCGGCCGCGCTGTGTGTATGCCCCAGGACTTGGCGACAGGTTGGAAGTCGGTTTGTCTCGCTCACTTTTACTTCCCCTGAGTGCACATTGACCGTTGCGTCAGGATCGAGGGGCGGTTGGGCGCTGGTCATCGACCAAGAACGGCATCGAGGGGTGCCAACACAATCTGTCGTGCGCCTCGAACAACGTTTACGGTTCCCGGTACTTCATCCGCGCCCGCTACCTGGTCATCTTCCAGCTGTTCACCAAGCTGGGGTGCATTGCGCACAAACTGAATAAGAGACGGGGAACTCAAACCGACGGAGTGATTGAGCTGGTCGCCAGCGTCCGAGATCTGCGTCAGGTCGATGATTGTGACATTGAAGTCCGATACATCATCGACCGTTCCGATGTTACCCAAGCGCTGTGATTGCCGTGAAACGGTTGCTGAAAGTCTCAGAGCTCGATCATTTTGTGACGTGAAAATGATGAACGGATTGGGCAGTGGATCGATGCGCCTCGCTTGCGCTTGAAAAACCTGCACGTCAATGTCTGGTGACATCAAGACGACGCCGCCTATGCCTCTGAGCGTCACGCGGTCTTGGTCAATTGATAGCGATCGGAGCGTCTCCATTGTGAGGTACGAGCCCATGGAGTGAGCGAGAACGATAATTCTCTCATCGGTAGTTTGCACCAGAAGCTGCAGAAAACGCTCGAACGATTCCCGCGCCGCGAGAACGCTGTCTCGATCGTAGACGTATCCGGTGACCGACTCGAGTGAAGGCCATGCGTAGTGAACGGCAAGCCCCGGGACGTCGAAGTCGTAGCGAATCTGCGCAGCGCGGTAGAGGCTCTGGGCAAAAGTATTGTTGTAGCCGTGAACGTAAACGACCAATTCGCGCTGTCCTGGTGGGCGGTTAGCCTGCGCCTGCCGGAGTGCGGCTTGGAAGTCAGAACCGCCTGAAAAGTTCTCCGTACCCGCTACCAGAAAGTGCCTGCGGCTGTCCGGCGCGTTTTCAGCGAACGGCACAGATCCCGGCTGACGGTCTTGTGGCACTGAGACATCGAAGCGGGCAAAACTCAGCTCGGAGGAGCGCTCGCTTGAAAAGCCTTGATCGGTTCGTTTTCGAGACGTGGCCAGGAAAACGGGCTCGATATCTGTGGCTGATTGGCTCGCTGGGAGGCTTACGATTTCTGGACGCCCTGCGCAGCTCGCTAATGCAATCGCCGCGAAGACTATGATCAGCCGATGCCACATACGCACGATCCATGATGCACACTAAGATATAATGCTTAGGCAAACCTACCGGTGCCCACAAGTATGGCCCATACCGTATGCGGTGGGGCTTATAATGGGGTCCCAAACGCCTTGCCGCAGCGCCATCACTTTTCGTATCGAGCGTACCCGTTCGGGCAGCCTTAAAACAGAAAATATCGCTGCGCCATCGGCAGGACCTCTGCTGGTTCGCAGGTCAGCAGCTCGCCGTCCGCGCGGACCTCATAAGTTTCGGGGTCGACCTCCACATTCGGCGTCCCGGAATTGTGCACCATTGAGGCTTTGGAGATGCCGCCGCGGGTGTTGGCGCACGCTACCATGCTCTTCTCGACGCCGAGGCTTTCCTCAAGACCCGCTTCCAGCGCGGCTTGGCTGACAAAGGTCACCGACCCATTGGTGATTGCCTTGCCGAACGCGCCGAACATCGGCCGCATGTGGACCGGTTGGGGCGTCGGGATTGAGGCGTTCGGATCGCCCATCGGCGCTGCGGCGATGGTCCCGCCTACCAACACCATCTCGGGCTTCACGCCGAAGAAGGCCGGGTTCCACAGGCACAGGTCAGCGCGCTTGCCGACCTCAATAGAGCCAATCTCGTTTGACAGGCCGTGGGCAATGGCGGGGTTTATGGTGTATTTCGCGATGTAGCGTTTGACCCGCACATTGTCGTTGTCGCCGGTCTCATCGGGCAGGCTACCCCTCTGACGCTTCATCTTGTCGGCGGTCTGCCACGTGCGGATGATCACCTCGCCGACGCGGCCCATGGCCTGGCTATCAGACGCGATGATCGAGAACGCGCCCATATCGTGGAGGATATCTTCCGCGGCGATGGTTTCCTTGCGAATGCGGCTTTCAGCGAACGCGATGTCTTCAGGAATTCGGCTGTCGAGGTGGTGGCAGACCATGAGCATGTCGAGATGCTCGGCGACCGTGTTCACGGTGTAGGGCCGCGTTGGGTTGGTGGATGAGGGTAAAATGTTGGGGAGCCCGCAGACCTTGATGATGTCGGGCGCGTGGCCGCCGCCAGCGCCTTCTGTGTGGAAGGCGTGGATGGTGCGCCCGCCTATTGCGTCGATGGTCGATTCCACGAAGCCGCTCTCGTTGAGCGTGTCGGTGTGGATCATCACCTGCACATCGTACTGGTCGGCGACCGACAGGCAGCAATCGATCGCGCCGGGTGTGGTGCCCCAATCCTCGTGCAGCTTCATGGCGCAGGCACCGCCCAAGATCATCTCTTCGAGTGCGGCGGGCTGGGACGCGTTGCCTTTGCAGGACAAGCCAATGTTCATGGGGAACGCATCGAACGATTGGATCATCCGGCCGATATGCCAGGCCCCCGGCGTGCAAGTGGTCGCCAGCGTGCCGTGGGCTGGACCCGTGCCGCCGCCAAGCATGGTGGTGAGGCCCGACATCAGCGCTTCGTCGATCTGCTGCGGGCAGATGAAGTGAATATGCGCGTCGAACCCGCCTGCGGTGAGGATCTTGCCCTCGCCCGCAATCGCTTCGGTGCCGGGGCCGATAATGATGTCGACGCCGTCCTGCGTGTCAGGATTGCCAGCCTTCCCGATGGCAACAATCCGCCCGTCCTTGAGGCCGACATCGGCCTTTGTGATGCCGCTATGATCAACGATCAGCGCATTGGTGATGACGGTATCGACCGCGCCCTCCGCGCGGGTCACCTGGCTCTGGCCCATCCCGTCGCGGATCACCTTGCCACCGCCGAACTTCACCTCTTCCCCATACACCGTCAGGTCGCGCTCAACCTCAATGAACAGCTCGGTATCGGCGAGGCGGACCTTGTCCCCGGTTGTGGGGCCGTACATGCCGGCATAGGCGGCGCGGGAGATGGTGGCGGGCATGAAGGTTTCCTTTATTCGCAGGAGTGGAGCGCCACGCGTGTCGCTATCCGCTCAGTCCCGGGATCCGCGGACCTTTTCGTGACAGGCGCTGGGCGTTGCGCCGTGTTTTCGCCTTGGCTGGTTTCACGGCTTCGAGCATCACCGCGGCCGGGTTTGCCCCCTGCCACATGGCCAAAGAGGCCTGCGCAGCGCCCTTTGCGAAGGCCAATTGCTTCTCGCGCACCATCATCTCGTTTTCATTGTCAGACCTATGCCACCAACCCGCGGCGCCCATCGTGCGCATGGCGATGACGGACGACGCCTCCATCCCCATCCGCCACATGGCGAAGTTGAGATCGACCAGCGACCCGGCCGTCTTGCTCGCCCGTGTGGCGGCGCGTCTTGCAGTACTCATGGAATAACAATCCTGTCCGTCGGTGTGTTTCAGAGTTTGCCCATCACATCTTGGCGAAACCCGTAGACCTCGCGTTTGCCGCCAAGGGGCACAAGCGTGACGTCGCGTTCCTGGCCCGGTTCAAACCGAACCGCCGTGCCCGCAGCAATGTCGAGCCTCATGCCGCGGGCTACATCCCGGTCGAACGCGAGAGCCGGATTGGTCTCGAAGAAATGATAATGCGAGCCGACTTGGACTGGCCGATCGCCCGTGTTCGCGACTTTAAGCGTTACCGCAGCCTGACCATGGTTAAGCGTAATGTCCGGGCCATCCGTGATCACTTCACCGGGGATCATCGATGCTATCCTTTCCCAACAGAGGTGTTGCGCCGCGTGGGCGGCTGTCCCGGTCAGAGAATCGGGACGTCGGAAACCCTGGCGCGTCGATTTCGTCAGGTGGAAGCGTTCTGCGCCAAGGCCTGCCGGTCAACACCCGGAATCCGATGAACCCCATGACCACCACAAGCGCGATGCCAATCGCGAGAAGGTCAAAGCTGGCCAACGGGTGGTAGGTGTTGAGGTTCATGTCGTGCTTAAGCTGCGCGCCTTGCGACGCAATCCTCACGCTTGCCGATCACCCGCGTCGTTGATGGCGGGTGCTTGGCAAGTTGTGCAGCGGGGCGAATTGGCCGCGGCACAAAATTACCGCCGCAGTTGGGGCAGATTCCGCCAAGCACCTCTTCCACGCAGTCACTGCAAAATGTGCACTCGTAGGTGCAGATCATAGCATCCGTGGCTTGTGGCGGTAGGTCCTTGTCGCAGCACTCGCAATTGGGCTTGAGGATCAGCATGTCTTATCTCCTATCGGATAGGCTCGTGCACAGTGACAAGCTTCGTGCCGTCTGGAAACGTCGCTTCGACCTGCACATCATGGATCATCTCGGCAACGCCTTCCATGACATCGGCTCGGCTGATGACGTGTGCCCCCGCTTCCATAAGGTCTGCAACTGCTTGCCCATCGCGCGCGCCCTCGACGACGAAGTCCGTGATCAAAGCGATCGCCTCGGGGTGGTTGAGCTTGACCCCTCGTTCCAACCTGCGACGTGCAACGTTGGCGGCCATGGCAACCAGCAGTTTATCTTTCTCGCGCGGCGTGAGTTGCATTACAGGGTCCTTGAACGGTGCAGGTTCGGAGGCTTTTCAGAGCGACCAGATTTTTGGAACGGCGGGTGCCGCTTGATTGGTTGCGCCATGCGCCAGGTGATTGATCAGCGGGATCAGGGCCGCGCGCAAATCATACCCACCGGTTGCGGCTACGCGTGCGATAAGTTTTGACTGTCCGCCAACTTGCCAACATGAGACACTGGCGACCGTATTTTTCGCAGCGCCCATAAGGTCTCGGGCTCCTTCCAGTTTCGCCTCGGCATGGTTGCCGAACAAGGCTACCGTTGCAAGGGCCGTCATCGCCGGTAGGCTCGCAACCCTGTCCAAATGTTCAGCAATATCCCCCATAAGTCGCACGTTTTCTGCGTGGATTAGCTCGCCATTATGGAGGATTCGCCAGCGGTCTACCCATGTACCCTGTTTGAGCGCCTCGCCCATCGCCGTCCGACCGAAAATGATCGGCTCGACCAGCAGAAGCGATGAACGATCGTGTAGATCAGCTGTAATGGTCCGATGAAGATGCGCGCGATCAAACAGGATCGTTTCCTGCGGAAGCCACTGCAATCGGGCGCCTTGAGCCACAGTCAACTTGATATCGACGGTGGCTGCTCCGTCATCGGATTTGTAGACTTTTTCGCACGCCTGCGTCGTGACCGTCACCCGCGTATCTGGCCCTGCAACGAGGTCCCATGACAGCTCGTCACCGCCCGTCACGCCGCCTGCGGTGTTGATCAAAACTGCTTCGAGGTCAGTGCGGCCGTGATGATCGGGGACGCGAATCCGAGCAGCTGCCTGTTGATAGAGCCGATCAAGACGACTTCGGCCGTCATGCCCCTGCTTGACAGTAAGGCCGCCTATGCCTTGTGTGCGCTGGAGCATGAGCCTGCTGCCGCTCTTAAGCGTGACCGGGCGGTTGTCGCCTTCGTGGCCACCGGACAGAGCTGGCACGGAAGGCGTCGTCAGGTGTTCGTTCAACGTGCCGCCGTCTCGTCAGCGCGAATACCCTGCCGGCCCGCGCGATACCAAGCTACGATTTTCGCCCGCTCTTCGTCGGTTATGGCTGACATATTGCCCGGCGGCATCGCGTTCGAATAGCCCGCCTGCAAAGCAATGTCGTGTGCATGCTGCGCGACTTGCCATTCGGTCTCAAGCCGAACACCCTTCGGTGCCCAAAAGGTATCGAACCATGTCGGCTCCTGCGCGTGGCACATCGAGCAGCGCCCCAAAACAATTGTATGCACGTCTTCAAAACCCGGAGCTTCTGCAAAGCGCTGCTGCGCCGGGCTCATGGCCGTCTCGTCCTCCCAAGGATCGTGACCGTTCCACATCGGCGCCATGGACAGAACTGCAATCACCAGCATGGTGGCAGCGGAAGCGAACCAAGGCCATATGAGTTTCTGCTTGGTGGCGTGCATGGTGTTGAAGAAGTGGCGCACAAAGACACCGACCAGGAACACCAACGCAGCAATGATCCAATTATAGTCGCTTGCAAAAGCCAGCGGGTAATGGATCGACAGCATCAGGAACAGCACCGGCAGGGTAAGGTAGTTGTTATGTGTGGAGCGCAGTTTTGCGATTTTGCCGTACTTTGCGTCGGGTACCTTGCCTGCTTTCAGGTCGGCAACGACGATCTTCTGGTTGGGAATGATCACCATCGCAACGTTCGCCGCCATGATCGTGGCGGTGAAGGCGCCGAGATGTAAAAGCGCAGCGCGGCCCGAAAAAACCTGTGCGTAGAACCAGCTCATCCCAACTATGATGAGGAACAGCACCCCCATCATGATGTTTGGATTGTCGCCAAGTTTCGAATCGCACAGTCGCGAATAGAGGATCCAACCAAGCACCAGTGAGGCGACCGAAATACCAATACCTTGCCAGGTCGCAAGGTCTCTAACATGGGGATCGATGAGGTAAAGATCGGCACCAAAATAGTAGACCAGTACCAGCAGAAGAAAGCCCGAAATCCAGGTCCAGTAGGCCTCCCATTTGAACCACACCAGATGCTCGGGCAGGTTATCTGGGGCCACCATATATTTGTTGATGTGATAGAAGCCGCCGCCGTGGACTTGCCATTCTTCACCACCAACGCCTGATGGAAGGTGAGGGCCCTTGCGCAGACCCAGATCGAGCGCAATGAAATAAAAGCTCGATCCGATCCAAGCGATTGCCGTGATGACGTGCAGCCAGCGAACCACAAACTCGAGCCAGTCCGCCAACACAAAAAGATCGAACATCCAGATACCTTCACCCGACATGACGGTCGGGCATAGCTTTGCAAGTTACGCGCCAGCAGGAAAGGGCTGAGCAAGAAAAGTCCGGTGAGACATGTTGCCCGTCTGAGCAAGCCACCACATACGGTGAGTGATTTGCCCTTTTGTAGCCAGAAAATGGGTGGTGAAACCGTTTCGGTTTGCTGACACCAAACTATGCGCGCTGGACGCGTGTCACAGGACTGTTACATTCCAGCCCTAACGCATCCGAACATGCAAACAGAGATGCAAACAAGGGAGATGATCCATGAAGCTGTTTTCAACGATGACGGCGCTTACGGCGCTTTTGCTGGTGGCACCGGCCAACGCATTTGAGCTGGGTGATCGCTACGTCGATAATGATGGCGACCTGATTGCCGACATCCCAACAGATGAAAGCGAATGGATCGACCCATCGACCTTGATTTTCGCCTACACGCCCGTCGAGGATCCGGCGGTTTATGCTGAAGTATGGCAGGGCTTTCTCGATCACCTAGCCGAAGCCACTGGCAAGAACGTTCAGTTTTTTCCTGTGCAGTCCAATGCTGCGCAGATTGAAGCGATGCGTGCCGGACGCCTTCACGTTGCAGGCTTCAATACAGGCTCTAATCCTCTCGCGGTTGCCTGCGCGGGTTATCGACCCTTTGCGATGATGGCTGGGTCTGATGGGTCTTTCGGTTATGAGATGGAAATCCTCACATTCCCGGACTCCGGTATCGGTGAGATCGAAGACATTCGCGGCGGGGAACTTGCTTTTACGTCCGAGACGTCCAACTCCGGCTTCAAAGCGCCTTCGGCCATCTTGATGTCCGAGTTTGAAATGGAAGCGGGTGAGGATTTCACCCCGGTTTTCTCAGGCGCCCACGATAGCTCGATCTTAGGGGTCGCCAATCAAGACTATTCGGCCGCTGCGGTCGCAAACTCGGTTCTCGCTCGGATGGTGGACCGCGAGGTGGTTAGCATGGATCAGCTCGTTTCCATCTACAAATCCCAGACGTTCCCGACCACAAGCTACGGCGTCGCCCATAACCTGACACCTGAGCTGCAGCAGGCGATCCAAGACGCTTTCTTCAGCTTCGAATGGGAAGGAACGGCTCTCGCCGAAGAGTTCAACCGGAACGGCGAAGACCAGTTCATTCCAATCACCTTCCAGAATGAGTGGTCCGTGATCCGAGCCATCGATGAGGCAAACGGCGTCTCCTACGACTGCAATTGATCGAACTGGCTTCGAGCATTTGAGAACTCAGGCGGGCGGTCCACTGCCGCCCGCACTTTCTTGACGAGACGTCCGCCAATGCTGCACCTCGAAGGCCTTTCCAAGACTTACAAGACGGGAGATGCCGCGCTTTCCGGCGCAACATTGGATGTGCCCAAGGGGCAGATTGTCGGGCTGATCGGTCCCTCGGGTGCGGGTAAATCGACCCTGATTCGATGCATCAACAGGCTCGTTGAGCCAACATCCGGCAAGGTCCTGCTTGGGGATGTCGACCTGGTTGGTCTGAATAAGGCCCAGCTTCGCGAACAACGGCGCCGGATTGGCATGATCTTCCAGGAGTATGCGCTGGTCGAGCGGCTGACAGTAATGGAAAACGTCCTGTCCGGGCGGCTTGGTTACGTACCGTTCTGGCGGAGCTTTATGAGAAAGTACCCGCCGGCGGACGTACAGAACGCTTATCGGCTGTTGGATCGTGTCGGGCTGATGCATCAGGCCGATAAGCGCGCTGACGCGCTTTCGGGCGGCCAACGCCAGCGGGTCGGCATCGCGCGGGCGTTGGCGCAGGAACCTGAACTGTTGCTGGTCGATGAGCCAACTGCCAGCCTTGATCCGAAAACATCGCGCCAGATCATGCGGCTTCTAACAGAGATTTGCGGTGAGCGAGACTTGCCTGCCATCGTCAACATTCATGACGTGCCGCTGGCCCAGCAGTTCATGCAACGCATCGTTGGCCTTAACGCGGGGACAATCGTCTTCGATGGCGCTCCGGAAGCGCTCACAGAGGAGGTGCTGACGCGCATCTACGGGGCAGAAGATTGGAACGCGATGCGCAAAGGCGAGGAGGAGCAACAGCATGCCGAAGCCGACGCACGCGACCGCATGGCAGCTCTCGCCAGATGAGCGTTCCGTCGACAACGACCTATCCCACGCGTTGGAAGCGGCCACCGCAAATCGTCAAGGATCGGCGTTGGCGCATAGGTCTTCAGCTCGCAATCCTAGTCTATCTTGTCCTTGCAGTTGGCTCCGTTGAGGTCGATTGGGCGAGGGTCTCCATTGGCCTTGAACGCGGACAGCGTTTCATCATGGGCTTCTTGCAGCCGGATTTCGCCAGCCGCTGGAATGATATCTACCGGGGGCTGGTCGAGAGCCTGACAATGACGCTGACGTCGACGGTTGTTGGCGTCATCATCTCCGTACCGATCGGCATAGGAGCGGCGCGCAACCTCGCGCCCGCATGGGTCTATTACATCTGCAGAGGCATCATCGCCGTCAGTCGCGCGCTGCAGGAAATCATCATCGCCATCTTTCTTGTCGCGATGTTTGGTTTCGGGCCGTTTGCCGGTTTTTTAACGTTGTCTTTTGCCACGATCGGCTTCATCGCCAAGCTTCTCGCTGACGATATCGAAGAGATTGATGAGGGACAGGCGGAAGCGGTCCGTTCGACGGGCGCATCATGGTTGCAACTGATCAACTATGCGGTGCAACCGCAGGTCATGCCGCGGCTTATCGGGCTCTCGCTCTACAGGCTCGATATCAATTTCAGGGAAAGCGCCGTCATCGGTATCGTCGGCGCGGGCGGTATCGGATCAACGCTCAACACCGCGATCGATCGATATGAGTACGACAGCGCTGGCGCGATCCTTTTGATCATTATTGGGATCGTGATGGTCGCTGAATACAGCTCGAGCTATCTGCGAAAGTTCCTGCAATGAGCGAAATCAGCCATTACAGCGAAGTGTGGCATCACCGGACGCCCAAGGCGCGACTGGCGCTTTGGTTTGGATGGCTGGGCCTGGTTGCTCTGTTCGTCTGGTGCTGGGACCTGATGACCCAGAACACGATTTGGGCGTTTGTGCAGGACGCGCCGCGTCAGGCAGCTGACATTGGCAGTCGTATGATGCCGCCGCGATTGTCTTACTTGCCCGAGCTTCTCGTTCCGCTGTGGGATACGCTGACGATCGCAACGCTCGGTACGATCGGCGGCGTGATCATGGCCGTGCCGGTCGCCTTTCTGGCCGCACGCAACACATCGCCCTCAACGCTCTTTCTGCGGCCCATTGCATTGTTCATTATTGTAGCCTCGCGCTCGATTAATTCTCTGATCTGGGCGCTGTTGTTGGTCGCCATCATTGGACCGGGGATCCTGGCCGGCATTGTGGCGATCGCCCTGCGGTCCATCGGTTTTGTCGGGAAGCTACTTTATGAGGCAATCGAAGAAACCGACGCCAAGCAGATCGAAGCGGTCCAAGCCACCGGCGCTACGTCGCTGCAGACGCTGAACTACGGTATCGTTCCGCAAATCATGCCCGCTTTCTGGGGCATTTCGGTGTTTCGTTGGGATATCAATATTCGCGAAAGCACCATTTTGGGGCTTGTCGGCGCCGGGGGTATTGGCCTCAAGCTTCAAGCATCGCTCAACGTGCTCGCCTGGCCGCAGGTCACGATGATCCTCATCCTGATCCTCGGGACGGTCGTCCTCAGCGAATGGGTTTCGGCCAAAATGCGCTACGCGGTGATATGAGCCGCTTGCAAAGACCTAAGCGTCAACTGCCCCTATAGGTCGAAAAGCCATACGGCGAAAGTAACAGCGGGACATGATAGTGGTCGTTCTCGCTCATTCCGAAGCGAAGGGGTACCTCATCCAGAAACAGTGGGTCACCGTGAGCGAGACCATTGTCTCGCAAATAATCGCCCGCGTGGAAAACCAGCTCATACTGCCCAGTTTTGAATCGATCGACAGGTAAGATCGGAGCATTGGTGCGACCGTCAGCGTTCGTCACAGCTTCCGCGATCTTTGCTCGGGCGGCTCCGGAGAGGTCAAACAGTTCGATTTTTAGCCCTTCAGCCGGACAACCGCGCGCCGTATCGAGAACATGGGTCGTTAGAAACCCAGAACTGGTCTGTCTTCCGCTTGCCCCATCAGTGCCGGCCATGGTTGAACTCTCCCCGTGCGCACGATCCACTTTAGCCGTGCTTGGGAGATGCCTGCAATGAGCCCGCCCCGTTATCCCCGGAACATGATCGGCTATGGCGCTCACCCCCCTGACCCTCAATGGCCGAACCCCGATGGTTCGGGTCCAGCTCGGATCGCGGTGCAGATCGTCCTGAACTACGAAGAAGGTGGGGAGAACGCGACCATCCACGGTGACGCGGGTTCGGAGGCGTTCCTGTCGGAGATTGTCGGTGCAGCCAGTTGGCCGGGCGAGCGCCATTGGAATATGGAGTCGATCTACGAGTACGGTGCGCGTGCAGGCTTTTGGCGTCTCCACCGCCTGTTCAGTCAGATGGATATCCCCTTGACGGTTTATGGGGTTGCAACAGCGCTTGCGCGCTCGCCCGAACAGGTTGCTGCGATGAAGGCAGCGGATTGGGAGATCGCCAGCCACGGCCTGAAATGGATCGAATACAAGGACTACAGCGTCGAAGACGAGGCGGCTCACATGGCCGAGGCTATAGCGCTGCATACCGAAGTGACTGGCGAGCGGCCGCTAGGCTGGTACACGGGACGGTGCTCCATGCAGACGGTCTCCCTGGCAGCGCAAGAAGGCGGTTTCGCTTATGTTGCCGACAGCTATGCGGATGAACTCCCTTATTGGCATCATGAAGACGATGGGAAAAGACAACTGATTGTCCCTTACACGCTTGATGCGAATGACATGCGCTTTGCAACGCCCCAAGGGTTTAATGCGGGTGATCAGTTTTTCAGCTATCTCAAGGACAGCTTCGACGTTCTGTACGAAGAAGGTACGCACGGGCAGGCCAAGATGATGAGCATCGGACTGCACTGCCGCCTCATTGGTAGGCCTGGCCGAATTGCAGCCCTTCGCCGGTTTCTGGAGTATGCGCAGGGCCACACCGGCGTTTGGTTCGCCCGCCGGATCGATATTGCGCGCCACTGGGCGCAGAAGTTCCCACCGCACGTTCGTGGAGCGAATGGATTTGAAGGGCCCAGACCGTCAAGTATGAAAAAGGAAGCGTTTGTGGAGGCGTTTGGCAGCATCTTTGAGCATTCGCCGTGGATCGCCAAGCGTGCGTATAAGCTGGAGTTAGGCGCGGCGCACGATACCGCTCTGGGACTGCACAACGCGCTCGCCCGCATTTTCCGCTCGGCCAGCGCCGAAGAAAGGCTTGGGGTTCTCACTGCTCACCCTGACCTTGCTGGCAAGCTTGCACAGGCTCAGCGGCTGACTGCGTCGTCAAAAGAGGAACAGGCGTCCGCTGGCCTAGACGCGTTGACGGATGGAGAGCGGGAAGCCTTTGAGACGCTAAACAGTCGGTACACGGCCAAGTTCGAGTTCCCTTTTATTATTGCAGTCAAGGACAACACCAAAGCTTCCATTCTCCAGGCTTTCCATCGGCGCCTTGAGCACGATCTTGAAACGGAATTCGCCGAGGCCTGTCGGCAAGTTGAGCGGATAGCTCTCCTGCGTCTCGAAGCCCTACTAGGAGATACAGCGTGACCGACACGCCCAGCTACGGCGCGCAGCTTGGCGGACTTCCGCCCCAGAGCGCCTTGATGACACAGCGCGCCATCTTCACCGAAGCTTACGCGGTGATCCCCAAAGGCGTGATGAGCGACATCGTAGCAGCCCCGATACCGGGCTGGCGCAATACGCGCTCCTGGACCCTTGCCCGGCCGCTCTCAGGTTTTGCAGAAACGTTCGCGCACCTGATTGTCGAAGTCGCCCCTGGCGGCGGTTCGTCTCGACCTGAGCCGGACCCGCTGGCCGAAGCGGTGCTGTTTGTTACTGACGGATCGGTCCGGCTTTCGGTTACCGAGGTGGCAGGCCGTAGCAAGCCGGGCTTCACCGCAAACCACGGTGCAGAGTTTCAGCCAATCGATCGCGCATTGGTCGCTGGCGGTTATGCCTATTTGTCCCCGGGGTGCACGTGGACCATCGAAGGTCTCGGCGATATGCCCGCCACCGTCCACTGGATCCGAAAGGCTTATGAGACCGTCGACGGCCTTGTTCCGCCCATGCCCTTTGTCACATCCGACCAGCAGACGCCGATCGACTGGATGCCCGATACCGATGATCGCTGGGGGACAACACGGTTTGTTGATGCGGACGACCTCGCGCACGATATGCACGTCAACATCGTGACACTTGAGCCGGGGGCCAGTATTCCATTTGAAGAGACCCACGTCATGGAACACGGACTTTTCGTTCTTGAGGGCAAGGGGGTCTACAAGCTCAATCAGGATTGGGTCGAAGTTGAAGCTGGCGACTTCATGTGGCTGCGCGCCTTTTGCCCGCAGGCTTGCTACGCGGGCGGACCGGGAAGGTTCCGTTACCTGTTGTACAAGGACATGAACCGCCTCCCAAGGCTTGGTCGACCCGGAAGCTTTCTGCGTTGAAGCAGGTTGTTGCGACACGATTGACGTCGGAAGCTTTCGCGCCTTTTGGTGATGTTCTGCGAACCGATGGCGAGCCGGACAGGATCATCAATCAGGGCCTCTGCGGGCGCTACCACGATCGAGCGCGCCTGGATTTCGGGGATGATGGCCGGGCTGGTATCAGCCTTTTCAAGGCGCAGCTTCGATCGCTACCCTACAGGCTCGAAATGGTTGAGCGTCACCCCGATGGCTCGCAAGCCTTCCTGCCGATGGATCACGAACCGTTTCTAGTGATCGTCGCTGCCGATTCAGGAGGCATACCAGGCGAACCGCAGGCCTTTATAACAGCCCCTGGTGACGCGGTGAACTATCATCGGGGCACGTGGCACGGTGTTTTGACACCACTTGGTGGATCGGGACTTTTCGCTGTGGTGGATCGCATCGGACAAACACCAAACCTTGAGGAGCATTGGTTTGACGAACCTTTCGAGGTGATCGTCCACGAAATGGGTGGCTAAACAGCATGCCTGACAAGCTCACCGTAGAAAACATCAACGTCCCGGGGCGAACTGCTCGGGTCGATGCCGCCAAATATCATGCCATCCTGACCGCGCTCCTTGATGTCTTGCCCTATCATGAGCCCGGCATGGTTGTGAAAGACGCAATCGTTGCGCTGAAGCCAAAATTGCCAGAGACCCTGTTTCCCAGCGGTGCAACCGTGGGCTGGTGGCAAAAAACGGTTCAGCTGGATCTCGAGGCCAAGGGCTTGATCAGGCGGCTTCCAACAAAACCCATACAGATCATGCGGACCGGTTAGCTGCAGCCTCATCGAACAGGGCACGCGAGCGGGCTATATCCAGTCGGTTATCAAGCGCCCACTCCGCGATTGGCCTCAGCGTTTCAAGCAGGGAGCGACCACGCTTGGTTAGGCTGTAGTCTACGCGAGGCGGAACTGAGGGTGTGACTTTGCGGTCAACCAGCCCATCGCGCTCCAGCTCGCGCAGCGTTTTGGTGAGCATGCGCTGAGATACATCCGGGATGTTGCGCTTCAGTTCAGAGAACCGGAGCGTGCGCGCCTCCAGCCCGGTTACAATCAGGATCGGCCATTTGCCACCGAGATGGTCCATGACATCCCGAACCGGGCAGATGTCGGGATTGTAGAAGGGGTGCTTCTCATCGATGCGCTCGTTCATCGGACAACTTTTTGGCGGTTACAAAAATGTGCCTCCTTCTCAGAGGCAAAAAGTTCCTATTAGTAACTTGGTGCCTTGGAAAAACCAAGTCTCAGTTTGAGCTTTTTGGAGATGTGATCGATGTTTATTCTCAATAGACGGACTTTCATGGAGTTGACGGTGGGCACTGCGGTCACTGCGTTGGCAGGGCCAGTATCGAGTTTTGCCGCCGGCCATGCTTCCGCCGACGTTTTCACCGCTGATCCTTTCGGCGGTCTGGTCGACTCAACGGTTGTGGCGGGTGAGGAGAAGCTGCTTCTGATTGACGCTCAGTTCACGGTACCCAACGCGGAGCGGCTTGCGGACGTTCTGGCGGCGACGGGTAAGGAACTCGAAACGGTCTTCATCACGCACTACCATCCGGATCATCATCTTGGTCTGCCGGTCATAAAACAGCGCTTCCCCGATGCCCGCGTTGTAGCGCATGCGTCCATCCAACCATCTCTCGCGGGAGCGGCCGAAGCGATGCGTGCGGGCTCCGCAGGTGCTTTTCCGGAGGGCATGATCGCCGATAGTGTGATCATTCCAGAGGCACTGGAGGGTGATCATTTGATGCTCGAAGGGGAACGGTTCGATATCGTGGGTCCGATGCACGGCGATACGGATGTTCTAACACCAGTCCACTTACCGCAATTGGACACCCTGGTGGCGGCTGACTTGGTTTACCATGACACACACGTGTGGACCGCTGAGAATACCACCCCGGATCGTATCGCCAAATGGCGCGAGAGCCTGACAGCCCTTGAGGGCCTTGGCGCAGGAACCGTCATTCCCGGCCACAGGACCGAGACCACAGTGAACGATGCGAGCGGGTTCGCCTTTATGCGAACCTATCTCGATCATTGGGAGGCAGCGTTGGCTGAAACGGGTTCGGCTGACGAGCTTAAGGCCTCAATGATTGAACGTGTGGGGGCATTGCCTGGAGAGTTCTTCCTCGACCGCGGTGTTGCTGCGGCGAAGGGTTGATATTTAACGGAACTGGTTGGCGCGGGTGTTGTCTTGCGCCAGCCTTGCCGTTTCCTCGATGCGCTTTGCACGTGTTTCAGGTTTCTTGGCCTGCTTGATCCATTCAAGAATGCCCCGCTTTGGTGATCGCGGGAAGGCCCCCCAATGCCTTGCAGCATTTGGATAGCGGGCTAGCGCCTCGACGAGATCGGGTGGTAAAATTAGCGCTTCGACGTCGTCCAGGAACGTCCACTTCCCGTTCGCTTTGGCAGCATCGATCTTCGCAAGTCCTGCGGGCTGCATAAGCCCCGCAGACAGAAGTCTCTCGACGCGCCGTTTGTTGGTGCCCGACCAAGCTGACGTTACCTTACGCGGTGCCAGTAGCAGCATGGAGCGCCGATCGTCTTTTTTCCGCGTCAGCGAGTCCACCCACCCATAACACAGGCATTCTTCGACAACCGAGTCATAGTCAACATACCACTTGGCAACCGCTTTTTTGTAGGTGACGAGCCAGATGCTTTCCGGCTGACTGTGGTTCGTCTCGAACCATTGCCGCAACTGGGCGCGGCTCTTGATCTCAACCTGTTCAAGTTTTTCCGCCGCGCGCTTCATGCGGACATCGGGAGGTCGCTCTTTAGTGGATGTCCTGCAACATAGGTCTCGACCACGGATCGGTCATCACCGATCGTCTGCAAAAGAAAGAGTTCCTCGGCAAGGCTTTCGATCCGCTCTTTCTTGATTGCAGATGCAGGCGTTGCTGCACTATCGAGGATAACCAAATCTGCGGCGCTGCCGGGTTTCAGCGTTCCAATTTCATGGTCCATGCTTAGCGCTTGTGCGTTGCCAAGTGTGATGGTTGCGAAGCTTGTGAACGGGTGCATGCGATTTCCACGAAGCTGCGCGACCTTGTAGGCTTCGTCCATGGTTGTAAGCATCGAATAGCTGGTACCTCCGCCCACATCGGTGGCGTACGCAACGCGTACCCCAGCAGCTAAAGCTTCTTTGTGCCGGAACAGGCCGGAGCCAATGAAGAGGTTTGAGGTCGGGCAAGGGACGGCGATGGCGCCGGTTTCTGCCATCAACCCCATTTCCCTATCGTCGAGATGGAGACAATGGCCATACAGCGATCGGGGTGTCAGCAAGCCAAACCGGTGGTACACCGATGTGTAGTCGCGATCACTCGGAAACAGCTGGCGGACGCGTTCGATTTCTCCCACGCTCTCCGAAAGGTGAGACTGGATCAAGCAATCAGGGTGTGCACTGGCGAGGGCGCCAGCGGCCTCCAACTGCGCCTCGGTCGACGTAAGCGCAAACCGCGGGGTGATCGCATAGGTCGCGCGCCCACGCTTGTGCCAGCGGTTGATCAGCGCGTCTGTTTCATCATGGCTTTGCTGAGCGTTATCGGTCAGCCCCGTCGGAGCCTCGCGATCCATCATCACTTTCCCACCTGCCATCGCCATGCCCCGCTTGTCCGCGGCTTCAAAAAGCGCGTCGGCCGATCCCGGGTGAACCGTGCAGAAACTCAGCGCAGTTGTCGTACCGTTTCGTATCAGTTCGTCGAGAAACAGGTCGGCAATGCGCCGAGCGTGATCGGGGTCGGCAAAGCGTTGCTCTTCGACAAAGGTGTAGCGGTTCAGCCATTCGAGCAGGCTACCCGCATACGAGCCGATAACCTGCATCTGCGGGTAGTGGATGTGCGGGTCAATGAAGCCGGGCAGCAGCAAGTGCGGGCGATGGTCCACAATGCGAGCTTTGGGAGCTTCTGCGCGAACACTCTCGAACGAGCCGCTGGCTGCAATGCGCCCATCTGCAATAAAGATGGCGCCGTCGCTTTCGTAGGTTAACGCGCCCGTATCATCTCCCGTTTGCGGAACTGTGTCGAACGTAAGCGTTCGCGCCCGCAGCAGCAGGCTCATCGTGATGGTTGTCCTGCATGTGCAGGCGAGGCGCTCATCTGCCAGCGCCCAGCACGCTCTGTTATTTCTGCTGCAACCATCGCTGCGATGATGGCGGGACGTTTGTCACGGAGCTTGGACGCCCCGATTGGCATGGTCAGTGCGGAAAGTCGCTCGCGCGTACCCGTCTCGTTCTCAAGCCAAGACGCGAACGTTGCGCGCTTGGTCTTGGAACCGATCATTCCCACATAGCTCAAATCCTGACGGGCCAGGGCGACCTGAGCGATCAGGAAGTCGAGTGCGTGGTCATGCGTCATGATAACGATCGCGCTGCCGGGCTTTGCCGTCGCCACAAAAGTCTCGGGTATTGCGGTCAGATGGCTTTCTACATCCGGATCTGCCAGTGCAATCTCGTCTTCACGCGTGTCGATCAATTTGGTCTCGAACGGCAGCGGTAGCGCGGCCCGTGCGAGGGCGCGTCCGACGTGGCCCGCTCCGAAAATCATCAGGTGTGGCTGTGCCTGTCGCTCGGCATCCAATTGAGCAATCAAAGCCGTGAGCATAGAGGGTGTCATCTGAGCCAACTCAATGCCGACATGCCCGCCGCAGCACTGCCCAATGGCAGGGCCTAGAGGGACAGACATGGCCCGTTGGCTCTGCCCAGCTGCTAGCATCTCCCGCGCGGCCTCAATCGCCATAAACTCAAGTTGGCCACCACCAATCGTACCAATCGCCTGGTTGGCGGTAACGACCATCTGCGTACCCTTGATGCGGGGCGCCGAGCCCTTCGCCTCGCTGACCGTGATCAGGATGGAGGGCTGACGTCCGGCCAATGAGCGCAAGTCGCCGGAGTGAGTTAGATCGAGCATCGTGCCTCGAACTGGCTGTAGGTTGGATCGCGGTTGAGCCCGCTAGGCGAGTGCCTTCATCCTTTCGACAGCCATCAGGATGCGCTCAGGGGTGCAGGGTGTGTCAAGCCTTGGGCAAACCGCATAGTTACCAACAGAAGCGACGGCCATCGATAGCGCTTCCACGACGCTCGCCGCGAGCATGAAGGGTGGCTCGCCGACGGCCTTTGAGCGCCGGATGGTTTTCTCGCGATTGACCGACCAATCCACAAGGTGCGTCCTGAAGACTGCGGGGCGATCGGACGCGAGCGGAATTTTGTAGGTGGATGGCGCGTGGGTGCGCAGTTGGCCCTTGTTGTCCCACCAAAGCTCCTCAGTGGTAAGCCAGCCCATCCCCTGGACAAATGCACCCTCAACCTGGCCGACATCGATGGCCGGATTGAGAGACTTACCCACATCATGCAGGAGGTCCGTTCGATCGACATGATATTCACCTGTGAGGGTATCGATTGAGACTTCCGATACCGCGGCGCCGTAAGCGAAGTAGTAAAACGGGCGGCCCTTACCCTTCTCCCTGTCCCAGTGAATTTCTGGCGTTTTGTAGAAACCTGCAGCCGACAGATGGATGCGCTTGAGATAGGCCCTGTCGATGAGCTCTGGAAACGGTATTTGCTGATTGCCGACGCGGACTGCATTCGGTTCAAACGCGACCTGATTCCGGTCGACCTGAAACTCCTCGCAGGCAAATTCGATCAGGCGATCTTTAATCTGATTGGCAGCGTTGTCGGCAGCCATCCCGTTGAGATCGGAGCCAGACGATGCGGCCGTCGCCGATGTGTTGGGTACCTTGTCGGTAGTCGTCGCTGTGATTTTCACATGGTCGAGATCGATCTGGAAAACATCAGCGACAACTTGCGCGACCTTGGTGTTCAGTCCTTGGCCCATTTCGGTGCCGCCATGGTTGAGATGGACCGACCCATCCCGATAGACGTGAACAAGGGCACCAGCCTGATTGTACCAGGTTGCGGTGAACGAGATACCGAACTTGACTGGCGTCAACGCGATGCCCTTCTTGATGATCGGGCTTTCCGCGTTGAACGCATGGATGGACTTGCGGCGCGCCTGATAATCCGAGCGCTCTTCAAGCTCATCGACGATCCGATGGATGATATTATCTGTGACCGTCTGGTGGTACGGCGTGACGCGGCGACCGGTATCGGTGCCCTCGGCGTCATAGAAATTGCGCCGCCGGACTTCGAGCGGATCAAGTCCCAGCTTATAGGCGATTTCCTCTACAATGCGCTCGGCGACGATCAAGCCCTGCGGACCGCCAAACCCCCTGAACGCGGTGTTGGAGACCGTGTTGGTCTTCAGCGGCTGAGACTGCAACAGGACGTTTGGGTAGTGGTAGCAGTTATCGGCGTGAAACAGCGCGCGATCGGTAACCGGGCCCGAAAGATCGGCTGAGAAGCCGCATCGCGCTGCGAAAGTGGCCTCCACGGCTGTGATCTGACCGGTATCATCATAACCAACATCGTAATCAACGACGAAGTCGTGCCGCTTTCCCGTTGTGATCATGTCGTCGTCGCGATCGGGGCGTATCTTGACGGCGCGCCGATGCTTGCGGGCGGCAACTGCAGCAAGGGCCGCGTATTGGTTCGACTGGGTCTCTTTGCCGCCAAACCCGCCACCCATCCGGCGCACATTGACGGTAACCGCCGCCGATGGGACGCCCAGTACATGGGCGACCATATGTTGAACTTCACTGGGATGCTGGGTTGAGGACGTGACCGTCATATCATCGTCTTCACCGGGGACGGCGAGCGCGATGTGGCCTTCGAGATACATATGGTCCTGGCCACCGATCTCGTAGCGACCTTGCAGGCGGTTTTTCGCATCCTTGAGCGCGCCGAAGGCATCACCGCGTTTGAGTGTCAGCGGTTTGGTTACAAGGCCCAGGTCTAGCGCGCGCGCCTCCTCAATGGTCCTTGCGAAGGGCTTTTCGCTGTAGGTGATCTTGGCCTTCTGTGCAGCTGCGCGCGCGGCGTCCCGGCTGGCCGCGATAACCGCGAAAATCGGCTGGCCGAAGAAAGCGACTTCGCGCTCTGCGAGCACAGGCTCATCGTGTAGGTGCGTTGGGGAAATGTCGTTCGACGCGGGCATATCCTGCGCGGTCAGGACACCGACGACGCCTGGAGCGCTCCTCACCGACGACAGGTCCATGGTTTCAATCGAACCGCAAGCGATTGTGGAGAGCCCCAGATAAGCATGGAGTGCGCCGACGGGCAGCGAGATGTCGTCACAATAGACAGCCTCGCCTGTGACGTGCTTCGGACCGGAGTCATGTTTGGTGCTTTGATGCACCCCACCCTTGATTGAGGGTCCGGGCTCAATCCCAGCATCAATGTGCTTGACAGCTTTGGAAACCGTCGGTGGTTGGGTGAATTGCTTGTTCAAGCCGCTACCTCCGTCGCGTCCGAAAGGCGTCGTTTGAGGCGAACCGGCTGATCCGTATCAGCGTGTTCCAGATAAAAGCGGGTCAAGAGGTTCTGCGCGCTCAAAAGCCTATAGTCCGACGTCCCGCGCCAATCGCTCAGCGGTTGGTAGTCTTCCGCGAAGAGGGGCCTTGCAGCGTCGATGGTCTGACAAGACCATTGCTTGCCGGTCAGGGCAGCTTCGACTGCCTTTGCACGTTTGGGCGTACCTGCCATTCCGCCAAAAGCGATCCGGCATGCGGAAATGGTTTGACCATCAAGTCGCACATGAAACGCACCGCACAGTGCCGAAATATCTTCGTCGCGGCGCTTGGAGATTTTATAGGCAGCGTTCAGCGAGCTGCTTTCTGGCCTGGGTATGCGTACCGCCTCGACATATTCTCCCGGGCGACGGTCTTGCTTGCCGTAGCTGATGAAAAAGTCCTCGAGTGGAAGATGCCGAACACCCTCGGTCGAGCGCAACACCACCGTGGCCCCGAGTGCTATGAATGCAGGCGGGCTGTCTCCTATCGGTGAGCCGTTTGCAATGTTGCCGCCGATCGTCCCCATATTGCGGACCTGCGGACCACCGATCCTCCACCATAACTCATCAAGGTGGGGCAGGTGCTCTTGCAACACAGGTATGAAGGCCGAATAACTAACCCCCGCTCCAAGTGTGATTTCGGTGTCTGACACTTTGATGGTTTGCAGCGCATCAATGTTCCCGATGAACGCAGCTGGGCTGATCGAGCGGTAGTCCTTGTTGACCCAAAGGCCGACGTCGGTTGCTCCTGCAACAATCGTCGTTCCCGGGAACGACGCTAGCAGCGTCGATAGCTGTGCCGGTGTTTTTGGAACAAACAATCGCTCCTCACCATTTGGCGCATCCGATACAACCTCAACCAGAGTGTCGTCTTGCCAATCCGACAGGAGTTGCGTGACGCGATCACGCTCCTTCATGAGAATGTCGTTTGCCGGCGTGTCATAATCAGAAATCGCTTTTGCTGCCTTGATGATCGGCTCATAGCCCGTGCAGCGACACAGGTTGCCTTGCAGCGCCGTTTCGATCTGCGCTGTCGTGGGACGCGGCTCTTCCATCCAAAGTGCGTAGAGGCTCATCACGATTCCTGGCGTGCAAAAACCGCATTGGGATCCATGATGGTCGACCATGGCTTGTTGGACGGGATGCAACCGCCCACCGCGTGCCAAGTGTTCAATCGTCACGACGTGACAGCTATCGAGCGAGCCGACAAACCGGATGCAGGCATTGAGGCTCTGGTAGGTGAGCGTGCCCGCTATCAGCCTGCCGACGAGTACCGTGCAGGCGCCGCAGTCACCCTCATTGCACCCTTCTTTGGTGCCGGTCATTGAACGTTGCAGGCGCACCAAGTCCAAAAGGGTCTCGCCGGGGCGAACATCATCGCGCTCGACAACCTCATCGTTCAGCAAGAACCGAATTGCAGGCCGCGTCGCCATCCCACTCTCATGTAAGGTTTTTCCCGAGTGTTTTATATAAGCTTCAATGCAGGCTTCTGCGCAAGCAATAAGCGTGAGGAAAGAATGGGCGATTCTGCCGCGGCAAGCGGCAGGTCTCTGACTGGTCACCGGTCGCAAGACGCTGTTTCATTGCAGCAATCGGATGGACCTTCCTTATGGGCGTCTTCCGCGCGCGGTTTGTAAGTGCTTGGTGGTTGCTTTGTGAGCGGTCTGTCAAAAGGCGGTGCCAATGCAAACCGCGCCGTGTTGAAAGGCGTCAAACCAAGTCAGCGATGAGGGCGCTTAGGGACGGAATACCGATCGATCGTCGCACCTGTCGACGAAAGTTGCTGAATTTTTCGGCATATCGCCTAATTCTTGGGGTCCTGCAGTCCCGGTCGCCGGTCGGAGATGGCGCCACCCTGGCCTGTTTCCTTCAGGCCGATAGCGCTGGCACACGGCTTGCTAACTCACAGTCGTGCAGCGGACATCTAGGGTTCCGGTTTTCTCAGTGAAGAGAAAGCGCTGGTCCGAGAGATGTCACCTGACCAAGATAGTCAGGTACACGGCGGGGCAAAATCCCGGGAGACATCTGCACAGGTTTGCGCGCGCAAGCCTCCTCCCGGTCAGCGTGCTCAAAACTCATTCATGTGCGGCAACACACAAGCCGAAACGAGCGAGCAGAGAAGCGAGACTTCAATGATCAGGACATCAAAAACACTAGCGGCCGCCGCCTTGGTTGGTTCCGCGGCTCTTATGACGAGCGGGGCTGGCGCTCCGGCCAGTGCGCAGGAGCGGACCAGCTTCAGCGTATGCTGGTCAATCTATGTTGGCTGGATGCCCTGGGGGTACCTCGAAGACTCCGGTATCATGGACAAGTGGGCGGAGAAGTACGGTATCGATGTCGAGATCGTTCAAATCAACGACTATGTCGAGTCAATCAACCAGTATACTGCCGGGCAATATGATGGTTGCTCGATGACCAATATGGACGCTTTGTCCATTCCCGCCGGTGGCGGCGTCGACACCACAGCGCTGATCGTCGGAGACTTCTCCAACGGAAATGACGGTATTGTCCTCAAGGATGGCGACAGCGTTGAGGCTCTTGCCGGCCAGGATGTCAATCTGGTCGAGCTGTCGGTTTCCCACTACCTTTTGGCACGCGCGCTCGACGGGGTTGGCCTCTCCGAACGTGATCTGACGGTCGTCAACACCTCCGACGCGGACATGATCGCCGCCTACGCGACTGACGACGTCACATCGGTTGTTACCTGGAACCCTCTCCTTTCACAGATCGAGGCGACACCGGGCTCCACCAAGGTTTTCGATAGCTCCGACATTCCAGGCGAGATCATCGACATCATGATGGTCAACACCGAGACACTGGCCGCCAACCCCGACTTCGGCAAAGCGCTCGTGGGTGCGTGGTACGAAGTTATGGGGCTGATGGAAGCTGGCGATACTGAAGTGCTGGAGGCGCTTGCCTCTGCGTCGGGGACCGATCTCGCCGGTTATCAAGCCCAGCTCGATACGACGACGATGTTTTACGATCCAGCCGATGCAGTGGCGTTCACCAGTGCACCTGAGCTGCCGACGACCATGCAGTTCGTGGCAGAGTTTCTTTTTGATAAAGGGATTTTGGGCGAGGGTGCACCATCACCTGAATTTGTAGGCGTCAGCTTTCCTGATGGCTCGATTTACGGGGACGAAAACAATGTGAAACTGCGGTTTGACACGACGTTCATGCAGATGGCGGCCGATGGCGCACTGTGAGCTCCGCCATTGACGGCACTTTGTAGGGTTTGACGGGCGCTGCGGCGTCCGTCACGCCTACACCATGCGCCTGATCAACCGCTTTCCCAGCCGGGCCACCGGTCTTGCCCTTGCTGCGATCCCCTTTGCGGCAACCATCGTCGCTTATGCGGTGGCAAGCCACTATCGACGGCTGGAAAACCCCGCCGATAAGCTTCTGCCATCACTCGAGCAGATGGGGGCAACGTTCTGGCGTATGGCCACGGAACCGGATCGCCGAACCGGAGATCTGCTGCTTTGGGTCGATACGTTCGACAGCTTGGTGCGCCTGGGTTTTGGGATCGGTCTCGCCACCATCTTTGCGCTCGTCATCGGGATGCTGATCGGCTTCCTGCCGCACATTCGCGCAGCGCTTTCACCCTATATCGCCGCGATATCACTCATCCCACCGATTACCATCCTGCCAATTCTCTTCCTCATGGTCGGGCTTGGTGAGGCGTCAAAGATACTGCTGGTTGCGCTTGGAACCGCGCCCGTCATGACCCGATCCATCGCGCAAGCCGTTATGGACATACCCAAAGAGCTGGTCATCAAGGCCCAAACGCTGGGCGCAACGACGTGGCAGATGATGGTACGCCTGGTGCTACCGCAGGTTCTTCCCAAGCTTATCACCGCGCTTCGGCTTGGTCTTGTGCCCGGATGGATATTCCTGATTTCCGCTGAAGCGATCGCGTCGACATCCGGTCTTGGCTACCGAATCTTCTTGGTACGGCGCTTTCTCGCGATGGACGTGATCCTGCCCTACGTCGCCTGGATAACGCTTTTGGCCTATGTCATCGACCAGCTTTTGTTGGCCCTTTCGAAACGGACGTTCCGTTGGGCGCATTTGCAAGGTGAAAGCCTGTGAGCGCCCTGCCAAAGATCAAGGTTCGCAATCTCACCAAGTCCTATGGTGATACGATCGTTCTGGAGCGGATCAACCTCGATATCGCTGAGGGCTCGTTCTGCACCATTGTCGGCGCTTCGGGCTGCGGAAAGTCAACCTTCTTGCGCATGTTGCTCTCGCAGGAACACCCATCGGGTGGGCAGATCCTTCTAAACGACGCGCCGCTGCCCCGGGAGCCGACACCGGATCGCGGGATCGTCTTCCAAAAGTACTCCGTGTTCCCGCACCTCAGCGTAGAAGACAATCTGATCTTGGCTGATGAGTTTGACGGGGGCGGGCCCGCGGCAAGGCGTTTTGGAAGCGCTCGCACGCTCGCGCGCGAAAAAGTCACCGAAACGCTCCGGAAAATTGGCCTTGAAGCCGCCCGCAAACGCTACCCAGCGCAGCTATCCGGCGGCATGCAACAGCGGCTGGCGATTGCCCAGGCCCTCCTAAAGAAGCCTGATGTACTGCTCCTTGACGAGCCATTCGGCGCGCTCGACCCGGGCATCCGTCTTGATATGCACGAGCTGCTTCTTGAGCTTTGGACAGAGCGCAAGATGACGGTTTTCATGGTGACTCATGACATTCAGGAGGCCTTCAAGCTCGGCACTCGTCTGCTTGTTTTCGACAAGACCCGACACGATCCGCACCAGCCCGAGCGTTACGGTGCGACGATAACCTACGACCTGCCTTTGGAAAGTGATGCCAAACATGCGTTGCTTGATGACGGGCACTTGATTTCCAAACGTCCCGAACATGGAGGCAACCATGCGCCTGCCCAATGACCTTCGACCCGAGCGGATACGGCGCCAAGCGGGCCTTGCCGAGCAATCGGAGCATGAACTTTACCACCATCCGGATTTTGACAAGCTCAACATGCGCGGTTGGAAGGCTGCCGAGAAAGAGGGCGAACTGCCTTCCGCTGCTTGGCAGCAAGAGCGGGCTTGGGCACTGCGCATGGGGCTTACCGGATCGGACAGTCTCGACGATAAATCGATACCCACGTTTGCTCGCGGCGAGCTTCCTCATTATGCGGGAATCAACACCTTCCTGAAAGCGCCCTACATCGAAGATGCGACGAAGGTTGGCGCCTATGATGCGGCGATTATCGGCATCCCGTTCGACGGTGGCACAACCTACCGCCCCGGAACGCGCTTCGGACCACAAGGCGTTCGTAAGATTTCCGCGCTGTACACACCGTATAACTATGAAATGGGCATCGATCTTCGCGAGCAAATGACCCTTTGCGATGTCGGAGACGTCTTCACCATTCCCGCCAACATCGAAAAGACTTTCGATCAGATTTCTCGCGCCGTCAGCCATGTGACCTCCTCCGGTGCCCTGCCGATCATGATCGGTGGCGATCATTCCATCGGCTTTCCCTGCGTGCGCGGCATCGCGCAATGCACGTCCAAGCGTATAGGCATCGTCCACTTTGATCGGCACATCGACATCCAGGAGAAGGATCTCGACGAGCGTATGCATACCACTCCATGGTTTCATGCCACAGATCTTGCGAACGTACCGGCAGTGAACCTGGTGCAGGTTGGCATTGGCGGCTGGCAGGTGCCGCGCGAAGGCGTTGAGGAAGCCCGCAAGCGCAACACCAATATTTTCACGATGCGCGACATTGAGGAGATGGGTCTCGCCGAGACCGCGGCGCGTGCGCTGGAGCTTGCCTGGAAGGATGCCGACGCGGTTTATATTTCCTTCGATATAGACAGCGTGGACTGCGGCTTCGTCCCGGGCACCGGATGGCCAGAGCCCGGCGGGTTCTTACCGCGAGAAGCCCTGGAGCTGGTCTCGCTGGTTGCAAAAGAAGGCATTTGCGGGCTTGAGGTTGTCGAGGTTTCGCCGCCTTACGATACCTCTGACATCACAGCACTTCTGGCTACGCGCGTGATTGTCGATGTCCTCGGAACGTTGGTTAGCCATGGCAAAATGGGTTCGCACAAATCCATTATAGACAAGCCGGTCACCATTCCGCACGGGCCTGATGTCGGCTCGCAAGGCTGGGAGCTGAAGCCGTGAACAAAGACCATATCCATGCGCATCTGCATGATCATGATCACGCGCACACACCGGGACACAATCACAGCCACGATCACATGCACTCGCATGTTCATGTCGATTCAAAAAAGGAGCGGCAGGATCGGCTAAACGCGTTGGCTGCCTCCTTTATAGACGGCTTCCGAAATGCAGACGATAAGCCGGCGTTCTTGGAACTCGCGGGAATTCCGACGAGCCGAACGGGCGCCGACGGGTTAAAAATGCATCTCGTTGACGCAACCGTTGAAGCGAAATGGCAGCTCGGAACGGCCTCACCCGCCTTCGGGTCTCGCGAATTGGTATACTTGCCCTATCCGGCATCGATGGTTGGTGAGCGTGAGACCATGACATTTACATATGTGTCGCTGACACAGCGCGAAGACGTCGATCTGTTTGTCCTGTTCGAACAGCGAAATGAACGTGCCGGTTAAGTCGTACGAATCGAGCACGTGACAATGCGCTGACCTCTTCAGTCTTTTCGCTGTGAACGAATTCAAACCGGGCCGACCGACCAAGCTGCCGCCTTGATACGCGTTGGTCACCTGTACTCTCTACGCATCAATCAAGTGTTACGGGGGGTCGAAAAACCTGGCGCCCCCTAATTGCGCTTCATTGTCCGTTCATGCAGTTGGCATGGTGACCCCGGCGCGATTCGAACGCGCGACCTCCGGATTAGGAATCCGCCGCTCTATCCAGCTGAGCTACGGGGCCGTTCGATGAGCCAATAAACGTTTCGCTTGTTTTAGCCCAGCCCCTTACCTTGCTCTTGGCTCAATCCGAAACAATCGCCCGTTTGAGCGTCTTGGGTCGTGCGTTCACCGCAAGCAGTTGTTCAGGCGTTCTAGGCCCGTCCATAGGAACGCAGGCAAGGGTCAAAAGCTTGAGCCGTCCTCAGTCGCTGGCAGTACGACACGCGAGAGCCCGCGGGGTCGGATCCCTTTCGGGTTGGCTTAGGCGGCCACTCGCTGCGCGTAAGGCTCGAGGTCTTTGCCGTCGTCGCCAAGATCGGCCGCAATTCGCTCGATCTCGGTTTGAACAGCCACAAATGCTGCGGCCACTGCCGGATCGAAGTGATTGCCTGCTCCGTCCCCGATGACTGCAGCGGCTTCCTCGTGCGAACGCCCAGTCTTGTAGACCCTTGGGCTTCTAACCGCATCGTAGACGTCGGCCACCGCCATAATCCGTGCGCTTAAAGGAATGTTCTCTCCTGCGAGTCCCGCTGGATACCCAAGGCCATCCCATCGCTCATGATGATGCTCCGCGATTTCAATCGCGGTCGCAAGGAAGGCAGAGCCTCCAAGGGTGTGATTGGCTTGGCGAAGCGCGTCCGCGCCAATCGACGTATGGGTTTTCATCACATCAAACTCAGCAGCATCCAAGCGACCGGGTTTCTGAAGTATCGCGTCGGGCACACCGACCTTGCCAATATCGTGGAGTGGAGCAGCTTTCACGATCCGGTCTAAAGCGTCTGGTGACAGGTCTGACCCGCGGCTTGTGGTCTGCGACAGGTGCTCCGCGAGCATTCTGACGTACATCTGAGTGCGAATAAGGTGATGCCCCGTCTCGCTGTCGCGTTTTGCCGCCAGTGCAACGAGGGCTTGGATAATGGCGGACTTGTTTCTTTCAACTTCGGTGATGGACTGACCAAGCCGGGCAATCATTGTGTTGGTCAGGTAGGCCAGTCGCCCGAATTCGTCGTTTGAGGTGATCGCAACCCGTGAAGACAGGTCACCGCTCTCAACTGCCGTAAGCGCTGATGTTTCCTCCGATAAGGAGAATGCAATCTTACGCGAATATTGCTTGACGACGATCATGATGTAGCTGCCGAGAATGCCGACGACGACAGCGGTGTCCAAGAGCACCAAAAGCTGGATACTGGAGACGTCGAGTCCGCTGCTTCGAACCCAGACGAGGTCCTTCAGAGCGACCAGCACCCCGATGACGGCCATCACAACGACATTGAGGGCCGAAAAGAGCATAAACTTTGTTTGGTAGGGAAGGAATTGATCTGCCAAGGGGAAATCCATTCCCTGCGCCCTGAGTTGGCATGCGATTCCAAGGTCGCGCCGCAGAGCCATGTCGAGCGATATGTACAGCCCCAAGACTGCAAACCCGACAAGAACTTTGCCGCCGCTGCCGATGGGATAGCCGAAAGCGATGGAATTGAAGATCGCAACAGCGGTGCCCAGAAGAACAAACAGTCCCCAATCCCACATAAACAGGCGTTCGACGCGGGAGGTGATGGCGGTCCTGGCCTCGAAACGTTTTGCGACGCCTTGCGCTAGCCAATGCAGGGCGACCGCCACTATCGCCGGGGCGGAAATCTCGCCCAGGCTAAGGTCGTCCAGGAACGGGCAGACCTGGTATCCATACATGACGTAGATCGCGACGAACGCCGTGTAGTGCAGCGCAAGCCGATGATCTCCTGGCTTGTCTTTTGAGAGTGCCGCGGTCATCGTTTGTCTGTCGCAATCCAAACTGGCAACTGGTCGAGGCTGAACGCGGATTTCTAGCTGGCCTGAGTAAACTGACGGTTAGCTCTCTCCAGCTGGTGCTGTCTTGCTTTCCATTTGCCTAACGATGCGGTTGCCCAGAGGTTTGATGGCCCCAGCGGTAAGGCCTTGAGCGCAAAGCGTGCTGCGCATGGGCGGTCGCTGACCCTGCGGCAGTTTGGGGCCGTTGCGCTTTGAAGCGTTTAGTCGGATAACTCCTACTGAATTGAAAAGGTGGTTGTGCATCAGAGATTTGCGCGCCGGACCGAAGTCTTCGGGCCTTAGGGTCGGCGCGAGATGCGCCTTCACTCCTAAGTCACTATGAGAGCCGTGCTGAATGGTTGATGGGTCACGCTCACTCTTACCCGGGTTTGCCTTCGGCGATCGTCGAGGACCAAAAGGTTTCGCTCGATGAGTTATGCTAGCGATCCGGCGACCTCAGCCGTGCTTTACGCAGACGTGCACGGTTACAGCCAACTTATGGGCAAGAACGAGGCTGAGACCTCGCACCGGGTCGCGCGCGCTCTGACGCTTATCCGAACCTTGATCGGCGACTATCAGGGTCAGGTCCGCAATGTTGCTGGCGATGGTGTTCTCGCCCTGTTTGCAGATGCTGCTCAGTCGATCCGTTTCGCCGTGGAGGTCCAGCGCGAATTCCGCAAGGACGCAGTCTGGAACTCCGCCGCTGATCCCATCGCGTTCCGCATCGGTATCAATCAGGGCAGTGTGCGCGAGGACGAGTTCGGTCTGCGCGGGCACAGCATCAATGTTGCTGCACGCATCCAACAGCTTGCCGAGCCAGGTGGTATCTGCGTTTCACACACCGTTCGACAGGTTGCCCAGGAGACCGATGGCCTGTTCTTCCGATCGATGGGAAGTCCGGTGATGAAGAACATCGATGAGCCCATCGAGGTCTTTGCCGTTGAAGAGGTGGTGCGGGAAAGGAAAGCCTCGTCTGCCTTTTGGCTGCCAGAAGATGTGATGGGCGTAGAGCAGTTTGCGCATGGCTCCATAGCGGTTCTCCAGATCGAAAATTTGAGCGGAGAGCCGAACATCACGCACCTGTGTAACGGTGTGACAGGTGACATCATCGCCAATCTGACCCGGTTTCGCGACTTGCATGTTATCGCGCAGCGATCGTCCGCAGTTTTTCAAGGCCAGAGCGTTGCGCCCGAAGACATCGGCAAACGATTGGGCGTGCGCTATCTGGCTGCGGGCGGTTTCCAGAAGGTGGGGAATCGGGTGCGCATTCAGATCGAGCTGATCGAAGCGACATCGGGTCGCTCAATCTGGTCGGAGCGTTACAATGGTGATCTGGCTGATGTTTTCGCGTTTCAGGATGAGGTCACCTCAACCATCGCCTCCCGGCTTTCGATTGAAGTTAGTGCTGCGGAGTCGCAGCGGCAAAAGGCAACAGCCCCGTCGAGCCTTCAGGCGTATGGGCTGATTTTACGTGGCCAGGATCTGCACCACCGGTTGATCCGCGAATCCAACCTGCACGCGCGCCGCCTGTTCGAACAGGCCTGCGAAGTCGATCCGAATTACGCGCGCTCCTATGTTGGCATCTCGCGGACGCTTAACAATGCCTGGCGCTTTAACTGGGCGGACAACACGCAAGCTTCCCTTGAGCAGGCGATCGAAAAAGCGGCGATGGCGATTCGCCTCGATCCCGGTGACGCAAGGGGCTACGCAGCGCTTGGGAACGCGCATCTGTACAAACGCCAATACGAACAGTCGATTGATGCTTACGAGGCAGCTATCGAATTCAACCCGAACGACGCAGATGTGCTCGCAGAAATGGGTCACTCTGTTTGCGTCAATGGTGAAACTGATCGAGCGGTCGCGCTGATCAAACGGGCGATGAGCCTCAATCCTTACTGCCCTGACTGGTATCTTTGGCATCTGGGCGAAGCCTACTTTGACCAGAGCGACTATGAGCAGGCCATCCGAACCTTAAGCCGCATGCAGGACAAGACGGAAGCGTACAGGATGCTCACAGCCAGTCATGCCCATCTGGGCGACATGGACGAAGCCAAGAGCTGCGCCCGGCGGGTTCTGGCGACCCACCCGGAGTTCACGATCGATCACTGGGCAAACGTGCCACCTGATCGCAACCCCGAGCCGCGCGAGCGGCTTATCGATGGGCTGCATAAGGCCGGGTTGAAGTGAACGGTGGGGCCAAACCGGCCTACGACTTGCGTGCCGCCGATGCCGGCGATTACCCCTTTTGCGAACGCCTGTATATCGCTTCCATGCAGCCATTGTTGTCCGCGCTGGACGCGTGGGATCATGGCAAGGCGGTCAGGGCGCTTACGGAGTATTTCAAACCTGAGGAAGTTCAGATTGTCCGCATGGAAAAAGAGGACGCAGGTTGGATCCAGATTTCCGAGAGTGAGCAGGCGCTTCATCTCGACCAGATTTATCTGCGTGAGAAATTTCGTGGTCGAGGGGTTGGCACCCATCTGATTGCACAGACAGCCGACCATGCGCGCAGCGTCGGAAAATGCGTCAAGCTATCGCTTATCCGCGGAAATAGAGCAGCCACATTATACCAACGCTTGGGGTTCAAGCAGGAAAGTGAAGACCGGACGAAGTACCATATGGTTTTGGCAACCAATTAGGTTGGCCGTCACCGTTGCGTAACGCGATCAAAGCGTCCGTTTGACTTCAAAGGCCTTCCCTTGAACCCGCTCTGGACCGGTTTTTTTGGGTTTGGCTGTCACGGAATAGAAGCCGGACGCTGCCGAATCGATGGTCACCTCGCAGGTCGCGACGCGCAACGCGATCGCTTTGCCTGCGCCGCATTGGACCTTGCCGGCGCCGCTACCGTCAGCAGCGAAGGAAATCGTTACTGGCTCGCCCACTTCAAGGTCCGGGCCGGACTGAATCTCCACGAGGAACTCCCCTTCCGGGATTGTCATGCTTTGGCCGAAGACGACATCAACGATGCCCGGGGTAACCTGCAAGTCTGCCATCTGTGTTCACTCCTGAGGGGACGCACCGCTGTGTGCGGAGTCGCGTACAAGCGCGGTGCTCCTGCCAACGTGGCGCGTTAATCGCTGTTTCCGCCGAAAGCCTTGCCGCCGCTATAGGCCTTTCCACCGCTGTACGCCTTGCCTCCGCTGTACGCTTTACCGCCGCTGTAGGCTTTGCCACCGCTGTATCCGGCTGCGGCATGAAGTTCGGCCTCAAGCACAATTTTGTCGAGCGGGCCTGCTTCGGGGTCCATGCGTACCAGAAAGTCGCCGCGATCGTAGGACCAAACCATGAGATCGTCACTGAAGGATGCTGAGTTAACCGCCGTGCCTGAGCGATCGACACTTGGTGTCGATCGGGCGATCCGCATCTTTTCCGAACTCTCATCGCTTGGTAGCGGTCCTTCTGCGGGTGTACCTGGGCCGTGAACGCTGAAGATCTGCGGGCGGGGAAAATCGA
Source organism: Pseudomonadota bacterium (assembly GCA_039024915.1). Lineage (NCBI taxonomy): Bacteria > Pseudomonadati > Pseudomonadota > Pseudomonadota bacterium. The sequence continues at coordinate 237,159 of JBCCPK010000004.1, forward strand.
AGTACTGGCCTTCGTAAGCGAAGCCGTAGATGCGCGCAAAGCGCATGGCCTTTGCTTCGTTGTCCGCGTCCGCGAATGACTGGTCGATAAGCTGATTATTGGCGCCAAAGCGAGGTGGTGGGCCGCTTCCAACGCCGCTAGGCGCGCCGCTGACCTTTCGGGGGTCGTTCGGGAGCTTGTACTCCATGTCATCCATCACCCGCCCAAACAGCAGGATCGTTGATGTGCCGAACAAAGTCTCGGCCATGAGCCCTCCTCAAGACCGCTGGTCTTGCCTCAATTGACGTATCGGTAGCCAGTTGATCACGGTCTTGGACAGAAATCCAGTTGCCGACTAAATGATCTTCCCTTTAGCGGGGTGTCATTTGGTAGCGCGCGCGCTTGGTGGGGCGCCGCGCGCTATGGCCATGCGTTTGCTGTAGGGCAAGTGTCCGCAGCGATGGCTTGGGACCTCATCATCGGGCGTTGCCGTGCGGGCCGAGAAAGCGTGGCTTGCAGCGTCGGGCTCCTCAAGCCGCGGTCCGGCCCGCACCTTTCCGATGCCGCGCGCCAGCATGTTCACCGCGATCAGCCGTTGAAAACGCCCACCATTGATTTCCTGATCAGTGTCCATGAGGGCCTCAAACACATCGGCATAATCGAGATGATCCGAGTTGAGCCGAGACCAGGTCCCGGCAAGTGCAAACCCCATATAGTCCCGCGCCGTCGCCAATGCTTCAGCAAACCCTTGAGGGTTTCTTGCAAACGCTTCATCGAACAGCGGCTGAATGACAGCATGATAGTTGGGGTCGTCTTCCAGGCGGTCAGACAGGTCCTCGGCCTGCGCCGAGATCAGACCCTTACGCAGCAGGTGCTCATGGAACACATCGACCCAGATATCGAACAGTGCGCCTGTGAGCGGTTGGGCCAGCTTGTGCTCCTTGTCCCAGCCGTCCACAAAATCATACAATGTCAGTGGGTTGGAGGCGAGGCGGAGTTGCCCGAGATCGGAAACCTCACCGAAGCGGTTAAGCCTGTTGTAGGTGTAAAGGTTGCCTCGGGTGGCCTGCAAGAGTCCGGTCATCGCGGTTTCGAAATGCAACAGCGTGACCAGCGACACCATATCGGCTGCCGACTCGTGAAAACCGAAATACTCGCCGTGAAAATCCCATGTCGCGGGCATGCCGATCTCCGAGTAGATGATCAGATGGCCGACTTCGTGGGAGATGACATCGAAGCTGAGACCGAATTGGACCAGGTCGCCACCCTTCGGCGTGTACTCACCTAACTCGATAGAACCAAACCCCGCATAAGCGTTATCAAGGCTGCGCAGAAAAAGGATCTCCAGCCGGTCATAGTGATGGCTGAAATGCCAGTCGATGCGGCGGCCGAAATAGCGTTCCCAAACATCGAGCGTGAACCGTGTCGAGCCGAACGCATGGGCATGCTGAAACTGCGGGCTGTCGAAAGGCAAGTGATCGAAATGCCCGTCAGCATCGGGCATGGCCTCGGGCAAAATCGGACCCTTCCAGGGCGGTTTGTAGTGATACTGGCCGCCGGCAGGGCTCGGATAGAAGCCGTAGGGGTCCTGCTTGCCGATCGGATCGATCACGTACATCCGTTCGTCTGCCGGGCCTGGCATAAGGCTGCCAGCTGGCGATGACACCGACACGACCTCCCACTCCCCTTCGCCTTGCGGACTTGGCAGCTGAGGGTAAAGGCGGAACCTCGTCCCGGTGCGTTCCATAGTTGGTGGTCTGGGTCGCTGCGCTCGCATTGGGTTGATCATGGAAGAAGCGTAGGCGGGAAAGCAAGCATCGCCAAGCCGCTTTAGCGATCCTGTTCGCCAGTGGATCGCAGGTAAGCAAACTCCGACGCGATGACATCGTCGAGTGCGCGAGGTGACGAGCAGTCCAGTGCTTCGGCGAAGGAACTGTAATCATCCGGGTAGGGCCGCCCAAGAATGTTGGCAAACCACCATTGGCGCAATTCAAGTGGGCTGCGGTCGTGTTGGTTTGTTCGCGTGGCCGGTGCAGCGGCGCGTTTCGCGCGGGCCCTGGCCAGAAGGGCAGCGTAGTCGCCATCAAGCCGCAACTGATCGACCAGACAACGCGCGAGCGCGTTACCGCCATTGTTTGCGAGTTGCGTCAGGCGAGCTTCCCGTTCAACGAGCGCCTCGAGATCGCTTTCAGAGAGACCGTTATCCGCAAGCCACCTATCCAGCGAAGCGCGTGAGAACAGCCCGCGCTCGGTACGAAAAGCTGCTGCTGCTTCAACCAAAGCAGATCGCTCAACAGGCTTCATTCGTTTGCCGACGTCGACAGTGGCGAGATGCGCCGCCAATGCACGCCGCTTCACTGACAGATACAGCTCCGGTCTAAGCCGCAGCTCGTCTAGGACGTCTGCGTCTTCCGCTCTCAGCGCTGTTTCGCTTTCGTCGAAGGTGCGGACCGCTTTCTCCCACATCACCGTGTGCTCAAAAGCAAAGGCGGGAGCTTCCGCTGTCTCGTCCCGTTCGACAAACGCCATCATGGCATTCAGCATCGCGAGCGCGTCTTCGCGCTTTGGGTCAATGCCGCCCGTTGGCAACCAATCCTTGAGCGCGCGCGCCTCGCTCGCGCCGATCGAGTTTTCGGCCTCTTCCACCACTGCCGCCCAGCGCCTCTGGCCAAACGGTAGCCGCTTTGCGTGCTCGATCAGGCGCTCGCTATCGCTGGTGGACAGGAGCCGAAATGACGCGGCGGCCTGGAGCGTTTCTCGGATGCCGACCATGGCGTTGGACAATGCAGGATAACCCAGTTCCGCAGGCCCATACTGAACCGCGACCTCGTCATCGTCTTCGAGCGCTCCATCACGGTAGGCCTCAAAGATGCGTCCGACGCCACGCATGCCGAATGGATGCAGCTCTGCCGCCCTCAGCGCCCCCATGCTCGCCGCACCAAACACGGCGACACCCTGCGAAAGCGCCCATAGAATTTCCTTATGCCAAACCGATGGCACGCCCTCAAAGAAACCATCGATAAGCCCGATTGCCTTGGGGCCCAATTTTGCGGCGCGATAAACGTCACCGAGGGCGGCTGGTGGCCAGACGTGCGCGTCACATACCGCCCGCGCCGCATCGGCAGAGATCGTCGGCCCTGCGAAGACGATTATCGTGGTGGCACGCGTCACGGCATCCGCGCCCGCCGCGCGCGGCTACGCGTGCCCGGGGTGTATTCGTCATGGTCGTCCGGCCCCTCAAGGCCGGGCACGACCACCCTTACGACCGCAATGCCAAGTTGCGGCTGCGTGAGGTCCACCCGCAAGATCTGTGGCACGCCCGCTGCATGCAGCCTCTCCGCCATCCACCTGATGTCCTCGCCGAGGGTTTCAAACATTTGCGATGGCACACTCGAAACGGGCAGTGGCTCTTGCGGCCAGACATCAAGCATTGGCCGAGCCCAATCAAGCTTCGCGCGTATGCCTGCTTCGCTGTACTCCTCCGCCTCCAGATCGTCACGCGCGCCTGTGATGTAGTTGGTGCGTACCTGCACCGCCTCCGTCAGCGCGCGCAGCAAAGCGATGTCGCGTTGCGGGTGGGTGCCGGCCCCTGCGCCGGAGTGCGCGACGGCGAGATGCTGATCCGCAACGAGGCAGAAGAAGCTGGCAACCCCGACATCGCTGGTCATGGACCACGCGCCGACCTGCATGTCGGCGGCTGCGAGCGCGTCGAGCACTTGACGGCAGGCTGGATCATCGACGGTTTCAAGGTCGATACGGGTGGCGATCCGCGCGGCGTCTGGCAGTTGGTTCCATAACGTATTGGCGTCGCGCTCGATCAATTCCGCAAGCGCGTGCGCAGTTGCCTCGTGCAGATGATTGCCTGAAGCAAGACCGTTGGTGCTGGCGACGAAGCAGCCACTGCCAGGCGGCATGGGAAGCGTGTAGTCGGTGTGTATCAGTTCGTATGGCACATAGACCCGCGCGCCGCTGCCCAGTTCTTCGCTCTCAATCCAAAGCAGCGGTAGATCATCGGTGTAGCGCCCATCCTTCGGCTGGGGGAGGCTGGCAGGGTCCGCAACGCCGACGGCGTGGGGCCCAGCGGACATCAGATCGCGGTAGCTTGCGTAACGCAGGGGCAGGCTGATGCGCTCGGCGTGGTAGCTTTCGATTGCTTCCATAACGCCTGACGCTTTGGCCGCAGCGAGGTCGACCCCTTTGCCTTGCGAGACCGACAGGGAACGGGAATTAGGACGCATGACCGTGACAACCGGCACACCGATGCGGTCGAGCCCGGTGACGTTGGCAATGCGGGTAATGCCCATGGCGCTTAGGTGGGGTGTGACCCGGCGCAGCGTTTCTTCAGGCGGCAGGGTACGGTGTGTGCCAGCCGTGTAGGCCTTGCGGTCCGACGCCGGATCTTGATCCGCAACTGCCATCCACCCTCGCTTTCTCATTGATCTGGATCGTCATCCAATCCCGTCAGCACACCAGCAGTTGCGCGCGAGCGCAAGCCGACCGAGTGCTGCAATAGGCGTTCTGAGACTATCTCCAGAGGCACCGAAGAGGCTGACAGACAGAAGGTCCGGCCCCGGCAATGGGAAGCCATTGCCGCCTGCAAACGGGTAAATGTCAGCTTTTCAGGCGCCAGCCGGTCTTGAAGATCCACCAGATCGCAAGCAGGCAGGCACCGGTGAAGGCAGCAATTGCAAGCATCGATAAGCCGATCGGCACATCGCCTTCCCCGAAGAAGCTCCAGCGAAAGGCCGAAATCAGATACACAACTGGGTTGAACAAAGAGATTGTCTGCCAGATCGGGGGCAGCATCGAAATCGAATAGAAGCTGCCGCCCAAGAAGACGAGCGGGGTGATGATCAAAAGCGGGACGATCTGCAGCTGTTCGAAGTTTTCCGCCCAGATCCCGATAATGAAACCAAAAAGCGCGAACGCGAACGAGATGATCACCAAGAGCATCAACATGGCAAGCGGATGGGCGATGTCGAGCGGCACGAACAGCGTTGATGTTGCCAGGATGATGACACCGATGATCAACGACTTAACCGCAGCAGCACCGACATAGCCCATGACCACCTCGGCGACGCCGACTGGGGCTGATAGCAGTTCGAAAATTGACCCGAGGAACTTTGGGAAATGGATCGCAAATGAGGCGTTTGAAATCGCTTGAGTCATGACCGTGAGCATGATCAGGCCGGGAACGATAAACGATCCGTAGCTGACGCCCTCCACCCGCTCGATGCTGCTTCCAATCGCGGCACCGAAGACAACGAAGTACAGCGATGTCGAAATCACAGGTGATACCAGCGATTGCATCGCGGTGCGAAAGGCGCGGGCCATCTCGAAGCTGAAGATTGCCCGCACGGCGTACCAGTTGATCATGTCGGTGCCAATTCCGGTTCTGTAGCGTTGCTCGCCGCCCCAACATCACGCTCAACCAACTCAACGAAAATCTCCTCGAGTGAGGATTGGGCCGTCCTGACATCGCGCACAGATAGGCCAGCTTGTGAGATGTCGCGCAGCAGGCTGGCAATACCGGTCCGTTCGGCGCGCGTATCGAAGCGATATGTGACCGTATCTCCGTCGTCGGACAGTTCGAGCGCATAGGGCTTGAGCGCTTCGGGGACGGTTTCTAGCCGCGTGTCTAATTCAATCGTCATTGATCGCTTTCCCATGGACTGCATGAGGGTCTGCTTATCCTCGGTCAGAAGAATTCGGCCCTTGGAGATGATGGCGATGCGATCGGCCATCGCTTCCGCTTCTTCGATGTAGTGCGTGGTCAGAATCATCGTCACACCCTCGTCGCGCAGTTCGTCCACGACGCGCCACATATCTTTGCGCAGCTCCACGTCCACGCCTGCGGTTGGTTCATCGAGGAACAGAACGTCTGGTTCGTGGGCCAGGGCTTTCGCAATCAGGACACGACGTTTCATGCCGCCAGAAAGCTCTTTGACGGTGTTATCCTTTTTGTCCCAAAGGCTCAGCCGTTTGAGAATGCTTTCAATGTGCTGGGGGTTTGCAGGCAGTCCGAACAGGCCGCGCGAGAAACGGACCGCGTCCCAGACCTTCTGGAACGGTTCAAGATTGATCTCCTGCGGAACCAAGCCGATGATCCGGCGCGTTTTCCCTGGCGCCTTGAGCGTATCGTGACCTGCGACGGTAATCGTGCCAGAGCTTGGCGTGGTGATGCCGCAAATCGTGGAGATCAAAGTTGTCTTTCCGGCCCCGTTAGGGCCCAATAGCGCGAGTATCTCACCGCTGCGGACGGTGAGGTCGACGGACTTCAGTGCCTCGAATCCGTCGCTGTAACGCTTTGAGAGACCGTCGATGATAATCATCGCCGCCCCGCTTTTGGCTTCTTCGGCGTGGTTATCGTCTGTATTGGTCATATCGGCTGCATTCACAGAGGGGTGTGTCGTGCTGGATAGCGGCGTTGGTGCGTGCTGCGCATGTATAGCATCTCGGCGCGCTGGAAACCCATCTTGTGCCGAAAGGCATCGGTCCTAGTCCGATTGGTGCCGCGATAGTGAAGGGGCAAACCAGTATGTGGGTCACGCATGGGCGCTGCAAACAGGGGCAACCGAATGCACAGTGCTAGGTCGCGTGCAACTGATGACCATGGCGTCACTCGACGATGGTTGACCGGTCTGATGATGAGCAGCGCGGGCTTGGGTTACACACTGACCGCTCGTCTAGGTGCCGCCGCGGCTGAATTGTCCTATACCGCAGCGTCCGCAGCCACCCTTCCCGCCGATGCCGCTATGTCCGACAGCCTGCCAAGCCCTGACTGGTCAAGCCTCGAAGAAGGGCCACAGGTTGAAATCTCAAAGGTTGTTGATGGCGATACGGTCGAACTGTCGCGTGGGCCAGACGTTCGGCTTGTGGGTACACAAGCTCCAAAGCTCCCGCTTGGGCGTGCCCATGTGGCTGAATGGCCACTAGCCAAGGAGGCCAAGGCAGCGCTTGAGGCGATCATTGGAAGCGTGGGGCCAGAAGCAACGCTGTTCTTCGGTGGGCGCAAGAGGGACCGTCACAACCGGCATCTTGCCCATGTTCGCTTATCCGATGGCACATGGCTCCAAGGGGCAATGGTCTTGCAAGGCTTAGCGCGCGTTTACACGTTTGCCGACAATCGGTCACTCATCCCCGAACTTTTGCTGCGAGAGATGGCGGCACGAGCGCAGGGCATGGCCATGTGGTCCGAGCCATATTATGCGGTGCGGGACGCGAGCGATGTGCGTGATCTGCTTGCGCGTCTTAACCGGTTTGAATTGGTCGAAGGGGTCGTGCGCAATGTCGCCGCCCATCGCGACGTCTGGTACATCAATTTCGGACAGACTTGGCGCGAAGACTTCACGATTACCGTTGATCGCGTGCATGATACGGTGTTTGAAGACAGCGGATTCGATTTGGCGAGCCTGCAAGGGCAGGCGATCCGGGTCCGCGGTTGGATAAAGGAAGATGGCGGGCCACTGGTCCGGGTCGACCACCCGGAGGCAATTGAGCGGCTCACAGGATCGTCATAAGTTCCTGCTAAGTCATCGCTTCCGCGCCCAGGATGCGCAGAAAACCGCCAAAACACAGTGCGATTGAAGGACCGTGCAAGAAAAGCTGTCCGCCTTAGTCCGTTGCGCGTTGCTTGCGTTGAGCGTGCCCCTGCTCGCCGGCTGCTTGTCGGTGAACGGAGAGGATCCGCTCATTCCGCTGGTTGCAGCGACCCCGGAACCCGGACCCGCAGCAACGCTGGCGGCCGAAGAGGCTATCGGTGCGCGCGAACATCCGCGTATCATCGAAGCGTTCGGCGGCATCTACGAAGATCCTCAGCTCGAGACACGCCTTGTCGCCATGCTCCGGCGCGTCATTGCATCATCGGACGCACCGGGTCGTGTGTATCGCTTGACCTTGTTGGATTCGGCGTCGGTCAATGCTTTTGCGCTGCCTGGTGGCTATCTCTACGTCACCCGTGGCTTGCTCGCCTTGGCAAACGATGAAGCGGAGGTTGCAGCCGTTGTTGCGCATGAGATTGGACACGTGACGATGCGGCATGCGATCGCCCGCGAACGGGAGGTCCGAACCGCCGCTGTCATTGATCGCGTCCTTACGGATGTTCTGTCCGACCCATCGGCTGCCCAGCTTGCACAACTCGCAAACGGCGTGTCGCTTGCACAGTTCTCCCAAAACCAAGAGTTGGAAGCTGATCAAGTCGGTGTGAGAACCATAGGCCGTGCGGGCTATGATCCGTTCGCAGCGGCCCGTTTCCTGTCCACGATGGAACGCTTCAACGCGCTGGACGCTCTTCCCGGCGAAAGGGGCAGACCAAGTTTCCTGTCTAGTCACCCCTCAACGCCTGAGCGCATTCAGGCTGCGACCCGTCTGGCTCGGCAATTTGGAGCCCCAGGCATCGGTGATCGCGAGCGGGAACGCTACCTAACCGCGATTGATGGTATTGTCTTCGGTGAACCAGCCGACGAGGGCGTCGTGCGCGGTCGCCGGTTCCTCCATTCCGGGCTGCAAATAGCCTTCGAAGCACCTGCAGGCTTTGTTCTGGATAACACGCCACAAGCGGTGCTTGGCGCACATCGGGATGGACGTGCGCTGCGTTTCGATGCAGTCCGGCTAAGAAGCGGACAAAGTTTGGAGGCTTACCTCAATTCGGGCTGGATTGAGGGGTTGGACCGTCGCACCATTTCCACGGGACAGACCAACGGACTTGAGGTCGCGACCGCCGATGCATCGGCAGGAGGCTGGAACTTCAAGGTTGCAGCGATCCGGTTTGGTGATCAGGTCTATCGCTTCATCTTCGCCAGCCGTTCGGGCGGTAGCAGTTTCGAAGCTTTGGCTCGGACGACCGTCGACTCGTTCCGTCCTCTGAGTGCTGCCGAGGTTGCAGCCATAGAGCCCCTGCGCATCGATGTCGTGACTGCTCGTTCCGGCGATACGGTGGCCTCCCTCGCGCGTCGTATGGCGACAGGGGGAGATGCCGAGGCGCTGCTGCGGGTCATCAACGACCTGAGCGACAACGAGCGCATCAGGCCTGGTGACCGGGTCAAACTCATTGTCGATTGATGGTTTGAAAATTCGGCGCAGCCAGCGCGGATGGCTCTCGTACTTTTCGTGCGAGCTTGAATGCAGAAATCTAGATGTAAGACGATACGCTGTGCTGGTCGAGCAATGACGCCTTGATTTTCTCAAGCGCACGGCTTTCGAGCTGGCGCACGCGTTCCTTCGATATGCCAAGCTTCTCACCAAGCGCCTCGAGCGTTGCGCCGTCTTCGCTGAGGCGCCGCTCACGCACGATACGCAGTTCGCGTTCGTTGAGAACTTCCAGCGCTTGGTTCAACCAATGATTGCGTCGTTCAGTGTCGATGGAGTTGCTAATCAACTCATCTGGGAGAGGCGCCGTATCCGGCAGAAAGTCTTGGCGATCTGCTTTGCCGCCATCGTCACCATCCACCAAGGGAGCGTTCAGCGAGGTATCGGCTCCCGACAATCGCGCGTCCATGGTCGCCACGTCATTGACCGATACGCCAATCGCGCTGGCCACTTGCTGGTGCATCTCGGATGGAGAAACAGTGCCATCCTGGGTTATCCGCGCGCGCAGGCGGCGCAGATTAAAAAACAAAGCTTTCTGAGCAGATGACGTGCCGCCCCGAACGATCGACCAGTTGCGCAGGATGAAATCTTGGATAGATGCGCGGATCCACCACGTAGCGTAGGTCGAGAAACGAACTTCCCGCGCCGGTTCAAAACGGGCAGCGGCTTCAAGAAGACCAACATGGCCCTCTTGGATGAGGTCGCTCATCGGCAGCCCAAAATGGCGAAAGCGTGCAGCTATCGCGATCACGAGGCGCATATGCGCTTGCGTCAGCTTATGAAGCGCATCCTGGTCCTGTCGCTCTTTCCAAAGAACTGCGAGTTCATGCTCTTCATCACGCTCGAGATAGGGCGCTTGCATGGCTTTCTTGACGAAGTCGCGCCGGGGTGCATTCGAGTCGGTCATCGCAGTCGCCTTCACCTGTGCGGACTGCACACACTGTCTGGATTGACCAGCTGAACAGGCGCAGACCGAGCCGACGCCCCTGAAAATCACCTGTACGCAAAGGTTTAGGCGCTTCAGGATTGCCAATACCCGATTTACGGCCTCTTAACGCTGCCAGATCAGAAAATAGTCGTAGATCATCTGCAGACGCTCACTTGTCGGCTCCAGGGCGATAGCCCTGCTATGCCTTAATCGTCTGATCTACCGAGCATTTTCACGGGTCTTTGACCGTTTGATCAAAGCGTAAAAAGTGCAGCTGATCTCAAGCCGCGTGGATGTCGGAAACCGCTTTTGCCATCTGCTTCAGATTGTCGGGCAGTTCGGCCTCAAGATGATCTCGCATGTAAACCAGCAGCGCTCGCTCAGCGTCATCGAACTGGCCGTTTCGCCCAATGCGGTCGCTTAGCCAAGTCGCTTCGTCATCAGTCACGCGATGCATTAACTGCGTGCCAGCTGCGTCAAGAGCGTTGCGCTGCGCCCAAGCCTCCCGTTCGGTGTAGCTGTCGCGGATGGCGCGGAGCCCGCCACTGAGCATTGCGCCGAAGAAGCGACCGGCAGACACAGATGTATCCTCGGCCCAGCTGGTGAGGCGAAGGGCCTCCTCCCGCGCAATTGGCCGGTACCCGACATGCTGCATCAGGTGCGCGGCGATAGCTTTTACGAAGAGTTCGTCCCACGAAGCCACGTTGTTTTGGCCAACCGTTAGATCGTGAAGATCGAACAAAAAGTCAGCCTCGGTTCGGCTTACGCCAATCGAGCTATCCCCGCCGCCAGCGTAAATGAAGTCTCTGATGAGTTCGACATCTGATGCTTTCATGACCGGGGTAGGCCGCTGCGCAACCATGGCCTTGATTTGATCCGCAACGAAGGCCGTCATCGAGGTCGGGTAGTCTCGGGCGCGTTGGGCGAGACCAACAAGTGCATGAAGCTCGATGGAGCGCGCTAATCTTCCATCACGCTGGATAAGAGACCTCAGAAAGGTCATTTCCTCGTCTGTCAGGTAACCCTCTGGCTCTTCCTCATTGAGAAAATAGTCGGCGCAGATCTCGGTGAACAGTGCGGGCCAGCCTGCGTCACCTTGTGGAGCACGTTCGGCCAGCTGAAACAGGAGCTCGATCTCTTTGCGATCGATGATCCCGTCAGGAAAAATCGTACGCCGGAGCTCCAGCATGTCGCTGGACGATATGCGGCCATCATCAGCTAGTGTCTGCAATTTGGCGTGAGCGGCGGCGCGTTCCTCCGGGGTGGCAACGTGATGCGGCACGAGGGTCTCCTGATATGAGCTGCGTGGCTTCAAGATCGGCGGGACCGTACATGTGTGGGATTAAAGAAACGAAAAAGGCCGGCTCACATGGCCGGCCTTCGTCAACACACTGAGCTGTGAAAGATGCTTATGCTGCGGCGCTCTGGCCTTCTTCACCGGCTTCATCATCCGGCTCAGCCGCCTTGATGCGGCTGGGGCTCTTGGCGAGGGTCTGCTCTATGAGGCGCACCGCTTCGGTCTCGGTCATGCCATTAACGGCCGCAATTTCTCGCGCCATACGATCCAGAGCGGCTTCGTAAAGCTGCCGCTCAGAATAGGACTGCTCCGGCTGGCTTTCGGCGCGGTAGAGATCCCGGACAACTTCGGCGATCTGAATAAGGTCGCCTGAATTGATCTTCGCTTCGTATTCTTGCGCGCGACGGCTCCACATTGCCCGCTTGATCCGCGCTCGACCCTTGATGGTCTTGAGCGATTTCTCAACGAGGCCATCTTCGGCGAGTTTGCGCATACCCACGCTTTCCACCTTGGCGACAGGAACACGAAGCGTCATCTTGTCCTTATCGAAGGTGATCACGAACAGTTCGAGAGTAAGACCCGCAATCTCCTGGCTTTCGATCGCAACAATGCGCCCGACGCCATGAGCTGGATAAACGACCTGTTCATTGACTTTGAAACCCTGTTTCTGCGTGGTTTTTTTTGCAGTCGCCATACGCTGACATACTCCTGTTGGGCCAGCCGGGTGAGGCTTGGCCGTTGATTGCGAGCTCCGCAAATTATCTTTGCCCACTTACAGCGGTCTGAAGCCTTTCCAATCGCCTTGAATCAATTTCTTCAGGCTAAAGGCGCACGAAAAACCGCCCGGCAACAACCATACGGTCGATCCAGAACGGATATCGAATTGTTCAGATAAACTGGTGCACCAAGGCGAAAGGCCAAATGATATTTCTTGGAACGTATGCACTACATAGCGCGAAAAGCGGGAAAAATCAATTCCCTGTAAGCTGATGGTTAATGCCGAGCGGGCTGAAATCACCCAGCAATCTGCATTTTCGGGGCGAGCCAATGACAGCTGAACAAGGGGTAGCAATCCGCCTGATGGCCGCTAAGCAGTCAGTCCCCTTCTCCAGCTTCGGCGGAGAACAACTCTAGCTTTCCGGCCTTGCCATCAAATTCCTCCGCCTCGGGCAGCTGGTCTTTCTTCATCGTCAAGTTAGGCCACTCGTCGGCGTATTTTGCGTTGAGTTCCAGCCAACTTTCCAGTCCCGGCTCGGTATCGGGCTTTATAGCGTCAGCTGGACATTCAGGCTCACAAACCCCGCAGTCGATGCACTCGTCCGGGTGAATAACAAGCATGTTTTCACCCTCGTAGAAGCAATCGACCGGACACACCTCGACGCAGTCGGTATACTTGCACTTAATGCAGTTTTCCGTGACGACGTAGGTCATGTGGATTTAGGCTCCTTGCTGCACATTAAGCGCACCCTGCTGGTGTCAAATTCTTCATACGGTTTGTCTTGTCAAGGCGCAGTGGGGTCGCGCTTGGCACACTATTCCGCCTGTCTTTTCATCCTCGAAAGGCGTTCTCGTTCGTGCTTTGTGGGTCGGCGCCCAGGGTTTGGCGCGGTGTTCCCAACATTCAGGTCCTGCTCAGTCTTGGGCGGTGGCGGCGGGGTTAAATCCTCATAGAGTTGTTGCGCTTCTGGGGCCGGTCCCCTGCGAGATCCACATGCTCTAAGTTTGATGATCTTCACGCCCACCGGCAGGGCAACTGTTAAAACGTCTTCGGGGCCAATTGTTCGGTTGGACCGATGGGTTTTGGTTCCATTGACACGAACGCCGCCCGCTTCGATCAACTTCGAAGCAAGCGAGCGGCTCTTGACCAATCGCGAAAAGAACAGCCAGCGATCAAGGCGAATGGTCGGTCGCGGAGTATCGGCGTCGGCGTCAGCCATCGCCATCCTTTTTGTCGAGCAACCCGGCCAGCGCAGCAAAGGGGGAGTCTGGATCCGGACCCCGACCCTTGTTGGGTGGTCCCGCCGAATAATCCTTGGGCTTTCTCTGGTCCCGTTTATCGTCGCGCCTGGGCGACTTCCCACCTTTAAACGCCTTCCGGTTGTTTCCGCGCCCTTCGTTCCGCCGGTCGCCGTTCGGTTTGGAGGAGGCGTCTTGGCCGGCGCCCATTTTCCCTTGGCGGCGTCCTTGCGGTCTTGCGCCTTGTCTCCGTCGATTGCCGCCACCTGCCGGCCGCCAAACTTCGATGATCTGTTCGGTCGGGGGCTCCACTGCCGATGTGCCATCCGCGTCGGTCGCAGCGGGAGGTGTCGTGCTTTCGGCTTGCTCGACCACATCCTCGCTGGCGCTGCCCACCGTCTCCTTATGCTCGGTTGGTGGCTCCGGATCTTCAGTCGGTGCCTCGCTCACAGCAGGAGTTCCTGCCGCTGCCGGAACAGTCTTGCGCTCCACGCGGTAACCGAGCGACTTGAGCACGTTCGCAAAGTCTTCGCCGGCGCAACCCAGAAGGGACGTCATCTCGACCGTGACATAAAAACCGTTGCCGGGCGCTGCACCCTCCGGTGCCCTTTCATGAAGCTCTGGTTCGGGCTGTTGTGGTGCGGCGCCAGCGTCCGTGCCCTTTGGCAATTCGCCACCGGCTTTGGGTTCGACCGAACCATCCGTTGACGATGGATCTTCGCCCATTGTCTGGTTTGGTGAATTAAGGTCCGCCGATTTCTCCCCAGATGCTTCAGGCGGCGGCGAGGGGCGAAAGGCGATTAGAGGGCGAATGATGTCGGCGAGGCGCTCAAGAATATCGAAGCGCACCGCGCGACCACCGCAGACCCGAAAGCCGCAAATGGGATAAAGGCCAACATCGAAGGCCGGATCAACGGGTATCGATGTGCGCCCGGAAGCATTCAGTTGGGGTAGTTCCCGAAGACCAGGTTTGTCGGTGCCGCCGTTGGCGAGCGCCCACAACAGACTGAGCAGGTTGACTGGGGCCGGTTTCAAAAGATGCGGAACGAAGACCGTGTAGGCACCAAAGCGTACGCCGTGCTTGCGCAGCGTGGCGCGGGCATCCTGATCTAGTGCTTTCACGTCGTCAGCAATTTCACGGCGATCGATGTTGCCCATCGCTTCGGCAAGCCGGAAACCGATACCGCGGGCCAGCGCTTCGAGGCCGTCGCCGTCGCGCAGTGCCTTAAGGCTCCCTAGGTGCGTCGTAACTTGACCATCAAGCCATTTGCCCAGCCGCTCGTCGACCATTTCGCGTGCGCCGCCGGTCAGCTGTTCATCGGCGAGCAGGATGATCTTGGGGCGCAAGACGTCGTCCGATGCTGATAGCTTTGCGATCACCTCGCCAATCCAGCGAAGTCCACCATCGGCATCAAGGGCAAACGCACCATCATCGGCCAATGCCACCTTTTCGGCGCGGCGCTGAATTTCAGCGGCCAGGGCCTTCTGGGCAGCAGCCCGCACTGCCTTGCCATCAAGGTCGTCGGCCGTGGAGTCTGGGGTGAACCTAAAACCGGCAAGCCAGCCGATATGCTGGCCCTCCACCTGAACATCGCCGTTCGGCGCGATGATGGCGTCCAAAACGTCTTTCTCCCGCAAACGCCGCATCAAAACTGAAGTGCGGCGGTCAACAAATCTTTGTGTCAGTTTTTCATGAAGCGCATCTGACAATCGGTCCTCTAGCGCGCGCGTGCGTTCCTGCCAATGCATGGGGTCCTGAAGCCACGCGTTACGGTTCGCAACAAAGGTCCATGTCCGGACATGCGCGATTCGTGCCGATAGAGCATCAATGTCACCATCCACCCGGTCGGTGTTCTTGAGCTGGCTCGCCATCCAGTCTTCAGGAACCCGATCGTGGTCACATAAATGGGCGAAAAGTTGGCCCACGATCTCGACATGCTGCGCGGGCGCGATCTTCCGATAATCGGGGAGCTGACAGGCATCCCACAAGATCCGCATGCGTGCTTCGGACGTTGCGCGATCCCGCATGGTCTTGTCGCGCAGAACCGCGTCGAGCGTATCGGCATCTTCCTGCGGCAATGCGCGGGTCAGCAGCGGATGGTCCGGAATATCGTCCAGCGACGCGCGTAACGCTTCAATGGACGCGAAATCAAGGTCGGCGTTGCGCCATTGCAGGCGCTTGACGGGCTCGAAAGCGTGCGTCTCCAGCTTCTCGACGAGAAAATCGTCGAGCGGCTCGGTCCGCCCGGTAACGCCAAAGGTTCCATCACGCGTATGGCGGCCGGCGCGACCAGCGAGCTGCCCCATTTCGGCAGCGGTCAGCTCCCGGTAGTCGAAGCCATCGAATTTGTGGCGACCGGCAAACGCGATGTGGTCGACATCAAGGTTTAGGCCCATTCCGATGGCATCGGTTGCGACGAGAAAGTCGACATCGCCGTTCTGGTAGAGATCGACCTGAGCGTTCCGCGTGCGTGGGGACAGCGCCCCGAGCACCACCGCAGCTCCGCCACGCTGGCGGCGGATAAGCTCTGCGATCGAGTAGACGTCGTTCGCCGAAAACGCGACGACGGCCGTGCGCCGAGGCTGGCGGGTGATTTTCTTTGATCCTGAATACGTGATCAGCGACAGGCGAGGGCGCTGTTCGATCGTAATACCCGGCAGCAAGTGGGTCAGCAGTGTCCGGATTGTGGCTGCGCCGAGCAGCAACGTTTCGAGCTTGCCGCGTACGTTCAGGATGCGGTCCGTGAAGACATGCCCGCGTTCGAGATTGGCGGCGAGCTGAACCTCATCGACGCAGACGAAATCGACGTCGAGGTCGCGCGGCATCGCCTCGACTGTCGACACCCAGTAGCGGGGCTCAAGGGGGATGATCTTTTCTTCCCCTGTCACCAGAGCGACATGCGCTTCGCCCGCCCGCGCGCACAGCTTGAGATAGACCTCGCGCGCCAAAAGCCGCAGCGGCAGCCCAATGACCCCGGTCTCGTGGGTCATCATGCGTTCGATGGCGCGGTAGGTCTTGCCGGTGTTGGTTGGCCCCAGAATGGCCGTAACGCCAGCACCGGGTGCTTGAGATCTTGGTCGGTAAGGCATCGTGGAGGGACGTTCGTGTGCGGTCCTTATGCGGACGCAGAATTGTTCGAGTCTGCTTCTAACGTAAGGATTGCAGCACGTCCAAGTCGGCGCACGCATTCGTGAGGAGAACCGATCATGATCAAATGCTCACAAGCCGTCTCGGTGCTGCTTGCTGCCGCCTGCGCGCTGGTGACGGCTGCCCCTGCCCAAGCCGATGAAGCCTGCGCTGAGGCGGTTCGAGCCATCATGACCGAAACGCGGCAGGGCCAGCCTGCGGTGAAACATGTGAGCAGGACCATTGCTGGTGGCGCCGAAACCCTGTCCTTGTTTTGGTCGACTGGCTTCAATGAAGGCCTGAGTGCGTCCGCCGACGGTGTGCCGCAGTCGCTCTTTCGGGACGGGTCATTCTTTTTCACCACCGATGGTGGAGAAAATTGGACGCTTTCGCGCCGCTACGATGACGCGGAGATCGAGGCGATCGTGGACGGCATGATCTGGCAGGCGGAAAACGCCGATAGCTTCACCTGCGAAGAGGGCGCGCAGTTCGAGGGGCGCGTCGGCAACCGGTACGAAGTGCTCTACACGCAGAGGTCGACGCAGCAGCCGGTTCGTACCGTCTATTGGGTCGATCCCGTCAGCGCCTTCGTCTGGCGCACGGAAAACACGTTCGGGGAGGGCGAGGCTGCCATGCAGGTCATTCAGGACAGCGAGCCTGCGCCGGACTTCGAGCTACCCGATCCGGGTAACTAAGCTGATCTCTCTTATTGATCCTCTAACGACTTTCTAACGGCCAGGCGAAAAGCGGGGCCGACCCGTTAACGATCAGAACGGTACCCGAACAGAGGGTGTCCGAATCAGCTAGTTCCGCGATTTTCCCGGTCTGTTCACGCAACATCTTGTAGGTCGCTCTGCAAGCAACGCGTATTTCCTTTGTGCGCGCATCGGGATGCTCTCGGGCTTGTTAATCCTCTCGTCCCAAAACCGTACACCTGAGAGCCTGCGCAGGTCTCACGCTCTTTTTTTGGTCTCGTCACCTTGTTGGTTCGTAAGACGTAAGTGTGTCGGCTGCTTCCGTATGCCGCACATCCATGTTTGGCCACGACCCTTTTGTGATTGGAGCCGTCGATGACGACAGGTGAACGTCCGCGCATTGTTATCATTGGTGCCGGTTTCGGCGGTATCTGCGCGGCCAAGGCCCTCAAGGATGCCCCCGTCGACATCGAGATAATCGACAAGCGCAATTATCATCTGTTCCAACCGCTCCTGTACCAAGTCGCGACCGCCGACCTGTCGCCCGCGGACATCGCGTGGCCTATCCGCGGTATCTTTTCCGGTCAGAAGAACGTTAAAGTGACGCTGTCCAAGGTTCTCGACATCGACACCCAAGCGCAGGAAGTCATCTGCGAAGCCTGCAGGGTGCCCTACGATCATCTCATCGTCGCAAACGGTTCATCACATTCCTATTTCGGCAACGACCAATGGTCGGAATACGCGCCGGGCCTCAAACGCATTGTCGATGCGACCGAGGTGCGCCGACGGGTGCTCATGGCCTTTGAACGTGCCGAATTGAGCACCGACCCGACCGAACAGGCGCGTGAAATGACATTTGTCGTGGTTGGTGCTGGGCCGACCGGCGTGGAGCTCGCCGGCTCCATCGCTGAACTTGCTCATGTGTCCCTGAGCGGAGATTTTCGCCAGATTAACGTCAAAGCGGCACGCGTTCTCTTGGTAGAAGGCGGCCCGCGCGTTCTACCCACGTTCCCTGAAGATCTGTCGGCTACCGCCGAGCGTTCGCTTGAGAAGCTTGGCGTGGAAGTGCTGACCAACACGATGGTTGAGGACATCAAAGCGACCCACGTCATGGCGGGAGGCGTAAAAATCCCGACGGCGACGACCATTTGGGCCGCCGGAGTGCAAGTGCAGGGCGTCGGGGCGTGGTTGGGCGTCGAAACGGACCGAATTGGCCGGGTCAGCGTCTCAAACGACTTGACCGTGCCCGGTCAGCCCAACGTGTCGGTCGTCGGCGATGCTGCACAGGTTCCATGGCGCGATGGAGCGTTTGTGCCGGGCATCGCGCCAGCGGCCAAGCAACAGGGTACTTACACGGGCGAGCGCTTGCGTGCTTTGGTCGAAGGCAAGCCCGCACCGGCACCGTTCCGTTACAAACATCTGGGGAACCTGGCGACCATCGGCAGACACGCGGCGGTGATCGACTTCGAACGCTTCACCATGAGTGGCGGACTGGCGTGGTGGATATGGGGCATCGCCCACATCTACTTCCTCATTGGCGTCAAACGGCCTCTGTTCGTGGCGATCAGTTGGTTCTACAGCTACGTTTTCCGATCCAAGGGGGCACGGCTCATCACCGGCATGGAGCAATTGCGTGCGCGCAAGCAAGTGCCGCTAGCGAAGAAATCCGCGCGGAAAGCTTCACCCCGAAAACGGGCGGTCAACGGGGCTTACGCATCGCAGGAGGCAGCGGCGGCCATGGACCGTCAGCCAGTCGCGCGGACCTCGTAGATCGATACGTCGATGACGTCGCCGCTTTCGAGTGTTGCTGGCGCGACCACCCGCCGGTAGCCCTCGCCCTCAAAGGCATCGAGGCGATCCCAGTGGTCCGGAA
Source organism: Pseudomonadota bacterium (assembly GCA_039024915.1). Taxonomy (NCBI): domain Bacteria; kingdom Pseudomonadati; phylum Pseudomonadota; species Pseudomonadota bacterium. The sequence goes on from JBCCPK010000004.1 coordinate 256,101, forward strand.
GGTCATGGCTCGTGAAGATTAAGACTTCGATGGGCTCACCGTCGGTGCTCAGTATGGCGCCAGGATAGCCGATCCAATGGCCCCATCCCTGCTTGACGAGCCGGCCGTGGACGATGCCCTTGGTCCACGTCCCCTTGAGCGCATCAAGTTGGCCCGCGTTTTCCCGTCCAGGTGCGAGGGAACCATATGAGGCGAGGCGGTGTGTGGCTGAATACGTCTCACGCATGATGCCAGGACTGGCGGGCGCGCTTTAACGCGCGCTCCACTCGACGGCTTGTATCGCCAGCTTACCGAAATCGAGGCCCAGCTCCATGCGAACGGGCGCCACCAGCGCTTGGTCGGAAACCTGGGTCAGCCAAACATAGATGTTGGGGTTTTCGGCCAGCTCGCGGTTGGTGCGCCGGTTTTCGCGATGGCCCGCGATCGGCCGGTAGCGTAACCGGCAGACTGCGGCCTGTCCGTTGCCGAACTCGGTTTCTTCCATCCGCACGAATGATAGTGCGAGATCGTAGCGCTGACGCCCGTCAAACAGCGGGATGGTCCGATCGCAAGCTGCCGGGCCAATCGCAGCTTCCGCGGAGGCGACAGGCATGAGGAGAGCCGAGACCGGATCCACGACATCGCGGCGGTGCTGCGCCCGAACGGCAATACGGTCGGGCCGCTCAGAAAGTGGGGGCTCGGCGGAAAGCTCTTGGATGTCTCCTCCCGATAGGCGCATGCGCACCACATTCGTCATTGTGTCTTCGGAGGCTGAAAGATCATAGCTTGCGGGGATAACCGACGCGCGGCGAAAGCTACCTCTTGCGACAGCTTCGCCCTGGCCACGACTGACCAGTCGACCGAGTGCGCTGGTCCGAGCCTGAAGGCTCGCCGCATAGCGGCTGTCGGCAAGATTGACCGACAAGATCCCTGAGCCGATACGCACGCCCGCCAGCCGCGCAGCGTAGCTGATCCGAAGGGTGCCCTCGTCCGCTTGCACCGGTGCTGGGCCGGCGAACCCGACTTGGGACGTATAATCGATTGGCGCGCTGAAGTAGATCGCAAGACCTAATGCCGTTGCCGCCGCACCCCTGCTCCATTTTCCTATTCGGCGAAGGCGCGTCGCGGCGAAGTTGGTCTGCATCACAAAAAACCCCTACATGGTCCGCAAAAGGCGGATGTCGCGCGAGCCTAACGTCAAGCCGTTATCGCGGCGTTAACCATCAGGGTGGAGGTCAGCAACGCTGCCTGTAATGCACCGGTCGGCATCTTTTGTGGCAATTTTTGTACGGCGGGACGATGTTTTGGGTCTTAAACCGCGTGTACACTGCCTTTTTTACGTCTGCATGGGCGACAGTTCTTGACGAAGGTGGCCCGCGGTGGCACTAGCGGCGCCTGATCTAAATAGTCGGATATATTGGGACCATCGGCCCAACGCTGAGGCCGGCCCCTGTGGCGCGTTTGCGATTTGTGGCGAAACAGCGATACGGGGCGCCCTGGTAGGTGTCCGCTTCAACACTAAGGATGATGAGCCATGGCCCGTCGTTGCGAATTGACCGGTAAAGGTGTGCAAGCCGGCAACAATGTTAGCCACGCCAACAACAAGACGCGGCGTCGCTTTCTGCCAAACCTCAACAATGTCTCTCTTGTGTCGGATGCCCTGGGAAAGACGGTGAAGTTGCGCATTTCTGCTGCTGCGCTCCGCTCCGTTGAACACCGTGGCGGGCTGGACGCTTTCCTGATGAAGGCGAGCGATGGTGACCTGTCGCCGACCGCGCTTCAGGTCAAGAAAGACGTTTTGAAGGCGCAGAGCGCGTAGTTTTTAGCGCAGACTGGCTGGGCGAGCCACGGGCGCAGGCGGCGTCGAGGCGGTGAGCTGATCTAAGGAACCGTTTATCTGAAACCGCAGCAAAACGGTTCGCTGAAAGAAATTTCCGTTATCGTCGGAAACAAGTGTGATGATCGGGCCATCTGGGTGTTCGGTCGTGGCGACGCCTTCCATATTGTCGATGACCGAACCGCCGTCGGCGTGCAAAAGACGCCGTCCCTGAACTGCGCCTGAAGCGATTTCGCTGGCACGCAGCAGTCTCAGCCGCATGAAGATTCCATCGTCCCAGCTGAACCGGCGCTCGAGCAGGAGGACGTCCCCGTCGGGTAAGGCGGCGGCCCCGGTAATCGCAAAATCGTCCCGCCGCTGAACCGCAAACGGCACGCGTTGCCCATTCGGTAGCAGCCGCATCGCCGTCGCTGCCGACGCGCTGCGTGGCGGCTTCTCAAGAAAGATCAGCGTTTCGCCACGCAGCGGACCACGCTCCATGTGAACGATGGCCTCGATACCTGCATTGCGCCGGCCCTGAAGAGGCGTTTCGGCGCCGAGGGGGAGTGTCGCCGCCCCTTCAAGGCTCCCGTTTTCCAAAGCGTAGGTGCGGATAGGCTGGTTGCGTTCCGCCGTGACCCATACCGCATCGCCGATCAGCGCCAAGCCTTCCGCATCGCCGGTCGCCTTGCCGCCGAGAGGGTTACCGTCCCCGCCAAGGAGTGGTCCGATCATGGCGTTGGCTAGTCCTAGTGGCACGCCAGTCTCGTTCGCCTCGAGCGTTGCGGTGACCCAATGGCCCTCATCGGTCACCATGAGCATCCGGTCGCCCGCCATATCGAGGCCCGACAGCGCTTCAAAATCGCTGTGAGAACTTGAGAGCGACAGACCGCCAAGATAGGTGAGCGGCCCGAATCGATTGTCGGGAACCGCGCGATCGAACACCGGCAGAGGGGTCGCGCGGATGATCAAACTATCCTGCGCGTTTGCGGCACCGCAAAAAGAGGAAGCGCCGATCCAAACCGCGATCAAGCCGATCGCGCGGACGCTAGGACGCACGGCGGAAGCCCCGAGAGCGCGCCATCGAGCTGCGACCGGAGACAGGGGCTGCCTCTTCGTCGAACAGCGCCGCAAGTTGATCGGTCATCGCGCCGGCAAGCTCCTCGGCATCGACGATCGTCACTGCGCGCCGATAGTAACGGGTCACGTCGTGGCCGATGCCGATGGCGATCAGGTTGATCGGCGACCGGGTCTCGATCTGGTCGATCACATGCCGCAGATGGCGCTCGAGATAATTGCCGGAGTTCACCGACAAGGTTGAATCGTCCACCGGCGCGCCGTCCGATATCACCATCAGGATACGCCGCTGTTCTGGCCGCGCGAGAAGCCGCGCGTGCGCCCATTCCAACGCTTCGCCGTCAATGTTCTCCTTGAGCAGGCCTTCGCGCATCATGAGGCCGAGGTTGCGCTTCGACCGTCGCCAGGGCTCATCCGCGCCCTTGTAGATGATGTGGCGCAGATCGTTCAGGCGGCCGGGTAGGGCGGGTTTGCCTGCATCGAGCCACGCTTCTCGCGATTGACCGCCCTTCCAGGCGCGGGTGGTGAAGCCGAGCACTTCCACCTTGACGCCGCAGCGCTCCAGCGTCCGCGCAAGAATGTCGGCGCAAGTGGCGGCGACCGTGATGGGGCGGCCGCGCATGGAGCCGGAATTGTCGATAAGCAGCGTGACAATCGTGTCGCGGAACTCGGTGTCCTGCTCCATCTTGAAGGCGAGCGGCTGCATCGGATCAGTGACGACGCGCGTTAGCCGAGCGGTGTCCAGAAGCCCCTCTTCAAGATCGAAATCCCAGCCGCGGTTTTGCTGCGCCATCAGACGTCGCTGCAATCGGTTAGCGAGGCGCGCAACAGCGCCCGAGAGGTTCTGCAACTGCTTGTCGAGAAACGCGCGCAGCCGCTCGAGTTCCTGCGCGTCGCACAGCTCCTCGACCTTGATCTGCTCATCAAACTTGGTGATGAAGGCTTTGTAATCGGTGAGCGGCTCGATCAGGCCTTCGTTTGGACGTTGATCTTCAGGGCTTCCAGCCTCTTCTGCCTGATCCGGCGCGTCGCCTTCCGCCATCTCAGAGATGGTTTCTTCGGAGGCGTCGCTTTCACCCGCTTCATCCTCCTCACCCGACTGCGCCGCTTCAGCTTCAACCTGGCCACTCATCTCGTCGCCGGAGGTGTCGTCCTGTTCGTTCTCGTCAGACTGGCCGTCATCGTTGACGTCTGAATCGTCCTCGTCTTCCTCATTATCGCCAGCGTCAGGTGCCCAGTCATCGCTCATATCGAGCGAAACCAGAAGGTCGCGAATTGCCTTGGCAAAACCTTCCTGATCATCGACCGCGTCGGCGAGCGATTTCAGGTCTTTGCCGGCTTTGGCTTCCACGTCCTCGCGCCAGATGTCGACGATCTTCTCGGCGCTCTTGGGCACCGGCATGCCGGCAAGCCGTTCGCGAACCATGAGTGCGACGGCGTCTTCAAGAGGGGCGTCGGCCTTGTCGGTGATCTCTTCAAAATTGCCGCGGTGATATTTGTCTTCGAGCATGGCGGACAGATTGTCATGCACGCCGCGCATGCGCCCTGCACCGATGGCCTCCACCCGTGCCTGCTCGACCGCGTCGTAGAGCGCGCGGGCGTCCTTGCCCTCCGGAGCGAGTGATTTGTGCAGCTTCGTGTCATGGCAAGCCAAACGCAGTGCCATAGCGTCGGAAAGCCCGCGCAACACCGCTCCGTCCTCAGCGGTTATATTGCGCGGCGGTTCGGGCAAACGTGCCGATGTCCCGGCAAGAACGGGGCGATCTGCGGCGAAGGCGACTTCCACATCGTCTCGGCCTGCGATGGCCTTCAGGCAACCTGAAACGGCAGCTTTAAGCGGCTCATGTTGCGTGGGCGACTTGGCCCCTCCACGCTTGTTGCCGCCGGGCTTGTGGCGCGGCTCAACCATCGCCTAGCTCAGAGCGACGTTCAGTGCGCTGTCGGGAATCTCTTCGCCAAAGCAGCGCTGGTAGAACTCCGCGACCAGCGGCCGCTCGGTTTCGTCGCACTTGTTCAGGAACGATACCCGGAACGCGAAACCGATCTCGCCAAAGATCTCAGCGTTCTGCGCCCAGGTGATCACCGTACGTGGGCTCATCACGGTGGACAGGTCACCGTTGATGAAGGCGTTGCGCGTGAGATCAGCGAGGCGCACCATCGCCGCCACCTTCTCCTTGCCGTCAGCTGTGTCGTAAGCGGTCGCCTTGGCGATCACGATGTCCACTTCCGTGTCGTGAGGCAGGTAGTTCAACGTTGTTACGACCGACCAACGGTCCATCTGGCCCTGGTTGATCTGCTGCGTGCCGTGATAGAGCCCCGATGTGTCCCCTAAGCCAATCGTGTTGGCGGTCGCAAAAAGCCGGAATGAGGGGTGTGGGCGGATGACGCGGTTCTGGTCGAGCAGCGTGAGGCGCCCCGAAACTTCGAGAACCCGCTGGATCACGAACATCACGTCGGGGCGTCCCGCATCGTATTCGTCGAATACGAGGGCCGTATTGGTCTGGAGCGCCCAAGGCAGGATACCGTCCTTGAACTCGGTAATCTGATTACCGTCGCGAATGACAATGGCGTCTTTGCCTACCAGATCGATGCGGCTGATGTGGCTATCGAGATTGACGCGCACGCAAGGCCAATTCAGCCGCGCGGCGACTTGTTCAATGTGGGTAGATTTTCCGGTGCCGTGATAGCCCTGAATCATCACCCGACGGTTGTGTACAAAGCCTGCAAGGATCGCGAGTGTCGTGTCCTTGTCGAAAATATAATCTGGATCGAAGTCCGGCACATGCTCATCGGCCTGGGCGAAGCCCATGACTTGCATATCGGTATCGACACCAAAGACCTCGCGAACGTTGATCGGGGTATCAGGAACGGTGTGCTGGGGGGCAGGTGCTGCTGGGACGGCAACGGTCATCGGTGAAATGGTCCTGACTGGCGGTCAGCGCGTTTGCTGATTGGCCGCATGAATTGGACGGATTTTGAAACGACGTTGTTTTCTAGCAGAAGCCAGAGGCTTTCAAGGTGTTGTAAGCTTGAATCACGTCGCGGAGGCGCTCTTCTGTCGCACGATCACCCTGATTGAGGTCAGGGTGCAGCCGTTTGGCGAGATCCTTGAAGCGTGCCTTGATAGCCTCGGCATCGGAATCGGTGTCGAGGCCGAGGGTGGAAAAGCTCTTGCGCGCCGCATTGCCAACCGTCCGGGTCTTCTGGCGGGCACGAGCCGCCTCGGGGCTCGAAGCAGACGCTCCGCCAAACACGCCGAAAGGATCGGACGCATCGTCCGCCCAGGGGCGTCGCGGCTTTCCCGAAGCAGTGGGACGGGGCCCCTTTCGCTTCTTGACCGTCTCGGCATTGGCGTTTCGGCCCATCTGCCATGTTGGGCGATGGCCCGTCATTGAGGCCTTCTGGAACTTCGACAAGTCATCATCGGACATGCCGGAAAAATAGTTGTAGCTCTTGTTGTAGGCTTGGACGTGCTCGAGGCAGAACCAGAAGAACTCGCCCTCGTGATTGCGCCCCTTCGGCGCGCGATGCTCCGCTTTTTTCTCGCAGCCTTCCCAGTCGCAGCAGCGCGTAGTCGGCTTCGCAGGCTTCTCGGCTGCTTTGCGCTTGCCGCCGCGTGGCTTGATGCGGATGGAATCAAAAAGATCTGAGTTGGACGCCATGACATCTATTATGGGCAGGCGTGCCCGTCTCACAAGAGCCGAATTGGACGCATGCGGATTGTCTTTTGGCGGCTTTAGGTGAGTTGGGGGCCAGTCACGCCTCCGAGGACACAAAAGGCGTGTGGTTTGACCCGAAACCGGCGCACACGAAAAAGCTCATGTGCGGTATTCGAGCGCACTTTGTGAAACTTTCCGCTGCGGCTGGGGCGGTATCACCTATTTTTACATGAAAGTTATGTGGCAGTTGGAGAAGTTCTTCCTCTGGTAAGGTCTTATTCACAACGTCATCAGTACTTTCACGACTAATCTAACGTCCCTTGGTGGTCCTGCCGTTACCGGGAGAACGGCGCCCCTTTGTTTTGTCGAGAAGCAAATGATGCGCAATTTAAACCTAAAAACTAAGCTTTACGCCGGGTTCGGCGTTACAATCCTCATCGCCGCTGTGCTTGCGGGCTATGCGGTTTGGTCTGGCCTGAGCAACTCCGGTAGTTTCAACGAGTACCGTCAAGCGGCGCTGAGCACAGCAACATCCACGCGTGCAGCCTCCGCCGCCTTGAACATGCGGCTTGAAACCAAGCAATTTCGCGCTGGACTGGTGGAGGATCCACTGCCTGTCATCAATGCTGAGGCTGCCACCTTACGTAACATCGAAGCAGAAATGTACGAGCGCGGCCTGCAGCAGGCAGAGGCATTCGGCGAAGCTTTGCGGTTTGTCGACTTCTACATAGATGCAGTCAACCGAGCACAGCAGCATCAGTCCGATGCCGATCGCCTTGTGGAAGAACAATTCAATCCGCTCGCTACAAGCATCCGCCAGGTCATAACCGAGCTGCTCGATAGCGCCCACGTTGATCGTCGCTGGTCCGACGCTGTGCATGCGGGCCGGGCGGTCCAGGATCTGCTGCTGGCCCGGTCGTATGCTGGCCGCTATTTGCTGGGTGGCGACCCGGAAGACAAGCAGCGGGTGCTGCGTGAGCTCGACGAATTGGATACGTCCATGCAGCAGCTTGTCCGGCTGAGCACAAACTCCCGGCAGGCTGCCCTTGCTGAGCAGGTGCAAGTGGATGCTGCGCGTTACCGCGCTCTGTTCCTTCAGGTTGCCGAGCTCAACGAGCTGCGCAACGCGGTTTACAAGTCCGAACTTGATGCGATGGGCAGTGCCATCGTCGACCAAGTGTTGCTGGTTGCCGACACTGCACGCGCAGAGCAGGACCGCATCGGCCCAATCTTGCAGGACGGGTTTACCGCGCAGAAGCTCACGTCGGTGCTTGTCGGCGCAGTCGGGGTTGTTGCGGCTATGGTCATTGGCGTGCTGTTGGCCCAATCGATCTCAGGGCCGATCGTGCAGATGACGGGGGTAATGCGGGCCTTGCGCGAGAAGGACCTGACCGTCGATGTTCCTGCCACCGATCGTGCCGACGAGATCGGGACGATGGCGCGGTCCGTTGATGTGTTCAAACAGTCGATGATCGAAACTGAGCGGCTTCGTGCTGAGCAGGCCGCCGATGATGAGCGCGAGCGCCAGCGCCAAAAAGTCATCACAGACGCCATCGCTGAGTTTGAGGCGAGTGCTTCCGGGGCTATCACGTCAGTCGTCTCAGCAGCCGGCCAGATGGAGGCGTCTGCTGAAGCTTTGTCATTGATGGCTGATGAGCAGAAAATGCAGTCGCACACCGTCGCAAGCGCTTCGGAAGAAGCGAGCCAGAATATTCAGACGGTCGCTAGTGCCGCCGAAGAGCTGTCGGCGTCGATCGCGGAGATTGGTCAGCAGGTCGGCAGATCTGCGACAATGTCACGTGACGCGGTGATCGACTCCGAAAAAACCTCCGAAGAGGTTCGGTCGCTCGCCGAAACGGCTGAAAAAATTGGCGAAGTGGTCAACCTCATTCGCGACATTGCTGAGCAGACCAACCTTCTGGCACTGAATGCGACCATTGAGGCCGCACGCGCCGGGGACGCCGGTAAAGGGTTTGCTGTCGTGGCGACCGAAGTCAAAGCGCTGGCTGAGCAAACAGCCAAGGCAACCGAACAGATCGGTAGCCAAGTGTCAGCCATCCAGTCAGCGACTTCCGTGTCCGTTGAATCGATCCAGACGATCACGGGCAAGATCACTGCGATGGATGAGGTTGCTGCGGCCATCGCAGCGGCGGTTGAGGAACAGGGTTCCGCAACACAGGATATTGCGCGTTCAGTTCAACAGGTTTCTGTCGGTACGGACGAGGTCTCGCGGAATATCACTGGCGTAAGCGAGGTTGCGCTTGAAACGGGCAGTGCTTCAACGCAAGTGCACGGTTCGGCGCAGACGGTAGCTGCGCAGGCTGCGGACATGCGCCAGCATATCGAAGTTTTCCTGGGACGTATCCGCGCCGCCTAAAGCGGTGGCGGTCCGCTCCGGTGACCGAGCACAATCCGGTAGCCGTCAGGGTCTTCAATGACCAGTTCTCTCATGCCGTACCAGGCGATGGTCGGTTGGCGAGCAATGTGCGCCTGCGGGATCTGGCCGATGCGTTCGGTGAAATCGAAGTCGCGCAGATAAAGTGACCCACTCATCACGGGCGCTGGCGGCGCTGGCTGGCTCACGCCTGCGTCTTCCAGATGCGCACGGGTTTGCAGCATGAGTTGGTCATCACCCCAGGCCATGGTCGCGAAGACAGCCTCAGGGTGGCCCGGTTCGTCGATCATCTCGTTGGTTGCCGTAAGGACCATCATGAGGTCGAAACCGAGCGCGCTGCGGTAAAACTCGACTGAGCGAGGCAGGTTCGAAACCAAGAGATTGGGTACAATCATTGCTTTATTCGTACTTTTGCTGACCGTCACTTCGCCCGGAAACCCGAACCACTTTTACCCGCAAGCCGCTTGTTGGCCTAACCGCACACACTTAGGCCTTCAGCTCAGGTTCAATCCCATATCGGCGGAGTTCAATGTCGGTCAAATCCGTTCTGGAAGCCAAACTTAAGCTCGCCTTCAGGCCCGATGCGCTGGAGGTGCAAGACGAGTCGCACCAGCACGAGGGCCATTCAGGATGGAAGCCAGGCGGCGAAACCCACTTCAGGGTCTACATTGTTGCGCCAACGTTCAAGGGCAAATCACGGATCGAGATGCACCGGGCGATCAATGAGGTTCTCGCTGACGAACTGGACGGACCGGTCCACGCTCTGGCGATCCATGCATCGGCGACAGGCGAGACGTAAGCCTCTCGCGGGAACCTAACGGTCTCGCTTTGCAATAGCCTCTGCCATCTCCACGGTTTTGCGGGCCATGTCTGCATGCAGCCGTTCGACCATTTTGCCGTCAACGCGGATCGCGCCCTTGTCGGCGTTCTCGGGCTGTTTGAAGGCATCGATGATGGTGCGGGCGAACGCTACCTCATCGGGATCGGGCGCGAACTTCGTGTTCGCGACCTCGATCTGGCGTGGGTGGATCAGGGTCTTGCCGTCAAAGCCCATGTCCCGACCTTGCGCGCATTCCCCGGCAAGGCCATCGGCGTCGTCAAGGCTGTTATACACGCCATCGATAACCGAAAGCCCGTGGGCGCGGGCGGCGGCGATGCATGTGCTCAGCCAGCCCAGCATGGGCGCGCGCCCGGGGATCAGCCGCGCACCGGTATCTTTTGACAGGTCGTTGGTACCCATGACGAAAGCTGACAGCCCTGTGCCATCCGACTGGCCTTCGCCGGCGATCGCACCGGCATTGAGCATTGCGAGAGGGGTCTCCATCATGGCCCAAAGCGCCGCATCTGGAAGACGCGTGCGGGCGGCGGCGACGTCAGCGGGCTCGTTGACTTTCGGGATGAGTACGGCATCGGCCGGCACGGAGCGGGCCAACGCCATATCCTCGTCGTGAAGCGGGGTGTCGGCGCCGTTGACGCGCAAGATCATGAAGCGATGGCCAAAGCCGCCTTGTTCAAGGGCCTCGGCGACGAGCCGTCGGGCATCCTGCTTGGCGTCCGGCGCGACTGCGTCCTCAAGATCAAGGATCACGCCGTCGCAATCGAGGGTGCGAGCTTTGTCGATCGCGCGCGCATTGGAGCCGGGCATATAGAGGATGGAGCGGAGGGGCTGACTCATGGCGGCCCTTTCTTGGGTGGGCTTTCGAAGCGGAGACTTGCAAGCTGGAACACGAACCGAATGCTGCGCTGCAATAGCCCGCCGGGGGCCGATCTGCCGAGGTGGCCATTGGTTGGAAGCTGTGCAACACCGGCCCAGACGCTGTGGGGCGTGATCCCACCGCTAGAATTGGAATGCCCGCTGCTATGAACCTTGCGCCATCCCCGCCTGCCGTGCTCGCCATTTCTTCACAAGTCGCGCGTGGCTCTGTGGGCTTGCGCGCGGCGGGTTTTGCCCTTGAGCGCCTTGGTGTGCCGGTCTGGAAAGTACCGACAATCTATCTGCCTTGGCATCCTGGCCAGAACGCCCGCTACGGTCCTGCGCCGCGCGTGCCCATGTCGGACGGTGATGTCGTTGCAGCACTCGACGCCCTGGTTGGCGCGCCATTTCTTGAGGAGCTGGGTGTGATCCTGACCGGCTATTTTGCCTCTGCCGGGCAGGTGGCGGCTGTATGCCGGGCCATTGATCGGGCGCGCGAAAGCCGGGACCAACTCCTCGTTATCTGTGACCCGGTCTGCGCAGACCATCATGGTACCTACGTTCCCGCCGAGGTGGTTGACGCGATCCGCGCCGAGCTTCTGCCGCGCTGTGACCTGGCCACCCCTAACCGTTTTGAACTCGCGATCCTCGCCGGTACGCAGGATGAGGCAACCGATAACGCCGGTTTGATCGCGCTGGGAGAAAAACTGCCGCCGGACGCCATCATGGTCACATCCGCGTTCGGCCTGATGCACCAGTCAACCGGTGTGCTTCTGGTCGAGAAGGCCCGAGATCGGGCGATCCTGGCCGAACACACACGCGTCGACGGCGCTCCCCACGGGACGGGGGACCTGTTCTCTGCACTCATCGCGGCCCATTTGGCCCTCGGTGCGCCCATGGATGCCTCGATGAACGCGTCGATCGACAAAGCCATGATGCAGGCCACGGCCTCGGTCTTCGAGATCGTCGCACGCTCCGTCAAAGCCGGCAGCTCGGAGCTGACAATTGCCGCCGAGCAGAACGCCCTTGTCCGGCCGATGGCCATGGTTACGCAGCGCCAACTGGCGCGGGGCAAGCCGCGTGGTGCTCGTGCCGTTCCCACACCCCTGACCTGAGCGATACGGATGCGTCAGCTCGTCGGGGTCGATGGCTGCAAGGCTGGGTGGGTTGCGGTCTCTGGCTCACGCAGTGCCGACCTCAGTGCTGCGGTGTATTCCGACTTCGAAGAACTGATGGCCGCTATGGGCGAGGGCGCCATCGTCGCTATCGATATGCCTATCGGCTTGCCGGAACGCATTGATGGAAGCGGCCGGGTCGCGGAACAGGCAGTACGGTCCCTGCTTGGTGCGCGGCAGTCGAGCGTGTTCACCATTCCCGCTCGCGCTGCCGTTGAGTTGGGCGTGCGCATGACAGGGCGGACCGGTGACGATTATCCGCTTCATCAAAAGGCGAGCGCTTTGGCGAAAACGCTGTCTGACCCGCCGAAAGGCGTTTCGATCCAGGCCTTCTATCTGTTTCCGAAGATCCTCGAGGTCGACACCTATCTGAGGGACAACCCGGAAGCCGTTTCCCGCGTCTTTGAAAGCCACCCAGAAGTGGCATTTCGTGCGCTGAACGATGATCGGCCGATGGCTTTGCCCAAGAAAATCAAAGGGAAAGTCAATCAAGCAGGTATGGCTGAGCGGCGCGAGCTTCTTACGCGCCACGGTCTTGATGCCGCGTCGAACGCACCCTTTCTGCATGGTCCTGCGCCGCGCGGAGCGGGGCTTGATGATGTCATGGATGCGAGCGTCTGCTGGCTGATCGCGCAGCGGATCGCTGGGGGTTTGGCGCGTCCGTACCCTGACCCACCAGGCCGCGACGCCCATGGTTTGCCAATCGCTATCTGGGCTTGATCCTGCCATCCTCCTGAAAGGCTCCTGACACTAAGCTGTCAGGAGGGGTGTGTCATACAGGTGATCGCCGCACGGGCCCTGCGGCGTCAACCAAGGCTGCGATCAGCCGATCACAACCATTGCCAGCCAACCTATGAAAGGGTCACCTCATGTCTGAAGCCTCCTCGCATCCCGAGCACCGCCTTGTCTGGGCGGAAATTCCCGTCAGCGATCTGGAAGCCGCGCGCGTCTATTATGGTTCAGTCCTCGGGACCGACCTGCCCATCAACAATGACGGGCCCAACCCGATGGTCGATTTGCCGATCGCCGATATGGGGCGAGGCATCTCGGCGCATCTGTATCCGGGAAAGCCGGCGCCCGATGGCATCGGGCCGACCATTCATCTGCTTGCCGCTGGCACGCTGGAAGAAACGGCTGATCGTGTGGTCGAAGCGGGCGGTAAGGTGTTATCTCCGCCTATCGATATTCCCGTCGGCTCGTTCATCTACACGCTGGACCCGGACGGCAACTCCGTCGGCTGGTTCCGCTTCAAGGGGGCTTCGTAAGCTCAGATGCGGCGCGCAGACCGCCTTTTTCAGATTGTGCAGTTGCTTCGCGGGGGCCGTCTGGTCACCGCGAAGAAGCTTGCCGATCAGCTCGAAGTTTCCGAGCGCACGATCTACCGCGACATCGCTGACCTGCAAGGGTCAGGTGTGCCGGTCGAAGGTGAGGCGGGTGTTGGCTACCTGATGCGCGAAGGCTTCGATCTGCCACCGCTGATGTTCACGCGCGACGAGATCGCCGCGCTGGTCGCCGGCGCGCGGATGGTGCGCGCGTGGGGTGGCCTTTCCATGGCACGGTCTGCAGAGGAAGCCCTGGTCAAGATCGGTGCCGTTTTGCCTGATAATGCGAAGCCGGCGGTCGAGACAACGGCGATTTTTTCGCCGACCTATGATTTCCCGCAAGAGCAGCGCAGGACGTTGGACGTGCTGGATCGGGCGATCGACCGGTCGGAACGCCTGACGGTGGCGTACACCGACCTGAAAGATGTGGCCACTCAGCGGACGATCCGTCCTCTAGGCTTGTATTTTTGGGGTAAGGTCTGGACGCTGCTCGCTTGGTGCGAGTTGCGCGACGATTTCCGGGCTTTTCGCGTTGACCGGATCGTTGATCCGGTGGCCGAGGGGTCGCGGTTCAAGCCTGAGCGCGGCAAACAACTGATCGATTTCTATCGCCGTATGGAAGCGCAGGGCATGCCCGCTCTCGATGGCCTTTAGTCCGGCTTAGCGGCGGTGCGATCTTCTCTCGCGCTCGGCAATTTTTCGCTCGAGCCGCCGCTCATCCAGCATGGCTGCCCAATAAGCAAGCCCGGCGAGGACGAGCGCGCCAACTGGCGCAACAAGCATTCCGATGATGTCCAACGTTGTCAAAATCGCAACCTCCGTAGATGCCGCCTTGCTCCATAATGTAAGGCAAATGCAACCAAAATACAAAGAAGGCTGATTATCAGCGTCGCTGGCTGGACGCCTTGCGGCCCATAGACGCTTGAAAACAGCGGTGCGAGGCCGCCGACAGCAAACAACGCGATGCCAAGACCGTTGAGAAAGGTTGCATAGAGCTTCACGCGCTCATTATGGACGAGCTTCTCATCGTCCGTCATGGCGATCTTTGGCCGTTTGCGATCAGCCATGCGGCGTTGCGCTCACCTTATTCCGTCGAGATTGAGCTTGGGCGGATTGGCATCGTCGACCACCTCACGGGTTGTTTCGAGGAAAGCGATGGCGTCCGCCAAGCTGTTTCCTTCGAGGTTCAGGCTCGCAAATCCTTCATAGACGACCTCTTGCGCGCGCTGCAGGACAGCTTCGCCTTTCGCGGTGATCTCGAGCTCGACCCGGCGCTCGTCATCGTTTGCCCGTTGCCGGGAAATGAGATCGAAACCAGCCATTTTCTTGACAATTGGAGACAGTGTGTTGGGTTCGACGCCGGCGCGCAGAGAAAGCGTTGAAACCGACATTGGCCCTTCCTCTTTTAGCGCCATGAGGATCACGAACTTAGGGTACGTGAGGCCGGTCTCGGAGAACGCTGACTGGTAAAAGCGACCAAAGCTGCGGTTCAACGCGTACACGTTGAAGCACAAAAGCGCCTTCAGTTGGCCGTCATTGTCTGCGCCCTTTGTCATCCATCCTACGTAATAAAGTTGCCTCCAAAGCGAAAGGGTTGACTTCGATTAAATCGTATACGAATAATTCGTATACGAGATAAATGAGAGGAACCTGTCATGACTTCCATCACCCGCCGTGTTTTTGGCCTATCCGCATTGGCCGCTCCCGCACTTGCGACCCCGGCCATCTTAGCTGCGACTGCGCGCCCGACGTTCGCAATGGATGCCGCTGATTCAGCTCCAGCCCTTTTCGATGCACCGCTTGGCAATTACCGCATCACATCGTTGTTCGATGGCATGGCGCCGATCCAGAAAGGCTTCTTCTTTGGGGATGCAGCGGCCATCGACGCGGCTCTGGAAGCGGGCGGTATCACGGGTGACGCGCTTCCGGCACCGGTTAACGCCTTCCTTTTGCAATCCAACGATCAAACGATCCTGATAGACGCCGGCCTTGGCGAGTTTGAGGCCCTTGGACCGGGGTTTGGGCGTATGGCGGATGCTCTGGCGGCTACCGGCGTTGCGCCCGCTGATGTCGATCTTATCGTGCTGACCCATGCTCATCCCGACCATATAGGCGGCATGGTCAGCAATGGTGCCGCGGTTTTCGCCAACGCGGAAGTTGTCATCAATGAAACCGAGATCGGTTTCTGGGGGGATACGGGCATTCAGGCACAGGCGCCGGAGGAAGCGCAGGGTCTGTTCGAGGCAGCGCAGCTGATCTATCGCGTCTACGGCGATCAGATCCGGCCTGTCTCTGCAGGGGCTGAGGTCGCGTCCGGTCTGACACTCGAACTGTCGCCAGGTCACACGCCGGGGCACTGCCTTGTGCACATCGATGGAGGCGATCGGGAGCTGTTGATGATCGCCGACACGTTGCACAGCTCGGTGCTGCACACCGCGCTTCCGGACGTGGGCTTCGGCTTTGATATCGACCCCGAGGTTGCCGCCCAGTCCCGCCGGCGCGTTTTCGAGCGGGCGATTGCCGACAACGCCCTCGTCGCCGCGACCCACGTGCCGTTCCCCGGCTTCGGTAGGATCATTCGGGCTGGTGATGCTTACGCCTACGCACCAGCAAGCTGGCTCTAGGGCGTTGAGACCGGCGCGGTCTGCTGGCCGCACCGGTTTCGTTTCGCGCTTCGGCCTTACGTGGTCCGCAACGCATAGGTGCGGCTTTCCCATCTGCCTACCTGCGACCAGGGTCTAACCGAGGTAAGGCCTAACCCAGGGCGCGGCTGAGGATCTCGCGCATCGCTTGCGCTTCGCTCTCCTCTCCGGTGAGAGAGAAAAATGCAGCTTCGAGACGCTCGTCGATCTCGGGGCTTGTCAACCAGGTGCCGAGCCTGACGCCCGTCCATTTATCGTTGAGCCAGACCGAGTCCAGCGTGTCGCATTTGGTCTCGGTGTCGTACCGAATTGATCGCCGTGCCTCGGCGATGTGGATGGCCGCGTTCGGGTCGGGTGCGGCCTCCCACAGCTCAATGATCCGCTCTTCATCGATCCCAAGGATGATCAGCGCAATGGCTGCGTCCTGACCGTCTGTGTCGAGGGCCAACACGGGCCCGATGGGTGCCCGCGCGAACGCGGCGCGATTGATAGACGCCAGAAAGAAGGCTTCGGCGAACCTTTGGACGAAGGCGCGTTCGGCTTCCGGCCAGTCTTGCCAGCCCGCTGAGCCAATAGTCCGGAACGTGTTCTCGACACCGAGATTGGACGGTTGCGTTCCTTCCGCAACGGCCTGCGCGATCCTTGGAAGCAGCGCACGAACCTCGGTAGACCAAGCGTCAATCTGCGCCGCGCCGGGCTCCATCTCGCCGTTGCGCCTGGCGACCGCGACGGATGCTGCGGCGGATTCCTCCCAGCTGGTCAGCAATCCAAGGTCCAGCAACCTCAGGGGGGTGCGGATGAACTTTTCCTGTAGCGTCGCGGGCAAGCAGTTTTCGCAGCCGCACGCGTGCAGTGGCAGCGAAAGCCTGTGGGCGGCGAAAAGATCGTACGCCTCATCGACGAGCGGGTCCAAACTCGGCAGAGGGTGGGCGCGGGCCATGAGAGAAACCCCATGCAAGCTTTGGTCAGGTCAGCCCCAGTCCAGCCAGCAAGCCGGCTCCCGCTTTCGCGGTGGCGCAAAGCAAAGGCGTCCTAACCTTCGCTTGCGCGACCCGGAGGAGCACTAACTATGCCGCTTCGCGCTTCGGCGTAATGAGCCCGCGATTGACGAGCACCTCGGCGATCTGGACCGTGTTCAACGCCGCGCCCTTGCGCAGATTGTCCGACACGCACCAGAACGACAGGCCGTTCTCGACGGTGATGTCTTCGCGGATACGCGAGACATAGGTCGCGTCTTCGCCCGCCGCCTCGTGCGGTGTGACGTAGCCGCCATCTTCGCGCTTATCGACGATGAGGATGCCGGGTGCATTGCGCAGAATGGCGCGCGCTTCGTCCGCCGTGATGGGCTTGTCGAACTCCACGTTCACCGCTTCGGCGTGGGACACAAAGGAGGGGATGCGCACGCAGGTCGCGGTGAGCTTGATCTTGGGGTCGAGAATCTTCTTGGTCTCGGCCATCATCTTCCACTCTTCCTTCGTGAAGCCATCCTCCATGAAGGTGTCGATGTGCGGGATGGCGTTGAAGGCGATGCGCTTGGTGAACTTTTCGGGCCGGATTTCACCGGCCTGGTAAACCGCCTTGGTCTGGTTGAACAATTCATCCATCGCGTCTTTGCCAGCGCCCGACGTCGACTGGTAGGTCGCCACAACCACGCGCCGTATCGTCGCCGCATCGTGCAGCGGCTTGAGCGCCACCATCAGCTGGATCGTCGAGCAGTTGGGGTTGGCGATGATGTTCATCTCGCCAAAGCCGTCCACCGCATCGGCGTTTACTTCCGGCACGATGAGCGGCACGCGCGGGTCCATCCGCCACGTCGACGAGTTGTCGATGACGACGCAGCCTGCCGCGCCGATCTTCGGCGCCCACTCCTTCGAGATCGCGCCGCCCGCGGACATGATGGCGATGTCGATGATCGAGAAATCAACGTTGTCGAGGGCGACAACCTTCAGCTTCTTGTCCCCGAAGTAAGCCTCCTGTCCAGCGCTGCGGCGCGAGGCGACCGCGATCACTTCATCGGCCGGGAACCCGCGCTCGGCGAGAATTTCGAGGGCCTCGCGGCCGACATTGCCGGTCGCGCCGACAACTGCAACGGTGAACCCCATGGTTCTGCTCCTTCATCAAACGTGGCTCTGAGCCTTCCGCCCAACCGCGTTGTCTGCCCGGTTTGTGTTCGATGCGCGGCGCGCGCGCAAGATCGCCCTTTTACGTGTTTGCTCCGTGCCTATCTTTGTCTGCTCTGGGTTTTCAGCCCAACCGCAGCAGGCATGATCGCTTGTTGCCCCCTCCGGTTCCGGGTTGGGCACAAGGTCCGAACGCGCGGAAGGAGCGGGCTGGTTAAAGCTCGGTCGTCTTCGTCTTGGTGGTGGTTTTTGGCGCGCGCAGCATCAGGGCCGTCGTGAGCGAGGTCACGGCGACGGTGTAGGCTTGGGTCAAGATTCTTTGCATGCGCATGGCGCGCTTAGGGTCACAGAAGCTCGTTGAAGTCAAGCTAAGCGGCTTCAAGAACGCCTTGCAGCTCGGTCAAGAGTGCATCGCCCATCTCCGCGGTCGAGACGGCGTTGAAGCCGGGGCCGGCGAGGTCGGCGGTGCGGACCCCCTTGTCGAGAACGTTGGCAATGGCGGTCTCGACCTGGGTTGCCAGATCGCCAAGGCCGAGCGAGTAGCGCAGCATCATTGCAAAAGATGCCACCATCGCAATGGGGTTCGCTTTGCCCTGCCCAGCGATGTCGGGCGCGGAGCCGTGGACTGGCTCATACATCGCCTTGCGCTTGCCGGTCTCGGCGTCTTCCGCACCCAGCGACGCAGATGGCAGCATGCCGAGCGATCCGGTCAACATGGCCGCGACGTCGGAAAGCATGTCGCCGAACAGATTGTCGGTGACGATCACGTCGAACTGTTTTGGCGCGCGGACAAGCTGCATGCCGCCCGCATCGGCGAGCATGTGGGACAGGTCGACATCGCCAAATCCGTCGGCATGGGTGGCGGTGACCACCTTGTTCCAAAGGACGCCCGAGCGCATCACGTTGCGTTTTTCCATCGAGCAGACACGCCCCGTCCGCGTGCGGGCTAGTTCGAACGCAACGCGAGCGATCCGGTCGATCTCGTGAGTGGTGTAAACTTGTGTGTCGACGGCGCGCTGCTCGCCGTTCTCCAGCGTCACCACCTCCTTGGGCTCGCCGAAATAGACCCCGCCGGTGAGCTCGCGCACAATCAGGATGTCGAGGCCCTCGACCAATTCCGGTTTCAGCGAGGAGGCTGAGGCGAGGGCGGGGTAGCAGATCGCGGGCCGCAAATTGGCAAACAGGGCCAGGTCCTTGCGCAGGCGCAGAAGCCCGGCTTCGGGGCGCGCCTCGTAGGGCACGTCATCCCATTTCGGACCACCCACCGCGCCGAACAGCACCGCGTCGGCCTTCAGCGCACTGTCCATGGCGGCATCGGTGATAGCTTCCTCGTGGGCGTCATAGGCCGCGCCGCCCACCAGATCGACCTCGGTTTCGATGTCGGTCAGGCCCTGTCCGTTGGTGAAAGCGACAAGCTTGTCGACCTCGGCCATCGCTTCGGGGCCAATACCATCACCTGGCAGAACGAGAATGTCGGAGCGGGCAGCAGCCATAAGGGCCTCGCATGATTGGTTGACCTTGTCGCGCCGGTGTGTACTGGCGGGTACAGGGAAGTGCAAGGGGGAAGGCTGAGCGTCGCCTGCTACCCGTCCAGATGCATGAGAAGCGAGTCTTTCGCGCCGTTGATATGGTCGGCCGTGCGGGACGCCGCGAGCTCGGCATCGCCGCTCTCGCAGGCTTCCAGAATGCCCAAATGTTCCCGGCCAGCGCGTTCCATACCGTCGCTGAGCACAAGCTGCGCCCTGAGATACCGGTCGACCCGGTCCATCGCATTGTCGATCACATCGAGATGGAACTTTAGCCCGCTGCTCGCATACAGCATCGCATGAAAATCGCGGTTGAGATCGCCCCATGTCATTGGATCGGCGGAGCTTGAAAACGCTTCGCAAGCCGAACGGGCGTTTTCGAGATCGTCATCCGTCATCAGCGGGACCGACCGCCGGATGATCGCCGGCTCGATGATCGATCTGAGATCAAAGATCTCTGCTGCCTCTTCCGCCGATAGCCCGGAGACAACCGCGCCGCGGTAGCGCTGTGTGGTGACCAGCCCGTGTTCTTCAAGACGCGAGATCGCTTCACGAACCGGGATTCGACTAGCGTTGAACATCTTGGCAATGTCATCCTGCCGAAGCGGCTGACCCACTTCCAGCTTGCCGCCGACGATGGCTTTGCGCAGCGCGTCGAAAACGATCGTCGAGGCGGACGCCGTCTTGGAAATGTCCACGCGGCCGATGTCTATCGCCGAAAGGTCTTCTTTTGCAGACTTCACCTTCACTGACCCCAGTTGCCCGCATTTCCGGTGATCCGATGCGGATGAAGCAATCCACTGGACAAGACCCTAGCATGGTGCTTGAGTGCGATTGGATACAATATCCGAAATGAAAATAGCAATGCGCTGTCACGTTATCAACCAGGGAGAACGACATGCTACGGAAACTTGTTGCGGCTGGGGCCGTGCTGCTGGCAGTTGCTGCGCCAGCCTCTGCAGACACGCTCGATGAGGTTATCGATCGGGGGACCTTGCGCTGCGGGGTTGTGCTGGACTTTCCGCCCATCGGGTTCCGCGATTCAAACAATGAACCAGCGGGTTTCGATGTCGACTATTGCGCCGATCTCGCGGCTGCCCTTGACGTTGATCATGAGATTCTGCCGCTGACATGGGCCGAGCGCCTTCCGGTGATCGTCACGGGCCGTGCGGACGTGGTCTTTGGCGCAACCTCGGATACGCTTGAGCGTGCCCGCACGGTCGGCTTCACCATCCCTTACGCGATCTATTTCGCTCAAGGCGTTGTCGGCGTGGACAGCGGTATCGAAACCTTCGAAGACATTCGCGGCAAGCGCGTTGCAGCCGCCGTTGGCACCGTCCCCGAGCAGGAGTGGCTGGAGATCGCCGCCGAATGGGGCGAGGAGGACCTGTACCAGGGCTATCAGTCGGAGAACGAAGTGTTCCTCGCAGTCGCACAAGGGCGCGCAGACATCGGGATCACGACCAACACCGCCGTTCTGCCGATTACTCAGCAGTATGACACCGTCATCGCCGGTCCGCGCATGCCCTGGACGACCGATTACACCTCGGTTGTTGCCGACCGCAAAGATGTCAGCTGGCTCAACTACCTGAACCTTTTCGTGACCCATCAGGTTCGCTCGGGCCGCTATCAGGAGCTTTGGGGCCAGTATGTCGGCGGCGAGGCACCTGAGCTGCGCATCCCCGGCGTGCTCTACTAAGCCCGTCTAGCGTCATGATCATGCCTCTCCCGTCTGACTTGCGCGGGGGAGGCAGAGACTGTCACGGCTGTGTTTGATTACAACTTCCATTG
Organism: Pseudomonadota bacterium; assembly: GCA_039024915.1. Classification (NCBI taxonomy): domain Bacteria; kingdom Pseudomonadati; phylum Pseudomonadota; species Pseudomonadota bacterium. The sequence continues at coordinate 277,296 of JBCCPK010000004.1, forward strand.
GCGACCGGTCTTTCGGGACCTGCCCGATCTGATCGCGGCGAGCCTGGTCACGCTCCAAGTGGCGGCGCTTGCGATGCTCTTGGGCATCGTCATGGGTCTGGTGCTTGCGCTGATCCGTTTGCATGGCAAAGGCCCACTACGCTGGTTCGCCACGGTCTGGGTGGAGCTTGCCCGCAACACGCCAGCCCTCATCCAGCTGTTCTTTTTCGGGTTTGGCCTCGGCGCTTTCGGCATTCACCTGTCGCCCTTTCTGATCGTCTTGATGGGCCTGACCTTCAACTGCGCTGGCTATCTGGCGGAGAACTTCCGGGGCGGATTTCAAGCTATCCCGGATACACAGCTGCGCGCGGCACGATCGCTGGGTATGACGGTCTGGCAGGCTTACACGCGGATCATCGTCCCGCAGGTTCTGCGCATCGTCTATCACCCGATCACCAACCAGATGGTCTGGGCGGTGTTGATGTCGTCGCTCGGTATGCTGGTCGGCTTCCGGGAACTGTCTGGCGAAACCCAGTTCTTCGCCTCGAGAACGTTCCGTATCTTTGAGTACTTCGCCGTGACGGCGGTCCTTTATTACGCCATCGTCAAAATCATCCTGCTCGGTTCGCGCGTGCTCGCGACGCGGCTTTTCCGGTACTGAGGGCGTCGGCATGGAACCAACCGTCCAGTTCTTCAGCGGATTTGCAGCCAGCGACATGTGGTTCATGGCCGAAGCGGCCTGGAGGACGCTGCTGATATCGGTTGTGTCGATTTCGCTGGGAACCTTGCTGGGGGTCGTTTTTGGCTGGCTTTTGTACGAGGGCAAGTTCTGGGCGACGGCAGGTCTGGCGGCGTTTCTGGACGTCTTCCGCTCTGTGCCGCTTCTGATACAGCTTGTTCTGTTCTTCAACTTCGCGCCCATCGTCGGGCTCAATCTCGACGCGTTTGCGTCCGGTGTCGTCGTGCTGACGATCTACACCGCCGCGCTGGTCGCCAACGTCGCAAGAGGTGGTCTCGAAGCGGTCGGCGCGCCCATGCGGCGCGCGGCGCGAAGTCTCGGCATGAGCTATTGGCAGACCCTACGCCATGTCGTCTTTCCCATCGGTGGGCGCGCGGTGTTTCCGTCCTGGATCGGTGTTGCGCTCGGCGTCATGAAGGACAGCGCGCTGGTTTCGGTGCTCGGCTATGTCGAGCTTCTACGGGCCAGCCAGATCTTGATCACGCGCACGCAGGAACCCTTCCTGATCCTCGCGATCGCGGGGGCGTTCTATTTCGCTCTGTCCTACCCGGTGGCGCGGTATGCAGAGAAGCTTGAGCAACGGTGGGCGACACAATGATCGAGGTTCGGAACCTGCATAAGAGCTTCGGTGATCTTCAGGTGCTCAGGGGTATCGACCTCGATGTTGCCAACGGCGAAGTCGTCTCCGTGATAGGTGCGTCGGGCTCCGGCAAGTCAACCTTGTTGTACTGCATCAACGCACTTGAGCCGATCAATGATGGCTCGGTGAAGGTCGATGGTGTCGACGTGCATGCCAAGAGTACCGACATCAACAAGTTGCGTCAGAAGCTTGGCATGGTGTTCCAGCAGTGGAACAGTTTCCCGCATCTCACCGCGCTTGAGAATGTGGCCCTTGCACCAAAAATCGTGCGTGGCCTGTCCAAGAAGGAGGCCGAGGAGATCGCGGCGGAGCGGCTCAACCATGTCGGGCTCGGCGACAAGCTCAAGGTGTTCCCAGGCGCACTCTCCGGCGGGCAGCAGCAGCGATTGGCGATCGCTCGTGCTTTGGCGATGGAGCCTCAATACATGTTGTTTGATGAAGCAACCTCGGCGCTCGACCCTGAACTGGTGGGCGAGGTGCTCGATACCATGAGGCTGCTGGCCGAGGACGGAATGACCATGATTTGCGTGACCCATGAGATGGGCTTTGCGCGCGATGTGTCTGACCGTGTGGCCTACTTTCATGATGGCCTGATGGAGGAGATCGGCCCGCCATCGCAGATCTTTGGTGAGGCCCAATCGGAGAACACACGAAGGTTTCTGTCGAAGGTCCGCTAGAGCAGCGTTGCTGCTCACGCACGCCGATTGACGGCCAAGAGCGCCGCCCAACAAGCGGGCTGGCGCCGACGAAAAGGAGGAAAGGGTTATGCATCCATCACTGTTTTACGGCTGTGTTCCGGCCCTGATGACACCGTGTCTTGCGGACCGGACGCCCGATTACGATACGCTCGTGCGCAAGGGGAAAGAGCTCGTCGCCAAGGGCATGTCCGGGGTGGTCTATTGTGGGTCGATGGGCGACTGGCCGCTGCTGAGCGATGAGCAGCGCAAGGAGGGTGTCAGGCGTCTTGTTGAAGCCGGTGTGCCAACGCTGGTGGGCACCGGCGCGATCAACACGAATTCCGCTGTGGGCCTTGCCGCGCATGCCGCAGAGGTTGGCGCAGTCGGGCTGATGGTTATTCCGCGCGTGCTGTCGCGCGGCACATCGGCTGCGGCTCAGAAGGCGCATTTCTCCGCCGTCCTCGAAGCTGCAAACGGGCTACCATCGATCATCTACAATAGCCCCTATTATGGCTTTGCGACGCGCGCGGAGCTGTTCTTCGATTTGCGCAGGCAGTACCCTAATCTGATCGGTTTCAAGGAGTTCGGCGGTGCTGCCGACCTGCGCTATGCCGGCGAGAACATCACCTCGCAGGACGAGGACGTCCTGTTGATGGTTGGTGTCGATACCGAAGTCTATAGCGGCTATGTCCACTGCGGGGCGCAGGGCGCGGTTACCGGCATCGGCAACGCCCTGCCCGATGAGGTTCTGCACCTCATCTCGCTTTGCGAGAAGGCGGCGGCGGGCGATGCGCACGCGCGGGTGCGCGCCAAGGAGCTTGATGAGGCTCTGCACGTTCTGTCCACCTTCGACGAGGGTCCCGATCTAGTGCTCTTCTACAAGCATCTGATGGTCTTGAATGGTGGCGAAGAGTACGCGCTACACCTGAACGAGACCGACAAGCTGTCGGACAGCCAGCGCGGCTATCTGGAGGCGCAGTACCAGCTCTTCCGGCAATGGTACGCGCAGTGGAACAGTGAGCCTGCCGTCCTTGCAAAGTCCGCGTAGGCGCGACACGGGCGCGCCTCAGTGGCCAGTGAGATAGCCTTTGACCAATGTGTCGTTGGTGCAGGGATCATCGGGGTGACGATTGCCTTGAAGCTTAGCGAAGCCGGTCAGTCTGTGCTGCTTGTCGACGCCAAGGGCATGGGTGAGGAAACAAGTCGGGGCAACGCGGCCGCCTTCGCATTTGCTGACGTGGAACCTCTGGCGTCGCCTTCGACTTTGCTCAAGTCGCCGCGCTGGCTTTTGGATCCGCTCGGACCGCTATCGGTACCGCCATCCTACGCGCTCAAAATGGCACCCTGGATGATGCAGTTCGCCCGTGCCTGTCTTCCCGCAGCGCATGCCGCTAGCGTCAAGGCGCAAGCCGCGCTGATGGAGCTCGCCAAGCAGGAGACCGAGCCCATGTTCGAGGCTGCTGGCCTTTCCCACCACCTTCGGCATGAGGGTTCGCTTTATCTCTACGAAGGACGAACCGCCTTTGATGCAGCGGCGCCGGTTTGGGAGCTGAAGGCGCGCCACGGGGTGGAATTCGAGCCCGTGAGCGGTGACCGGCTTGCGGACCTGCAACCAAACCTCGGTGCGGCCTACACACACGCCATACATGTGCCCCGTTGGATGACGGTCTCCGATCCCTTCGATGTCACGGTTGCTCTGGGACAGAATGCTGTCGAGCGTGGTGCCACGTTTCAGCGCAGGCGGATCAGGTCCATCAGGCCGGACGAGCGGGGAGTAACGCTCGCATTCGCAGACGGTGAGAGCGTGGTCGCGAAGCAGGCGGTGATCGCTGCCGGAGCCTGGTCGAAGACGCTGACGGAGATGGTGGGCGACTGGGTGCCGCTGGAAGCGGAGCGCGGCTACAACACCACCCTGCCTCCCGGCTCTTTCGACTTGAAGCGTCAACTGGTGTTGCCTGCTGATGGCTATGTGATCACGCCGATCGAAGCCGGGATCAGGGTGGGGGGCGCGGCGGAGTTTGCCGGCCTTCACACGCCGCCGGATTATCGCCGGTCAGATATCCTCCTGAAGAAGTCCACGCGCGTGATGAAGGGCCTGAAGACCGAAGGCGGCAAGCAGTGGATGGGCGTGCGTCCCAGCATGCCCGACACGCTGCCTGTGATTGGCCGTGCGCCATCGCATCCACGCATTTTCTACGCATTCGGGCACGGACATCTTGGTCTCACTCAAAGCGCCGCCACGGCGCGTATCATCCGCGATCTGGTTCTAGGACGGCCGCCCCCAATCGATCCGCAGCCCTACCGAGCGCAGAGGTTCCACTGATGGCCTCGCACACCTTCTTCTGCGTTGACGGACACACCTGCGGCAACCCCGTGCGCATGGTCACGGGCGGCGCGCCGCCGCTTGAAGGCGCGACGATGCTGGAAAGGCGTGCACACTTCCTTGCCGAGTACGACTGGATACGCCGCGGGCTGATGTTCGAGCCACGCGGTCACGACATCATGTCGGGCTCGATCCTCTATCCGCCGACGCGAGACGACTGCGATGTCGCGATCCTTTTCATCGAGACGTCCGGCTGCCTGCCCATGTGTGGCCACGGCACGATTGGCACGGTGACGATGATGATCGAGCAGGGGCTGGTGACGCCCAAGACCTCCGGCGTTGTGCGGCTCGATACGCCCGCAGGCCTTGTTCTTGCAGAGTATCGCCAAGAAGGGGAGCACGTCGAGGAGGTGAAGCTCACCAACGTTCCAGCGTTTCTCCACTCGGAGGGGCTGACTGCTGAGGTTGAGGGGCTGGGTGAGGTCCGGGTGGACGTCGCGTATGGCGGGAATTTCTACGCCATCGTCGACCCTCAACCCGCCTTCCGGGACATGGCTGACTTTAGTGCGCTCGACCTGATCCGCCTCAGCCCAAAACTGCGTGCCGCTCTCAACGAGGCATACAGGTTTGAGCACCCGGAACAGCCTTCAATTAATGGCCTGAGCCACATTCTGTGGACCGGAAAACCGACGGTGGATGGTGCAACGGCGCGCAACGCGGTCTTCTATGGCGACAAGGCCATCGACCGCTCGCCATGTGGCACGGGCACATCGGCCCGGATGGCGCAATGGGCGGCACACGGAAAACTGGCTGTGGGCGAAGCCTTTGTCCATGAGAGCATCATCGGCTCGACCTTCACCGGGCGGATCGAAGGGAACGCCAAAGTCGGCCAGTTCGACGCGATCATCCCCTCGATTTCGGGCTGGGCCCGCATGACCGGCTACAACACGCTGTTCATCAATGATCGCGATCCCTACGCCCACGGGTTCGACGTCACATGATGAAACCACCCATGAAAGACACGCCATGAAGATTACTGCCATCCGGGCTTACCAGGTCGATCTGCCGCTCAAAGAGGGTCGCTACAGCTGGTCCAACGGCAACTATGTGGAGGTTTTCGACGCCACGGTTGTCGAGGTGGAAACCGATGCCGGCATCACCGGTTATGGCGAATGCTGCCCGCTTGGGTCGGCCTATCTGCCAGCTTATGCGCTAGGCGTGCGCTCGGGCCTCGCGGAGATCGCGCCTCAGGTGATCGGCTTCGACCCCCGCAATCATGCGGTGCTCAACCGGCACATGGACGCGGTTCTGCGCGGGCATCCTTACGTGAAGGCGGCAATCGATGTCGCCTGTTGGGACATTCTGGGCAAGGCCACCGGCCTTCCAGCCTATCAGCTTCTTGGGGGCAAGGCGCAGGACGACGTCACGCTCTACCGGGCGATCTCGCAAATCGAACCGTCCGCCATGGCGACCAACGTCGCGGGTTATCGCGACGAGGGCTACACCAAGTTCCAGCTGAAGGTCGGCGCGGATGCGGACAGCGATATCGAGCGTATCCATCTGTGCGCAAAGGAAATGCGTCCCGGCGACGTCCTTGTGGCCGATGCCAACACCGGCTGGACGATGCATGAAGCCGCTCGGGTCGTGAACGCGGTACGTGACGTGGACGTCTATATCGAGCAGCCCTGTCCAACCTACGAGGAATGCCTCGTCACACGGCGGCGCACGTCTTTGCCGTTTGTCCTCGATGAGGTCATCACCGGCGTGGACAGCCTGACCCGTGCTCTTGCCGATGGGGCGATGGACGTCATCAACCTCAAGATATCCAAGGTGGGTGGGCTGACCAAAGCGCGGCTGATCCGCGACATCTGTATCAATGCGGGCATACCCATGACGATTGAAGACACATGGGGCGGCGACATCGTTACCGCGACGATCGCGCATCTGGCACAGTCGACACCCGAAGAGTTCACCTTCTCCGCCACCGATTTCAATTCCTACGGGACTGTCGATATCGCCGACGGTGCCCCAAAGCGCGTCAATGGCAAGATGAAGGCATCCGATGCGCCGGGCCTTGGCATCGCACCGATCAAAGATGCGCTCGGCGATCCTGTCTTGGATGTGCACGCGTGAGGAGCAAGGCCTCAATCCACCTCGTTGGTTGTCACGCTGAAGGTGAGGTTGGCGATGTCATCGTCGGCGGTGTTGCGCCGCCGCCGGGTGATACGCTGTGGGAGCAGTCGCGCTGGATCGCGCAGGACGATCACTTGCGCAATTTTGTTCTCAACGAGCCCAGAGGCGGCGTCTTCCGCCATGTCAATCTACTGGTCCCGCCCAAGAACCCCAAGGCGGCCATGGGTTTCATCATCATGGAACCGGTGCACACCCCGCCCATGTCCGGGTCCAACTCGCTGTGCGTTGCGACAGTCCTGCTTGATACTGGCATCATCGCGATGGACGAGCCGGAGACGCGGTTCACGCTTGAAGCGCCAGGCGGTTTGGTGGAGGTGGTGGCCAGCTGCGCCGATGGCAAAGCCCAGTCGGTCCGCGTCACCAACCACCCCAGCTTCGCGCAGCACCTTGATCATCGGCTTGAGGTCGAAGGGCTTGGCACGCTGATGGTCGACACCGCCTATGGCGGCGACAGTTTCGTGCTGGTCGATGCCTCCAAGCTGGGGTTTTCCGTGCGGCCCGATGAAGCGCGCGACCTGTCCGAAACGGGGATGGCGATCACGAAGGCGGCCAACGAGCAGATCGGCTTCTCACACCCCAACAATCCCGACTGGTCGCACATCTCGTTCTGCCAGTTCACGATGCCCGTCACCGTCAAAGACGGCGTCAAGACCGGCCGCAATGCGGTGGCCATCGAGCCGGGGAAAATCGATCGCTCGCCGACGGGTACCGGTTGTTCGGCGCGTATGGCTGTTCTGCATGCTCGTGGGCAGCTTGAGGTCGCAGAGCGCTTTGTGGGGCGGTCGATTATCGGCAGCCAGTTCGACTGCCGGATCGAGGGCGAGACCACGCTCGAAGGGACGCCGTGCATCATCCCGTCCATCAGCGGGCGCGCCTGGATCACCGAAACCAAGCAGCTGATGCTGGACCCGTCGGACCCTTGGCCGGAAGGCTACCGGGTCGGCGACACCTGGCCAGGCTAGCGCCCGGCGCGCAGCTGAAGCAAGCGAGACCCTGTCAGCCTGGCATTTTCGTGATTGCCATCACATCGGATGCACCCGGTTTTCGCTAGGCATTGGGACGGCAACATCGCCGCTAACGCACTTGTCCATCCAGTCGAACCAAGCGTTCACCAGACTGGGCACATGGCAAAGGGAACCAGGACAATGAGTGACGATATGAAATTCGGCTTCGACCTCAAATCGAAAGACAAGCAGGACCTGACGGGCCGCAGCCAGGTCGATGGCTTTGACTTCACTGACTACATCATGCCGAGAACCTCTGATTTCTCCCGCCACGACAAGACCTCCAGCTACGACAGCGGTGGGCCGATGGCGTACGACGGTGGAATGTATGATTTCGGCGACATAGGAGACGATGGCTTGCTGTTCTGATGGTCAGCCCAACATCAACAGGCGGTGTCGGAGCCTGCCGCAACTCTCCCCCCCCTGCTCAGTAGCCCTGGCAAGGACGCTGAACCACCTGACACCGCCTTCTTCTGCGCGCTACTCCTGCCGCCAGCTTTCTGGAAGGTCGCTGCCGAACCGGTTTCTGCAATAGGCATATTGTTCGTCCAGCAGTGATCTCATTGACGAGGCGACCTCATCGGGCAGATCGGCCTTGCCATCCGTCGCATTCTCGCGTGTCCCTGCTTCAATCGCGGGCGGCGTCAGGTTCAGGTCCGCGCACAGCCGGGCGAACCCGCTTTCAAACAGGTCTTCATAAAACAGGGTGATCACGTGATCCCTGTCGAACGCCCCCTCCACCGCCTCCAATGTCCCCTTGTAATCGCAGCGCGCCAGCGTCGTCGGATCACGAATGACCTCGTGCCAATTCTCAACAGGATCCCGGTCCGGTTTGAATTGCCGCAGCAGATGCAGGTGCGACCACAGGCGCTCCACCGGGTCTCGAAGGACGAAGAGAACCTTGGTTGTGATCGCTTGGCTGTCGCAGAGCCGCCGCATGAACCGGAAGCCGTCTCCCTCGATCGCCGCGTAGGCGGGGGTCAGGTCGGCGAACACCGATGTCTCCGGCTCCACAAGGCGTGCGAAATGGCCAAAGTAGGCGTTGTCGTCGTAGACCATCTGCGCGCGATCGATGCTGGCCTGGAACGCCGGGCGGTCGCGAAGGTTGTCGGCCCGGTCACCTTTCTGTGCCAGATGAAAGGCGAGGCGTCTCATCGCCAGCAGGTCGGCGTCGAAGAGGGCGTTCCGAGTGTATCTCGCGTTGAAGAACTGCACCTCCTTCAAAGGTGAAACCACAACGCCTGAGGTCTTCGACAGATGCTTGTACAGCCACGACGTCCCCGTTTTCATCGCGCCGATGCAGACGAGGAACGTTTTGCCGTCCAGCTCCGGGTATCGCCTCAGCTCCATTCCTCGTCCCCTGGCTTTGCTCGATCATAGAGCAGCGCGGATTGCGATGTGAAGGATCGAAGTTGGGGCTGGCGGGTGCGCCGTGTGAGCCGTCTACCATGCGCGTGCGGGGGCTTGTTTGCCCCATCCCGGCAGCCCCAATCGCAATGGCCAGTTTGTTTCCAATTGGTATTACGCGCCGTCGGACCGCGGTCGTGATTTGCGCTTTCAAAGTAACCGTAACGTTATGTGCGAGCATCTGTTCGAAAGGAGATAACCATTACAATATTTAACCAAAACGCAATCATACTATTCAATATTGAGCCGCCTTAATTGAGGGGTACCATGTCTGTCCCAGTGGCTCTTTCGGCGGCGTTGGCGCTTGCAGGTGTTGGCGCCGTTGCAGCAGCGCCCAAACCGGGCCAACCGGTCATGGCGCTTTTCCCGCCGGCGACTGCACAGTCGCAGGTGCTCAGCAGTATGGCTGCGTCCGGCGGGCACCTGATCTCAACCACAAACGTATCCTGGGCCGTTCTGACCCAGGCCGATGACCCGGCCTTTGCCGAGCGCCTTCGGCAGCACGGCGCTCTGCTTACGATCGACCCCAGGGTGGCGGCCTGGTGCTTTGGAGGAGCCTACTCGTTATGATTTCTCGTGTGATGGCCTCAACGGCACACAACTCTTTGCATCTCAGTACGCTGCGCCAGAAATCGTTGCGTGGTCTTCTGATCTTTCTTTGGGTAAACGCGGCGATGGTTATCGGTGCGAGCGCGCTGCAGGGCACCGTGAACGTCCTGCTGGTGGCGGTCTTGGCCGTTAGCTTGGCTGCGGTGCCACTGGGCGCGCAGGTGATGAAAAGTGATTACAAGACCATCGCGATCTCCGTCGGGATTAGCTTTGCCGGTCTCATCGCGCTTCTCGTCTACGGCATGTCCTGGTCTGGCGAGGGCAAAGCGCTGCAGATCGACATGCACATGTATTTCTTTGCCGGTCTGGCCATTGTCGCTGTCCTCATAGACTGGCGACCGCTTCTGGCCTTCACGCTGATTGTCGCCGTGCATCATGTTGGCCTGACCGTCCTGCTGCCCGGCGCAGTCTTCCCCGATGGAGCGAGTATCCTGCGTGTTGTCATCCATGCGGTGATTTTGGTTCTTCAATGCGCGGCCCTCATTGGGCTGACTGTCATTGTTGCTGAGGCAATCAAGTCGGTGGAAGCGCAGAAGGCCGAAGCTCTGTCTGCCAGCGAAGACGCGCGCCGGGCTAATGATGAACGGCATGCCGCGAACGCAAAGCAGACTGAGCAGGCGGAGCAGGTGGCGCAGATCATCAAGGCGTTCCAGTCGGATGTGAACGAGAAGCTGCGCCGTGTCGCAAGCAACACAACCGATATGCAGGACGTCTCAACGGCCCTTGCACAGAGCGCCGAGAACGCCAACGTTCAAGCGAACATGACCGCCGACGCGGCCAAACGCACCTCCGATGCGGTCACCACGGTCGCGTCCGCCTCCGAGGAGATGTCCGCATCGGTTGGCGAAATTGCTGGCCGGATCGAGGAGACATCTGCCGACATTACCGAAGCATCCGAGCGGGCACGATCGACCAACGAGAAGGTTGCCATTTTGGCAAGCGCGGCAGAGAAAATCGGCACCGTTGTTCAGCTCATCCAGGATATTGCGGAGCAGACCAACCTGCTTGCCCTCAACGCGACCATCGAGGCCGCAAGGGCCGGCGAAGCGGGCAAAGGCTTCGCGGTTGTTGCGTCCGAGGTCAAAGGACTGGCGAGCCAAACCGCGAAGGCCACCGAAGAAATCTCCGCCCAGATCAACGCGATCCAATCATCGACCGGTGATGCGGTCAGCTCAATTGAGGTGATCACCAGTTCCATGTCAGAGGTTCGCGGGAAGATGGAAAGCATCGCCGAGACCATGGCGCAGCAGGGCCAGGCCACCTCAGAGATCAGCCATAGCGTTGCCCAGGCAGCTGATGGAACGGGTACCGCGGTTGAGAGCATTGACGTGCTGCACGGTGCAACGAACGAGACTTTGCAGTCGGCCACCAGGGTTGGCGAGGCAGCCTCGAGCGTCCGGGACGAAACCGAGCAGCTCGAAGTGCTTATCTCCTCGTTCCTGAAGAAGGTCGCCGCTGCGTAACACTGCTCGGGCCGGGCTGTTTCTTGGGGCTGTTCGGATGGCCGCCTCCCTAAACAGTGTCTGCGGCGTGCAGACTGCGGCGGTGCCGTCTTTACGGTCGGGCCCCAGCGGACCTGCCAAGAAGGTCAGGCCTTCCGGTCAGAATGATGAGCCCTCAGATTGCGGTGAAGGCTCGTCGGAACCCCCAGCGCCCAACCCTTTCACGCGCATGCAAGCGTTTGTCTGAGTATCAGACCGCCTGTTGCGTTTGCTGTGCCCTGGCGTTCGCTCGCAACGACAGGCCGACAAGAACGAGCAGGGTGACCGCCGCAATCTGCCCAGCAACCACCGCCGGCCAGATCTCGCCGATGGCCGGGTCGAAGTATTTTTGCGGCCCATAGGACAGCAGCGCGCAAAAAGCTGCCACCACGCTCAGCGACCGGCCGGTGCGGGTCGTGTCCGGTCCGCAAATGAGCGCCGCGACTGCGATCGCCAGCGAGGTGCCGAGAAACGGTCCCATCGCAAACAGTGGTATCGCGCGGGGAGGGTGGGGCTGAAGACCAGCTAGGAGAAACATCAGCATGGTCAGTTGCAGGATGATGAGGACGCCAAGCGCGGCATTGGCGGCGTTGTTTGAGGTTTGCATTTTAGGTCCTTCTCATAAACGTACAAAACTATACGCTTGACGAACATGTACAGAACTTTACGGTTCTCTGCAAGATTTTTTCGAACACGCCTTTTAGAGGTGCACCATGTCAGAGGCGGACGACGCCGTTCGGTCAGCGCGCAGCCGCAAGGAGGCAAGACGCGAGGCTATTGAACAGGCGGCCTACAAGGTTCTTGTTCGCGACGGCTACAAAGCCGCGTCCCTTCTGGCCATTGCCAAGGAAGGTCAGGCGTCCAACGAAACGCTCTATCGGTGGTACGGCAGCAAGCAGGCCCTTTTTGCGTCTCTGGTGGAGGGAAACGCCGAAGACGCTCGTGCATTGCTGGACCGCGCCTTTGACGAGGGAGACGATCCGGCGGAGACCCTCACAGCCCTCGGGCCGGTGCTTCTCAAGGTCGTCACGAGCGAGCGTGCGGTCGCGCTCAACCGGGCGGCGGCAGGCGACGTCTATGATAGCGGAAAGATGGGCGAAGCGCTTGGAAAGGGTGGTCGCGCCGCCATCGTGCCGCGCATCGCCAAGCTGATCGCGCGGCTCGCTGACAAGGGGGTGATGCGGGTCGACGATCCCGAGGAGGCCGCCGATGTGTATGTCGCGCTTTTAATCGGCGACCTGCAGATCCGATTGGTGACCGGCGCCTTGGCTGGCGTGACCGAAGACGACCTTTCGCGGCGAAGCGCGCGCGCCCTCGCGCTGTTGCACAGGCTTTATGGGTAGGGCCTATCCCTATTGTGTCACTGCTACAGTGTTCGCATGTCGGGAACGGTCTACATCATGGCCTCGAAGCCCTTCGGCACGCTGTATATCGGCGTGACCAACGACATCCGTCGCCGCGCCTTCGAGCACCGGGAAGGCTTGGTCGAGGGGTTCACGCGGATATACGACTGCACGCTGCTGGTTTGGTACGAGCAACACGCCACGATTGAAGCTGCCATCCAGCGGGAGAAGTCGCTGAAGCGTTATCCACGCCAGTGGAAGCTGAATTTGATCGGCGAGATGAACCCCGATTGGACCGATCTATATGAGACGCTGAACCAGTGAATGGACCCTCGCCACAAGGGCGAGGGTGACGGACTGAGGGTTGATCATTGTTCCGGGCTTCGGCCGCGACACCGAGCGTCACCCTAGGCCTTGTGCCTGGGGTCTATGGGAGCGCGGCGCATTCCCGGTGTTTGCAGACAGCGCATGGATCGTCGGGCTAGCGCCGGCAGTGTCCCATCTCATCGTGGCGGCGCTGGGATTAAGCAGTCACCTCTGGTACAAATATCGTGAGGACGGCAATGGCCGCACACACCCCAGAACCGATACCAAAAAGCAGGGACAACCAGTGAGTTACGGAAATCCAACGATTTGACTCGGGTCGGACGTAGTATTGAATCCCAATCGCTAGGTTTGGACTAGAGCATTTGTCATACATGCTAGCTATCAAACCCCAGTTTGCCCACGCAGAAAGGCCGCTTAACAACACCCCTGCAAACATTCCGACCACTAACCAGCCATCTGCCGAACTGTTAAGATCATCCCGAATTGCGAAAGTGATGGCGGCGTTCACGGCAAACAAGGTTGCGATGGTCCACTTTCCATAATCGATTGCGGCTTGGTGTGCTTGACGACGCATCTCCAAGTTATCTTCTCGGAAGGCCTTGCCAATCGAGCGTTTCTGCTCATCGCTTAGGTGGCTATACGGATCATCCATTTTTCTCTCGTGTATGTGCAGATCGCCTAGCTCCTCTTCTAGCTAGCTGTCTCCTCCTCCCCATATTTCTGCATCACGCCGATCTGGGCCATGGCGAAGACGAACGTGATCGGCATGACGCCCCAGACCTTGAAGGCGACCCAGAAATCGGTGGTCTGCGTGCGCCAGACGACCTCGTTGAGGACGGCGAGGAAGACGAAGAAGACGCCCCAGCGCAGCGTCAGAATACGCCATCCTTCGGGGTTCAGTTTGAAGGCGTCGTCGAACACGTAACTGAGCAGCGACAGCTTGAAGATCCACAGCCCACCCAGAAGCGTCACCGCGAACAGCATGTTGACGATGGTCGGCTTCATCTTGATGAACAGATCATTGTTGAGCCAAAGGGTCAGTGCGCCGAAGAACAGGACCATCACGCCTGAAACCAGCGGCATCATGGGCAGTTTGCCCAAAAGAATGCGCGAGAGGATAAGCGAGATGGTAATCGCCACCATGAAAACCGCGGTGGCGAGGAAGATCGGTTCGCCAAAGCCAGCGAGCGCGGGGTAGCTGTCCATCAGCGATTGCCCGCGCGCGTTGACGAAGAAGAAGATCACCAGCGGACCCAGCTCAAGCGCCAGTTTCGCCAGCGGATTGACCTGCGTTTTGTCGGCGGTTTCCACTGCCTCCTCAACCTGTTCGGTTGGCTCGGCTTTTCCGGTCGTTTCGTCTGTCACGCGGGCTCCGCTTGCTCGGTCGTATCATCAAGCCCGGCGATGGCGCGGGCAAAGCTGTCCGGGTCGAAGGCTTCGAGATCGTCAACCGCCTCCCCGACTCCGATCAGGTGCACGGGGATTTGGTGCTTCTTGGCGATGGAGACAAGGATGCCGCCTTTTGCCGTCCCGTCGAGCTTGGTCATGACGAGACCGGTGACGCCAGCGGTCTTGCTGAAGACTTCAACCTGCTGCAGCGCGTTCTGGCCCGTCGTTGCGTCGAGCGTCAGGATGACGTCGTGGGGGGCGTCGGGGGCCAGCTTCTTGATGACGCGCACGACTTTTTCCAACTCCGCCATCAGTTCCGCGCGGTTCTGCAGCCTGCCCGCCGTATCGATCAAAAGAACGTCGACATCCTCGTGCCGCGCTCGCTCTAGCGCCTCATAGGCAAGACTGGCGGCGTCCGAGCCTTGCGGCTTGGTGACGACCGGCGCGCCGGTGCGCTCCCCCCAGATTGCCAGTTGCTCGATTGCGGCCGCGCGGAACGTGTCGCCGGCGGCGAGCATCGGCTTCATACCCAGCGCGGTGATCTTGGAGGCAAGCTTGCCGATCGTTGTGGTTTTACCCGCGCCGTTGACGCCGACCATCAGGATGACGTGCGGCTTGCGGGCGGGCGCGACCTTGAGGGGGACGGCGACCGGCTCCAGCACCTTGGCGACCTCGGATGCGAGCACGGTCTTGATCTCGTCTTCAGAGACTTCCTTCCCGAAGCGCTCATCCTCGAGCCGTGTGGTGATGGCGACCGCCGTGTCGACGCCCAGATCCGCCTGGATCAGCACGTCTTCAAGGTCTTCGAGCGCCTCGGCGTCCAGCTTGCGCTTGGTGACGACGGATACGACGCTGTCGGTCAGGGAGGACGCCGACTTCTTGAGGCCGGAGGTCAGGCGCGAAAACCAGCCTTTCTTTTCCGGTTCGGGCGCCGCTTCGGGCTGCTTCTCGGGGATAATCGAGACGAAGTGCAGATCGTCGGTCACAGAGAGGTTGGTTTGGGGTGCGCCTGGCTGATCGCTCATGCTGCGCGCGCGTCCTCGTTCGCACGTTCGCCGGTCAGGCGCTGGCCCTCGTGTCCGGTGATCGTCACATCGACGATCGCGCCGCTCGCCGGGCCATTGCCGGAGACGGGGAAGGCGACCTCGGTGTAGGCCGGAATGCGCCCGCGGGCGATGCCGTCGGCCACGCGCTCGACGAGGACCGGTTGGGTCGTACCATGCTGCGCCTCGAGGTGCGTTCGCAAAGCTAAGCGGCCCTTGGCGCGCAGGCGTTCGGCGCGTTGTTTGACGGTCGTGCGATCAAGCTGCGGCATGCGCGCGGCGGGCGTTCCCTCGCGCGGTGAAAACGGGAAGACGTGCAGGAAGGTCAGCCCGCAGGCGTCGACAAGGGCGAGCGTGTTGTCGAACATTGCCTCGGTTTCGGTGGGGAAGCCGGCGATGATGTCGGCCCCGAAGACGAGGTCCGGCCTCGCGGCGCGCAGATCGGTGCAGAAGCGGATCGCATCCTCGCGCAAATGGCGGCGCTTCATCCGCTTGAGGATCATGTTGTCGCCGTTCTGCAAACTCAGATGCAGGTGGGGCATGAGACGCTGCTCGGATGTGATGGCCTCGATGAGCGCGGGGTCGGCCTCGATGGAATCGATCGACGACAGCCGCAGCCTTTCAAGGTCCGGCACGTGCCTGAGGATCTGCTGCACAAGGTCGCCGAGCTTCGGCGCGCCGGGCAGGTCCGGGCCGTAGCTCGTCAGATCGACGCCCGTCAGAACCACTTCGCTATGCCCATCGCCGACCAGACGCTTGATCTGTTTGACGGCGAAGCCCATCGGCACCGAGCGGGCGTTGCCGCGTCCGTAAGGAATGATGCAGAAGGTGCAGCGATGGTCGCAGCCGTTTTGCACTTCGACGAACGCGCGGGTGCGTTCGGCATAGGCACCGATCATTTGAGGCGCGTTCTGTTTTACGCGCATGATGTCGGTCACATGAACTTTTGTCGCGACAACTTCGCCGTTTGTCGCGACAGAACCGGCCTTTGTCGCGACAAAACCCGCCCATATGGACGGGCTTGATTTTGCTTCGTTTCCGAGCACCAGGTCAACTTCATCCATCGCGCCGAACGTCCCCGGCTCGACCTGTGCGGCGCAACCCGTCACGACGAGCTTGGCGTTGGGGTTCGACCTGCGCGCCTTGCGGATGGTCTGTCGCGCCTGCCGGACCGCTTCGCTGGTCACCGCGCAGGTGTTGACGATGATCGTATCGCGGTGACCTGCCGCCTGCGCGGCCTGGCGCATCTGTTCGGATTCGACCGTGTTGAGGCGGCAGCCCAGCGTGATGACGTCAACGCTCATGCAGCCACTCCGCCGAGCATCTGCTCGGTCAAAACCACATCGCGCTCGTGCTCGACCGGTCCCGTCATAAGCACATGATCATTGCCGTCCCACGTGATGTGGAGTGTGCCGCCGGGCTGGTGGACGCTCACGCTTCGCCCCGTCCGCCGAAGACGCGCCGCGCAAACCGCCGCGGCGCAGGCGGCGGACCCGCAGGCAAGGGTCAGCCCGGCACCGCGTTCCCAGGTGCGCATGATGACCGTTTGCTCATCCATGACCTGAACGATGGAGATGTTGCAGCGCTCGGGAAAAAGCGGGTGGTACTCGAGGATGGGTCCGATCTTATCAAGCGCAATCGTGTTGACGTCATCGACCCAGAACACTGCATGGGGATTGCCCATACTCACCACCGCCGGAGACGACAGCACCGGCTCGCCCACTGGCCCGACGTGCAGCTCGATGAAGCGCGTATCCTGGAACGGCTCAGACAACGGGATCTCCTGCCAGCCGAACTTTGGCGGACCCATGTCCACTGTATAGGAAAGGGGTTCGACACCTGGCACGATCGACAACAGCCCACCGGCGGTCTCGACAAGCCGGTGCTGTTTTGCGCCTTTGACCTGGTCAAGGTGCCAGCCCACGCAGCGGGTTCCGTTACCGCAGGCCTGAGCTGGCGAACCGTCGGTATTGAAGATGGCCACATAGGCGTCGGTGTCTGGCGTGCGTGGCGGCTCGATGACCATCAGCTGGTCAAAGGTTGTCGCCGCATTGTGCGCCAACGCCCGCGCGTCCGCTTCGCTCACCCGAAGGTCCGTGGACAACAGATCGAGAACGCTGATGCGGTTTCCCGCTCCGTTCATGACCCGGACGGTGTGCCCGGCCAAAGGGGAGGCTGTCTTCATCATCAGATTTGTGTGTCAGGTTCGCCGCCCTTCGAGGGCCTCGCAATGCTCGCCTTATGCCGCAAGCGGTATCGATTGCAAAGATGTTGAGGCTTACGCAGCAAAAACAAGAGGCAAGCAAATCATGTACCTTGTGCAGCGCACACCTTGCCAGTTTTCTACTTTCTGCTATCTTTTGAGTACGTGCGGCGGCATTTTTTAATGAGCCTACCCCTGCCAGGTGCAGTCGGAACGCCAAAAGATCGCCGGTGTTAGACACGCGGCTCCGTGCACGTCGGACCGCGATATGCCACGGCAGGAGACGTTTCATGGCAACAGGTACAGTTAAGTGGTTTGATGCCACGAAAGGTTTCGGGTTCATCGTACCCGATGAAGGCGGTAAGGATGTGTTCGTGCACATTTCTGCCGTCGAGCGCGCGGGTCTGCAGACGCTCAAGGACAACCAGAAAATCTCCTACGAGCTTGAAGAAGGCCGTAACGGTCGCATGGCGGCCGCTCAGCTGGAATTACGCGACGAGTAAGCTTTCTCATCCGCGTTTAGCGAGACAAGCCGGGCCAACGCCCGGCTTTTTTGTTGCTTTGCCGGCTTGTGACGCGCACGTTGACCCAGCGATTCGTACACCGATCCATTCGCTGGGAGCCTTGCATGCCCGACCGGCGTCTTGCTGACCTTTGCAGACTTTCCGATCTGGCGGATGTCGCGATCTTTGTCCTGAAAGTTGGCGAAGGGGAGGAGCTTACGTTCCTCAAACTGAACAGGTGCCACGAGCAGACTACCGGCATGCGCAGTGAGGACATCGCGGGTAAAACCCCGTCGGAGATCCTGCCCAAGCGGATGGCGGAGAATGTCACCGCAAAGTATCTCACATGCGTTCGCTCAAAGCAGATGTTCCAATATGAGGAAGTGCTGGAGCTACCAAAAGGTGAGATCTGGTGGCAGACGAGCCTGTCGCCAATCCTGTTCGAAGATGGCCGAGTGATCGGTATTCTGGGTGTTGCGATTGATATTACCGATCGCAAGACCATGGAAATTGCAAACGCTGCGCTGATCGCCGATCTACGGGATGTCAACGAAAAGACCACCACCTACGCATCGATGGTTGCGCATGATGTTCGTGGACCCTTGCGGAAGATCAAAATGATCGCCGAGATGGCGCTTGACCCAAACACGGCGCGAAGTGACGGGCAGGGCGGCCTGGTGTTGAACGCGTCCCAAGTCCAGTTGCTGGGCTTGCTAAATGACATCTCCGAGAAAGCGCTGGAACATGTCGATACGATGCTGAGCTATGCCCATTCGTTAAACAATGTCGAAAACATTGCCGAAGAGCGCATTGAGATCGGCCTTTTGATTACCGACATCGTCACGCTGCTTGATGCGGATGGGACGCTGGATATCAGCTTTCCATCAGGGCAACTGATTGCTGAGAAGCTGGTTCTGCAACTTGCGTTGCGGAACCTGATCGCCAACGCCATCCACCATGGGCGCCCGCCATGCGCGGTGAACATTCGGCCCTCCGAGGGGACGCCGGGACATCTGGAATTTCGGGTGAGCGACTCTGGGGAGGGCTTTCTAGACCCGTCCGTACTCTATGAACCGGAAAAGTCGCGGGCAATTACACCAACATCTGGCTTTGGATTGGCGGGAGTTCGCAAGACAGTCGAACTTCGCGGTGGCCGATTGTGGATCGAGCAATCCAGCCGTTTGAGCGGAACAGAGTTGGTCTTTACTGTTCCCGGTAAGCTACTTAGCGATTAGTCGGTAGTACACTGTCTGCGCGACAAGCGGTGTTGAGAACACCGTTGCGTATTTGCGATGCAAGCTCGGATTTATCGATAACCCATTCATCGCCTGGCAGGTTGCCTGGTTCAAGTTCTGGAACCGAGGTGTCCGCCGAGACGACAATGGTCGTGCCCTGGAAGTCCGTTCCACGCTTTATGACTTCGTAGGGTTCCAGGAAGCTGCGAAACGGCGGCATCTTGTTGTCAATGATCAGCGCATCGTATGTGCCGCTGTTCAAGGCGCGCAGCGCTTCTTCAAGTGTCAGGCAAGGTGTCAGCGTGTAGCTGTTCTCATCATCGAGCTGAAGATAGCTATCGAGCAACCGGTGATCAATTTCACAGTCATCGAGATACACAATACGGATCGGTTTCGACATGACCGATGCTCCGTCGTCGCAGGGTGATTGATGTGGGGGGAACTGGGGAAATCGGGGGGAGAAATTCAACCTTAATTCAATTCTGGATCTTGTCTGACCGGCTAGAATACGCCGACCTGATATCATTCGCCAAAGCCCGATAACCATCGAGAGATGAGGGCTTCACGTGGTAAGCGCTCGCGCCCAGCTTCATGGCGCGATCACGATCAACAACATACGCGGAACTGGACAACATCATTACGGGTGGAGCCGAACGGCCACCTAGCGCGATAAGCACATCAAATCCGCTCATCATCGGCATCTGTATATCGAGCAAAGCGAGAACAGGTGTGCGTTCATCAATCGTCTGAACCGCCTGCCGAGGGTCGCTTACCTCGATGACTTCAACCGTTTCGTCGATCTCCTTGAGGCTTCGTATGAGAACATGCCGGTCCATCGGATCGTCATCGATGACAACAATGCAGGGTCCTAACGCGCCGTCGCCATCCTGTTCTGTCATCTGTCCAAACTTCCACACGGAACCTTTGCAGATAACGCGAAACTGGAGGGTGAGTTACTCCTAATTGATATAGACAATAACCCTTACTTTGCCCAGCCAATCAACCGGTTTTTCGATGCCCGGGAGTGAAACCGCCCGCTTGTCGTTACGTCGGCTTACATTTTTTTGCTTTTCGAGTGAGGTACGCGCGCGTCGCTGGGTCCCGCGTCAGGGCGATTGCCCCTTCAAAAGCGGCCAAGGTAGCCGAATCACTTGCCCCTTGTGACAACAGGTGAGCCCGGGTCGCCCATGCTGGCTGAAACGTCAGCAAGGCATCTTGATCAAGTCGATCGAGAGCGTTCAGGCCTGCTTGTGGACCGAAGGCTTCCCCAACCGCTGCTGCATGGGCGACGGCAGCTCCCAAGGTCGGAACCTGCGAAAGCAAACCCTGGTACAGTTGTACGATGGCGGGCCAGTCTGTCTCGCCGGTGCGTTTGCGATCCGCATGCACACATTGAATGGCCGCCTCAAGTTGAAACCGGCCAATCTGCCCAAAAGCGCTGGCTCTGTTCAGTAACGCGTGCCCGCGGGCTAAGGCCAAGCGATCCCAGCCTGCGCAGTCCTGTACGCTTATGGGCACCAGCTCGCCGTCGACACTAACCCTGACGGCGCTGCGCGAGCGGATGAACCAAAGCAGCGATGCAAGCCCTAGCGCTTCGGCATGGTCGGGCATGCATTCCACCAGAAGGTCGGAAAGGAAAAGTGCCTCATCACAAAGATCACGTGCGTTTTCGGTGTCGGGGTTGTCCGACAGGAGCCATTGGCTTGCGTAAGCACCGTAGATTGCCTCCAGAACGTATTCGAGCCGCTCGTCGAGTGCATCCCGACCCGGAACCTCAAAAGGGATGCCGGCTTGCTTGATCTTTCTCTTGGCCCGCACCAGACGCTGCGCCATGGTCGAGGTCGGTACAGCGAAGGCAGCTGCAATGTCCGCGGCCTCAACTCCCAGGACCGTTTGGAGCATCAGCGGGGTCCGTACCGTTTCATCGATTGCCGGGTGTGCACACACAAACATCAGTTTGAGACGTTCATCGGGAAGGCTGTCCGTGGTCAGCGTTTGCATTGTCTTTGCGATGGCCGCATCGGAGCGGCGCTCCATGTCTTCAAGCGTATCACCGGCCAATGACGTTTTGTGTGCACTTGAACGAAGCCGGTCGTTTTCGCGGTTATGTGCCACCGTCAGAAGCCAGCCTTCTGGGTTGGACGGGATGCCGTCTTCGGGCCAGCGAACCAAGGCCCTTGAGAACGCATCGGCGATTGCGTCCTCGGCGGCTGCAATGTCGCCGGTTCTCTTGGCAAGGACGGCGACCAGGCGGCCATAAGCGGTGCGTGCCACCTGGTCGACGGTGTTGAACGGGGCGGCGGTCGGCGGAAGGTTCAAGGCCGTCATCCGCCGGCCACAGCTGCTCGGGGTTTAGGCGCCGTTTCGTCCCTCTGGCATGGCAGACGGCCGTACTTCGATGATGCCGTAATGCACCGATGGGCATTTCTCAGCCCATTCAAGGGCCGCATCGAGATCGGCAACATCAATGACAAAGAAGCCCCCTAGCTGCTCTTTGGTCTCAGCATACGGCCCATCTTGCACTCGCTTTTCGCCGCCTTTCAAGGTGATGGTCGTGGCCGTGGGGGAGGGCTGCAGCCAATCGGTCTCGACGAGAACACCGGCCTGTTTGAGAGCGCCGATGTAGGCGCCGAACGCTTGCATGGACTGCTGCATATCGTCTTCGCTTGCGTCGGCGAAGTCGGCTTCGTTGTTGTAGAGAAAAAACGTGTACCGCATGGGTCTGATCCTTAATCGTAGAAGTGTTGAGCAGCGCGGGCGAGAGTGCCCGGCCGTTGTCTGGCGTGGTGATCAGGCCGGCTCGGCGACCACGTTTGCGAGGTTGGATAAGCCACGCTCGTAGATCGGGCCCAACATGCCATCCATGAACAGCCCAAACACCCGTCCGATCGGATTGAGGCCGAACTCACTTTCAACGGACCAGACAATCTGTGTCCCGTCTGCGTGGGCGTTTAGTGTGAAGGTCTGCACGGGCTGGCCCATGGCACCAAGGTCGATCAGCATTTCAACTTCGGTGTTCTCCTCAAGGCGCGTGATCGTCTGCGTGCCTTCCCCTTCTTTACCCTTGAACGCGAAGGCCGCACCAATTCCGGCCTCTGGACCCATCGGCGTGATTGCGAGATTGGGATCGGTGTCTCGGTAAGGGTTGAAGGTCTGGAAGCCTTGCGTGCTTGCCAGCAGCGCATAGATGTCCGAGGGGTCTGCGTCGACGATTGCCGTGCGCTCGACGGTTTTGCTGCTTGGCAGTGCAAAAGGTGCGATGGCTGCAAGGGCGATAAGGCTGGCCGCGATGGCTGCGATGGTCGTGAAGGTCATGGCTTTTACTCCTAGCTGTGTTTGGCCTGAGGGGCCTTTTCGATCGTGAAAGCGTGTGTTGGTTCCCCCGCGCTTTCACAGCCATGACGAATGAGGCAGCTGCCAATCGACAGGTCCCTGAACTTTTTTTGTTGTGTCGGAGATTTTTTTCCGAAGACCGTCTTGGGGCGTGTTTCTTGGGGCGTGTTTCTTGGGGCGTGTTGATGACCAAGCAAACCCAGCACGCTGGCCCTTATCTGTTGTTCAAGCGTACGTGCGAAAAACCCGGCCAGCAGGCTGACCGGGTCTAAGAGCT